>NZ_JBOBHU010000029.1:0-65359 GCF_050587665.1 Rhizobium sp. Nf11,1 | reverse complement strand
GTCCAAGAAGGTGCCCGTAGGGCGGATGAGGGGGCCGCCAACGCCGGTTTTTCCGATAAGGTTACCGGCCTCCGACGGCAACGGCGTCCTTCGATCGTGTGCCCCTGCGTGCGGGATAGTTTTGAACGTGCGGGTGTTCCGTGTGGCCCCCTCATCCGACCCTTCGGGTCACCTTCTCCCCGCTGGGGAGAAGAGGATATGCCGCACCGTCTCCGTTCCCCACGTCCCCTTGTAAAAACAGTCACGCCCCGGCAGGAATTACCTACCCCCAACCCGAATCACCGCCTTGATCAGCCCGCTCTTCTCATGCGCCCAGCGGGCGAGATCGCGCGGCGCATTATCGAGCGTCGTGCGATGGGTGATGAGCTTGTCCACCGGCACAAGCCCCTTGGCGATCGAATCCGCCACATGCTCGAAGTCGGCACGCGTGGCATTGCGGCTGCCGATCAGCATCATTTCGCGCTTGTGAAATTCGGGGTCGGAGAAGCGGATATCGTCCTTGACGACGCTGACCAGCACCAGTGCGCCGCCATGGGCGACGAAGGAGAAGGCTTTCTCCATCGACGGACCATAACCCGTCGCGTCGAAGACCACATCGAAACCGTCGCCATTGGTTTTTTCCCGCACGGCATCCGCGGTTCCTTCATCGGCGACAATGCCGGAGGTGAAGCCGAAGCGCTCGGCGGCCATCTGCAGCCGCTCGGCGCTGGTATCGAGCAGCGTTACCTCATGGCCGGCGATGCGCGAGAAGATCGCCGCGCCGAGCCCGATCGGCCCGGCGCCGATGACGAGCGAGCGCGCGCCGGCACCGGCCAGCGAGCGGCGCACCGCATGAGCGCCGATCGCCAGAAACTCCGTCGTCGCCGCCGCTTCGAGGCTGAGGCCCCTGCCGGGATAGAGATTATCGGCGGGAACGGAGATCTCCTCGCAAAAGGCTCCGTCGGTATGGACGCCGAGCACCTTGATGTTGGTGCAGCAATTCGGCTTGCCCTTGATGCAGGCGACACATTGGCCGCAGGAGAGATAGGGGTTGACGATGACCGATGTGCCGGCCGCAAGTGCGACACCGTCGCCCGCCTCGATCACCGTCGCCGAGATCTCGTGCCCCATGACCCGGGGATATTCGAGGAAAGGGTGTTTGCCCTCGAAGATATGATAATCGGTGCCGCAGATGCCGACATGGCTGACGGCCAGCCGCACCCAGCCGGGCGCCGGCGCGGCGGGTGATGGGCGGTCGATGATGTCGAGCACGCCGGGTTCCCGGCAAACAACTGCTTTCATGACAGGTCTCGCATTCTTCGTTCTTTACTCTGTGTCGGCCACTGCTGTTCGGTTCGTGCGGAAAACTTGCCCCTCACCCCACCTTATCGGGGTCGAGCCACTCGTCTCGACCCGTCCTGCGGACCCCCGTAAACGGGGCGAGGGGACGTGCCAAATGAGGCGTTGGCGGGACCGAGAGGTTTCCGCTATCCCCCTTCGCCCCGTTTACGGGGAGAAGGTGCCGGCAGGCGGATGAGGGGCGGCAGGCGGCGATTTCCTGCCCGCCGCTCAGCTGCTCTTGCGGCGGCGCAGCTGGTCAAAGAAGACGATCACGATGATCAGCAGACCGGTGATGATGCGCTGCCAGAAGGAGTTGACGTTCAAAAGGTTCGCGCCGTTGTTGATGGTGGCGAGAATGAAGGCGCCGATCAGCGGGCCGTGCACGGAACCAACCGCGCCGAACAGGCTGGTGCCGCCGATGACCGACGAGGCGATTGCCTGCAGTTCCCAGCCGTCGGCCTGCGTCGCGTTGCCGATCGCGATGCGCGAGGCGAGCAGCACGCCGACGAAGGCGGCAAAGCCGGCCGAGAGGATATAGGCGAGATAGATCATGCCCTTGACGTTGACGCCGGAAAGCCGCGCGGCTTCCGCATTCGAACCGACCGCGAAGAGATAGCGGCCCCAGCGGCTCAGATGCAGGAAGACGAAGGAGGGCACCGCTACCAGGATAACCATCCAGAACAGGCTGGGAATACCGAGGAAATCGGCGCGGGCGAAATTGCTGAAGCTCTCGTCGGTGATGCTGATCGTCGAGCCGTTGGTGATCAGGAGGCCGATGCCGCGCAGCGATGTCAGCGTTGCCAGCGTGATGATGAAGGGAGGAAGGCCCATATGGACGATGCCGAAGCCGTGGAAGGCGCCGATCGCAACACCGATGGCGAGCGTCAGCACGATCGCTGCCCAGAGCGGCACGCCCGCCTGCAGCAGCCAGGCGATGATGACGGTGCAGAAGCCGACGATCGCGCCGACCGACAGGTCGATGCCGGCGGTAATGATGACGAAGGTCTGCCCGAGCGCCAGGATCGCCGTCATCGCGCCTTGGCGCAGCAGGTTGGAGATATTGAGCGGCGTCCAGAAGCTTGCGGTGACGAAGCCGAGCACGATCCAGAGGAAGATCAGCAACCCGATCAGCGTCAGGCCGAACAGGATGTTCATTTTCCGGCGCGGCGGCGGCGCGACGATTTCGGTGGGGGTGACAGTCATGAATTTTCTCCCTCTTAGAGCATTTCCGTTTTCTCCGAACCGCAGAAATGCTCTATCAATGTGTTTTTACGCAATTCCGGACGCAAAACCGCTTCACACTTTTTGCTGGAATTGCTCCAGTCTTCTGGCTCAGACGCCGATCGCTTCGCTGAGCACTTGTTCATGCGTCGCCGCGTGAAAATCATGGCTCGCGACCAGCCTGCCGCCGCGGAAGACGTGCAGCCGGTCGGCCAGTTCGTAGACCTCCGGCAGGTAGGAGGAGATCAGGATGATGCCCGCTCCTTCCTTCAGAAGCTTGGCGAACAGCCGGTAGATCTCAGCCTTGGTGCCGACGTCGACGCCGACGGTCGGCTCGTCAAAGATGAACAGCCGCGCGCCATGGCTCAGCCATTTGCCGATGACGATCTTCTGCTGGTTGCCGCCCGACATGCTGGAGGCGGGAACCCGCCGGCTCGGCGTCTTGATGCTGAGATCGCGGATCTGCTTGTCGGCATTGGCCGATTCGCGTGCGTGATTGATCACAGGCCCGTGGCTCAACCGCCCGAACACCGGCAGGTTGATGTTGAGGCCGATCGGCAGGTTGAGGCAGAGCCCCTGGTCACGCCGGCTTTCGGGCGCCAGCGCGATGCCGAGCTCCATCGCCGTGCGTTCGTTGCGGATATCGACAGGCTTGCCCATCCACTGGATGTCACCGGCGCTGATCGGCTGGCGCCCGTAGAGGCCGAGCGCAAATTCGCTGCGTCCGGCACCGATCAGACCGTAGAGTCCGACGATCTGCCCCGCTTTGACGCTGAGCGACACGTCCTCGAACCCGGGACCGGAGAGGCCGCGGACCTCGACAATCGTCTCGCCGATGGCAATCTCTTCCTTGTGGTAGATCTGTTCGATCGAGCGATTGATCATCAATGCGATCAGCTCGGCATCGTTGGTCTCGCCGATCAGGCGGGTGCCGACATGCGTGCCGTCACGCAGCACCGAGACACGGTCGGCGAGCTCAAAGACTTCCTCCATGCGGTGGCTGATATAGACGATGGTGACGCCTTCACCCTGCAGCCGGCGGATCAGCTTGAACAGCTGCGCCGATTCCTGCCGGGTGAGATAGGCGGTCGGTTCGTCGAAGATCAGGAACTGCGTGCCGCGCATCGCCGCGCGTGCCGTCGCCACCAGCTGCTGCTGACCGATCGTCAGCGAGCTTAGAAGCGCGCCGGCCGGCAGACCGAAGCCGAGATCGTCGAGCACGGCCTGCGCCATCTTCTCCATCTGCTTCTTGCGCATCAGCCCGTAGCGGTTGACCTCGTCGCCGAGGAAGAGGTTAGAAGCGACCGTCAGGTGCGGGCAGAGCACCACTTCCTGGTGGACGGCATTGATGCCGCGTGCGATCGCCTCGTTCGGCGTCGACAGCCCCACCGGATGGCCGCACCACAGCACCTCGCCGGCCGTGCGGGTGATGACGCCGGTGAGCAATTTGATCAGGGTTGATTTGCCGGCGCCGTTTTCGCCAACGATGGCGTGGATTTCGCCGGCCAGGAAGGTCAGCGTCGCCGGCTTCAGCGCCTGCACATGACCGTAATTCTTCTGGAGGCCCTTGAGTTCGAGGATAGGCGACCCGGCGGCGATGCGATTGGCTTCTTTCAGGGTGGCGCTGTCATCATGGCGATGACTCACCTCTTCGAGTCCGATCATGGACTTTTTCCTCCTCTTGTCGCGTCTTTTCCATCCCTGGTGAACCATACCATGGATGACAAAGGCCGCGCCGGTTTTTGAAGCCGGCGCGGCCGTCTGTCGTCTTACTTGATCTTCGGGTTCAGGAGCGCGTCGATCTTCGGATCGGCCATATTAGCCTTGGTGACGAGATTGGCGCCGGTGTCGACATTTTCCGGAACCTTCTCGCCCTTGGAGACGGCAAGCGCGGTCTTGATGCCGTCATAACCCATGCGATAGGGGTCCTGAACGACGAGGCCGGCAATGGCGCCGTCCTTGAGGAAGCCGACCGTCTTGTCGTCGCTGTCGAAGCCGATGATCTTGATCTTGTCGCCGAGCTTGTTTTCGGCGATCGCCTGGCCCACACCCTGTGCCAGGATCAGGTTCGAGGCGAAGACGCCGACGAGGTTCGGGTTTGCCGTGATCAGGTCGGTCATCATGTTGAGGCCGGTCGTTGCCTGGCCGTCGCCGTACTTGTCGGCGATGACCTTCAGGCCCGGATGTTTGGTCTTGATCTGATCCAGGAAACCTTCACGGCGCTGTTCCAGCGAGCCGACGCCGGGAAGATTGGTGAGGATGACGATGTCGCCTTCTTCCTTGCCCGTCATTTCCTTGATGGCAGCGGCAAGACCGTCGGCGGCGATGCGGCCACCCTGGACGTTGTCGGTCGTCAGGAACGACTTGAACGCCTTTGAGTCGGCGCCAGAGTCGATGCCGATGATCGGAACGGACTTGGCGGCCTCATCGATCGGCTTGCCGAGCGCCTTGAACTCGGTCGGCGAGATGACGATGGCGGCGGGTTTGCCGGCCACGGCGTTTTCCAGAATGCTGATCTGGCCGTTGATGTCGGATTCGGCCTGGGCACCGAGTTCCGGCACGTTGACGCCGAGATCCTTGCCGGCCTTGCGGGCGCCGGCCAGAACGATCTGCCAGTAGAAGGACGTCGTATCCTTGACGATGATCGGGATCGTCACGTCGGCGGCAAAGGACGTGACCGGCATCGCCGTGGCGATGACCGCTGCACTCGCAAGCGCGGTAAAGGCGCGGCGGGACAGAAGGGATTTCACAATGCTCATAAAGGTTCTCCTCTCAGGATGCGTTCTCCTCCAAATAAACCGGACCGCTGAACGCTGGCGGAGGGTTTTTATCGATAAAAAACATTTGCAGGGAGAAGCTAGCCGAGGCGCATTCAAATTGCAAGGGCGTCAAATGCGCTTTTTTACTCCGGAAAACTCCCTCCAAGCACCTGATTTTATTTCATTACTCCAATAGCCTAAAATAGCTATCAGGTCAGATCGACCTCGTGCGGGTGCACGACGCCCTTTTTCAAAATCAGATTGCCGTACAGCCGGAATTCCGTCGTCGCGACGATATAGGCAGCCTTGCGAGCCATGGCGTAGAAGGCGAAACGCTCCACCGGAACGATCCGGAAATCGCCGGCGCGCTTCGAGACGATCTGCTGGAACTCCGCGCACACTTCGGGCACGGCGCCGGGGTCGCCGACGACCTCCATCCTCCATGCGGTTTCCGGCACGAAAGTGTCGAGCGGCATATGCGCCAGGATTGCTGCGGCCATGTCGGTGGCGCTGACGCCATCGGCGCGGATGACCGGCGGACCCATCGAGCCGGCGGGAAAATTGGCGTCTGCGATGACGATATCGTCACCATGCCCCATCGTTTTGAGCGCATGGAGCAGGTCGGGGCCGAGCAGCGGATGAATACCTTTAAGCATGGTGTCTCCTCAGACCCGGACCGCCTCGGTGCCGAGCGGCGGCGCGGTGAGCGTATAGGGTTCGAATTCGGCAAAGACACCGTCGGCAAGCGGCGTCGCGACCGTTTCCATGTTGCGCGTCAGGCTCGAGGGCTTGGCCGTGCCGATCAGCACCGAGGCGACGATCGGATCGCGCAGTGGAAACTGCATGGCGGCGGCCGCGAGAGGCACGCCGTGGCGCTTGGCGATCGCCTCCATCGCGCCGACCTTGGCGAGCACCTCCTCGTCTGCCGGCATATAATCGAAATGCGAGCCGGGCACCGGGCCGGTGGCGAGAATGCCGGAGTTGAAGACGCCGCCGACGACGAGCGACGTGCCCTTCTGCCGGCAGAGCGGCAGGAGTTCGTCAACCGCCGAACGGTCGAGCAGCGTATAGCGGCCGGCAAGCAGGATGCAGTCTAGATCGGCATGGCGCATGACATCGAGGCAGACGGGCACTTCGTTGACGCCGAGGCCGAAGGCGGAAATTGCGCCGGAAGACTTCAGCTCTTCCAGCGCCTTCACGCCGGAATCGAGCAGCTGCTTCTGATGGACCGCGTTCTTCGCCGCGCCATGCGTATAGACGCCGATATCGTGGACGTAGAGAATGTCGATGCGGTTGAGGCCGAGACGCGCATAGCTGAACTCGACCGAGCGCATGATGCCGTCATAGGAATAGTCGTAATCGGCATCGAAGGAGAGCGGATCGACATAGCTGTAATCCGGCACCGATCCCGTCGGCACCGGCCGAAGCAGCCGCCCGACCTTTGTGGAAAGCACGTAGGCACCGTCCGCCTGTTCACGCAGGAAGTCGCCGACGCGCCGTTCGGCAAGGCCGAGACCGTACCACGGCGCGACGTCGAAGTAGCGGATGCCGCTGTCCCAGGCCGCCTGTAGCGTTTCCATCGCCTGCTCACGCGGGCAGGCGCGGTAGAGACCGCCGAGGGGCGCTGCGCCGTAGCTGATCTCCGTCACCTCAAGGCCGGTCTTGCCGATCCGTCTCGTCTTCATCATGCCCCCTCGGGAATTGCATAAAAACAAAAGCTTAGCATCGCATCTAGAGCGTTGCGCCGAGATGCCAAGGCACGAATTCGTTATCGCCGTAACCGAAGATCTCGCTCTTGGTCTTCTTGCCGGAGGCCGTATCGACGATCAGGTCGAAGATCTCGCGGCCCTTGCCGCTGATCGTCGCGTCACCGGTTGCGATCGTGCCGCAATCGATGTCCATGTCCTCTTCCATCGAAGCATAGAGGGCCGAATTGCTCGACAGCTTCAAGGACGGCGCCGGCCGACAGCCGAAGCAGCTGCCGCGGCCGGTGGTAAACGCGATCATGTTCGCCCCGCCCGCCACCTGGCCGGTTGCCGAAACCGGGTCGTATCCGGGCGTGTCCATGAAGACGAGGCCGGGGGCTGTCACCCGCTCGGCATAACCATAGACCGCCGTCAGCGGAGAGCGGCCGCCCTTGGCGACGGCGCCGAGCGACTTTTCCAAGATGGTTGTGAGACCACCGCGCTTGTTGCCGGGCGACGGGTTGTTGTCGAGCGAGGCGCCGTGCAGGGCGACATAGTCTTCCCACCAGGCGATTTTCTCATCGAGCTTTCTCGCCACCTCGTCGCTGACGGCGCGGCTGCGCAGCAGATGTTCGGCGCCGTAAATCTCCGAGGTCTCCGACAGGATCGCCGTGCCGCCGGCCGCCGCCAGTAGATCGGCGGCGACGCCGAGCGCCGGATTGGCGGTGATGCCGGAAAAGCCGTCCGAGCCGCCGCATTGCAGGCCAATGATGATCTCGCCGATCGAGATCGGAACCCGCTTCTCCTTGCCGACATCGGCGGCGATCTCGCGCAGAACGCCCATGGCGCGTTCGACCGCACGGCGAGAACCGCCGGCATCCTGAATGTTGAAATGGCGTTTGGAGGCGCCAGCGCCGCTCTGGCCGTAAAGCGTCAGCTGGTTGACCTCGCAGCCGAGGCCGATCATCAGCACGCCGCCGAAATTGACATGCCTGGTATAGCCGGCAAGCGTCCGGTGCAGCACGTTCATGCCGTCGCCGGTCGAGCTCATGCCGCAGCCCTGGTCATGCACGATCGGCACGAAACCGTCGATGCCGTCATAATGCGGCAGGATCGTCCGGTTCGCCTCGTCGGCGATCGCCCGGCAGACGGTGGTGGAACAGTTCACGCTGGCGATGATGCCGATATAATTGCGCGTCGCCGCCCGTCCATCGGCGCGGCGGTAGCCCATGAAGGTGCGCGCCTTGTCCTCGGCGGTTGCTTCTTCCGGTGCCGAATTGGCGGTGACGGCGAGCCGGTCGTTTTCGAAATGCAGATTATGGCTGTGCACATGGTCGCCGGCCTTGACCTCGACGGTGGTGCGGCCGATCGCCTGTCCGTATTTCACCACGGCCGAACCGAGCGGAATATCGGCAATCGCCACCTTGTGGCCCGGCTCGATCTTCTGGCGGGCCTCGACGCCGGCAACCGTCGAGCCCTCAGCGATGGCGGACGTTGCGACCGCGACATTGTCGCCGGCCGACAGGATGATCCAAGGCTGTTTGTCCAATCTCTTCTCCCTGAAGGAAACGCTCGCTGCATCGGCGAATGCGATTGATTTTGTTTTTTATCTACAATAAACATTTTCAAGTCAACGGGAATATTGATCCTGTGGACGAGGGAGGCAATGCGCCGCAGACGATCGGAAATACGCTAATGGATTTTGAACAAGCTCCGGTCGGTCACCTTTTCGCTTTTTGAAGCGGGAAGGAAATCCCGGCACGCGGGCGGAAAGCGGGGGATCTGATGGCAAGGCAGAACACGGTCTTCAAGGAAGCATACAACAGGTATGCCGCGGCTCTGCGCACGGATACGGCGCTGCCGTCGGAGCCGGAGATCGCCGCCCAGCTCGGCGTCAGCCGCTCCACCGCGCGTGCCATCCTCACCCGCCTCAGCGATGAAGGCATCATCCGCTGGAACAAGCGTCAGAAGATCGTGCTGCGCGAGCCCACCGACCGCGACCTTTTTCCCTCCGAAGAGACGGATTCGCTGCATGACATCATCGAGCGTAGTTTCATGCGGCGCATCCTTGCCGACGATGCCGCGCCCGGAATGCAGATCAACGAACTGGAGCTTGCCCGCGAGATCGGCACCGGCACGACGAGCGTGCGCGAATTCCTGATCCGCTTCTCCCGCTTCGGCCTCATCGAAAAGCGGCCGAACAGTCATTGGACGCTGAAGGGCTTCACCCGCGAATTCGCGCTCGAACTTGCCGATGTCCGCGAAATGTTCGAGCTGCATTCGGCTGCCGAGTTCGGCCGGCTTCCCAAAGACAATCAAGCGTGGATCGATCTTGCCGCCATGCGCGAGGAGCATCTCGCCATGCTTGCCGACATCAACCAGCGTTTCAAGGATTTCTCCGTCCTCGACGAGCGCTTCCACTTGTTGATCCACCGCGCCTCGAAGAACCGCTTCATCGCCGATTTCTACGATGCGATTGCCATCATCTTTCACTATCACTACCAGTGGAACAAGACCGCCGCCCGCGAGCGCAACGAGCGCGCCATCCACGAACATCTGGACTATATCGCCGCATTGGAATCCGGCGATCAGGCAGCGATCGGAAAAGCCTGCCGCGTCCACCTGCGCTCCGCCCGTCAGACCCTGCTGCAATCTCTGCCGCAGACTATGAGCGACAACGCCTGAGGGGCCCATCTCGGCAGACGTCAGCTTGATGCGAGCGCCACGTCGGCGCGGCGCCATGAAACCTTCTGATTTGTAAGCCGTTATCGTGCTTATGACCGACGTTACATTCAACCCGAAATCGGTCGACGGCACCGAGCAGGACGGTGCCGAGAAGTCGCGCCAGCAGAAGGCATCGACTGTCGAGATCGCGCCGCCGGATGTCATCGAACCCAGTCCGCAGCTCACGCCCGAGGAGGCAGAGCAGGCGCGTAAGCGATATTTGCTCAGGCGTTTCTGGATCAGCGCCCGCCGTTACTGGGGCCGCGGTGGCGACAGGCTCGCCTGGCCATGCTCGATCGGTCTTCTGACGATGATCTGCATGAATGTCGGCTTCCAATATGGGATCAACCGCTGGAACCGCGGGATCTTCGACGCTATAGAGCGGCACGACGCCGGCACCGTCTATTATCTCAGCGCCGTCTTCGTGCCGCTCGTGCTCGGAAGCGTCGCTCTGGTGACCGCACAAGTCTATGTTCGCATGATGATCCAGCGCCGCTGGCGCTCCTGGCTGACGAAGACGGTGATCACGCGCTGGCTGGCCAACGGTCGTTATTATCAGCTGAACCTCATCGGCGGCGACCACAAGAATCCTGAGGCGCGCATCTCGGAAGATTTGCGGATTGCCACCGAAGCGCCGGTCGATTTCATCGCCGGCGTCATATCAGCCTTTCTGTCGGCCTCGACCTTCATCGTCGTGCTGTGGACGATCGGTGGAGCGCTCACGCTGCCGCTCGCCGGGTCGACCATCACCATTCCCGGTTTTCTCGTCGTCACCGCGGTTCTCTACGCCGTGATCACCTCAACCGTGATTGCGGTCATCGGCCGCCATTTCGTCCAGGTCTCGGAGGTCAAGAACCAGGTGGAGGCCGAGCTTCGATACACCTTGACCCGTGTGCGCGAAAACGGCGAGAGCATCGCCTTGCTCGGTGGCGAGGAAGAGGAGCGTAGCGACCTAGACAAGACATTTTCCAATGTGCTCAGGCAATGGGCGCTGCTTGCGCGCCAGCACATGCGCACGACCTTCGTCTCGCACGGGTCGATGCTGATTGCCCCTGTCGTGCCGCTCCTGCTCTGCGCACCGAAATTTCTCGCAGGCGGCATGACGCTTGGCGAGGTCATGCAGGCAGCCTCCGCCTTCGCCATCGTTCAGACGGCCTTCGGTTGGCTGGTCGACAACTACCCACGTCTCGCCGACTGGAACGCCTGTGCGCGACGCGTCGCCTCGCTGATGATGTCGCTCGACGGCCTTGAGCGGGCCGAACAAAGCGATGCCTTGGGACGCATCAAGCACGGTGAAACAGAGGGCAATGCAATCCTGAATTTGAACGATCTGTCGGTGACTCTCGACGACGGTACCGCGGTGGTCAAGGAAACCCAGGTGGAGATTGCGCCAGGCGAGCGGGTGCTCGTAGCAGGCGAATCGGGCTCCGGCAAAAGCACGCTGGTGCGCGCCATCTCCGGTCTTTGGCCCTGGGGTCACGGCAGCGTCGATTTCCACGGCGACCGACGCTTGTTCATGTTGCCGCAGCGGCCCTATATCCCGTCCGGAACGCTTCGCCGCGCGGTGGCCTATCCCCGCGCCGCCGACAGCTGGACGCCGGAGGAAATCAAGACCGCCCTTGCCAAAGTGGGTCTGGATTATCTGAGCGAAAAGCTCGAGGAAGACGCGCCATGGGATCAGACCCTGTCGGGCGGCGAAAAGCAACGGCTCGCCTTCGCGCGGCTGCTGCTGCATGCCCCCGATATCATCGTTCTCGACGAAGCGACCTCGGCACTCGACGAGAAGAGCCAGGACAGGATGATGGAGACGATAATCGACGAATTGCCGACGGCGACCATCATCAGCGTGGCGCATCGCGCCGAATTGGAAGCATTCCATAGCCGCAAGATCACCTTGGAGCGGCGCGAGGGCGGCGCCAAGCTCGTCAGCGATATCGATCTCGCCCAGCGCAAGGGAAGACGAAACCTGATCCTGCGCGTTTTGGAGAACCGCCGATAAGGTAATTCCAGGAAAACTGCGAAGCGGTTTTCCGCACTTGCGGGGGATACCCGCGACGTCATCCTCGGCCGTGTGCTGCAGAAGGCCGGGCATGACGGAGGAAACGTTGTCAGCAAATTGCCAGGCGCTCCCCGTCAGGAGCAACCGTGTCAATGCGAGGCTGCCTCACTTGCCACCGCCGGCTCTTCGCGCGTATGGCGGTGGCCGACGGGGATCAGCCAGGTGGTGAAGAAGGTCAGCACCGCGACGACGACGACGCCCCAGAAGCTCCAGTGCAGGGCTGCGTCGAAAATGCTGCGGATCGCCGGATCGGCAGCGAGCGCCGAAAGTCCGGTCGGCTGGTTCAGCGCCTTATGAAGGGCGGCCGCCGTTTCGCCGCTCGCATAATGGCTGATGCCGGCATTGAGAATGGCGCCGAGTACCGTGGCTCCGAGCGTATTACCGAGGCTGCGGGCGAAGATGATCGAAGCCGTGGCGCTGCCGCGCATCGACCATTCGACGCTGTCCTGCACCAGCACGATGCTCGTCAGGCTGATCAGGCCCATGCCGAAGCCCATGAAGAAGGAGCCGGCGCCGGCAAGAACCGGCGAGCTTTCGGGCGTCAGGAACAACAGGAAGCAGGCGCCGAACGGAAACAGCAGGCTGCCGACGCGCAGCGTGCGGCGAATGCCGAAGGCCCTGTAGAAGCGGCTGGAGAGCATTACCGCCAAGGGCCAGCCGACGATGAGCATGGTGAGCGTGAAGCCGGCGACAATGGGGGTGCGGCCGAGCACGCCCTGCACATAGATCGGCAGGATGGTGGAAAGGCCGATCAGCGCCATGCCGGCAAGCAGCGTGGCGGCATTGCTGGTCGCGATCAGCCGGCGGCTCCAGAGGGCGATCGAAATGATCGGCTCCGGCGCCCGCCTCTCCTGGGCGAGGAAGAAGAGCCCCGCGACGACGAAGACGGCGAAGAGCGACAGCAGGATCCAGGCGCTCGCTTCGGTTTCCGTTAGCATGACGAGCAGGGCGACGATCGAAATCGAAAACAGCACCGATCCGAGATAATCGATCCTCGCCTGCTTGTGCGCGACGTCCTCCTTCAGGAAGATCATGAAGGCGGTGATCGAGACGATGCCAATTGGCAGGTTGATCCAGAAGATCCAGGCCCAGGAGAAGGTGTCGACGATGATGCCGCCGGCAAGCGGTCCGACGACGGCCGATGTCGCCCAGACGGTAGCCATCGCGCCCTGCACGCGGCCGCGCTCCTCAAGCTTGAAGAGATCGCCGATGATGGTCATCGTCACCGGCTGGATTGCGCCGGCACCGAGCCCCTGCAGCAGCCGGAAGAGCACCAGCGACATCATCGACCAGGCAAAGCCGCAGAGCAGAGAGCCGGCGAGGAAGATCAGGATGCCGCCGATCAGCACCGGCTTGCGTCCGAAAATATCGGAAAGCTTGCCGTAGATGACCGTCGTCGTCGACTGCGCCAGCAGGAAGGCCGAAAAAACCCAGCTGTAATAGGAAAAGCCGCCGAGCTGCCCGACGATGCGCGGCATAGCCGTCGCCACGATCGTCGCCTCGATGGCAACCATGAATGTCGCCACCATGATGGTCGCGACGACAAGCACGCGGTTCGAGCGATGCGCTGCATTCGACATGACGATCCTCTTCGGGTGCTCCGCAGGGCCGGAAAAATCGGCAGGCTGGCTGGATGTGGGACGACGCGCCGTTTGCGGAGGGATGCTGTTCTTTTACGACCTCACGCGGGGCCGGTAAAGCAGTTCTCGCCGCAGCCATCGTTTTTGCGTGCCATCAGGGCGGCAGCCGAAGGCCCGGCGCCGTTCCGCACCGGGCCTTCACTCCGTCGGGAGGCGAGCGGTCGCCCGTCCTCACTGCTGGCAGGCTTCGCTGAGCGAACCGGTCCCTGCGGTGCAGCCCGGCACCTGCTGCAGATCCGGATTGACGCCGCCCGGATTGATCGTGCTGCGGCCGCTGTTGAGATCGAGGCCGCCATTGCCGGTGGTGCTGCCGGTCGTGCCGGGATCGGTGCCGACGGACCCCGTGCCCGCCGACCCGGTGCCGACGGAGCCGGTGCCAGCAGATCCCGTGCCCGAACTGCCCGATCCGCCGATGACAGGCGCCACCGAGAGCCGGCCGCTGGAATTCGCCCCACCCGCCGTCTGGGCCAGAGCCGAGCCGGCAAGACCGATCGAAAGGAGGGATATCGCAATGAGTTTGCAGGACATGGTCTTCTCCATCCTTGTTGTCTCAAAGGGAGAAACCTGCTCGGGAGCGGCATGTTCCGTCCGGATATTCCGCAGTCGAAGGCCTGACGCCAACGGTTCTTCATCGGTGGTCAACCCGCACAAGTTGTGCCACAGCTCACAAAAATCCGTTTAACACTATCCGGTTGCCGTCGAAGATGCTAACCCTGCCCGCGGATACGAATGAACAGGAGTATCTCATGGGCGCGATGAAGGGCGGCAGACGCATTGAATGTCTGGATGGCTTGCGTGGTTTGGCAGCGCTATGGGTGCTGATCGGCCATGCGCATATCCTGACGGGCTTCAAGGTGCCTGTTATCGGAGATCCGGAGCTGGGGGTCGACCTGTTCATCATGCTCTCGGGCTTCCTGATGGTGTTCCACTATCAGCGACGCAAGGCCAGAGAGCCATGGGAGAGCCCGCAAACATGGGCGGTCTTCTGGGCTCGTCGCTTCTTCCGCATCGCACCGCTCTATTACGTCATGCTGGTGATTGCTCTCGTTGTCGGACCCGAGATTTATCAGGCTCGAATGGTCATCGATGCTTTCAATGGCAATCCGCCGCAAGCCGCATCGCGCTATCTGGACGACAGCCTGACCAACTACGTGATGCATCTCTCCTTCCTGTTCGGCTTGTCGCCGGCCCATGCTTTCCGCACCGCGCTTCCCGATTGGAGCATCGGCCTGGAAATGCAGTTTTATGCGGCCTTGCCCTTCATCATGATCGTTCTCGGGCGGTTGGGTTGGCTAAAGGGCATGCTCGTCACCGTCGGCTTGGCCGTCATCGCCGCCTGGGTGGTCCATCACCTGGGCTTTCGCTTCCCAATGCCGTCATTCCTGCCGATGAAAATGCACATCTTCGCCGCCGGCATGCTGCTGGCGGGTGCACTATGGATGCCGCAGGGCAGAGCTTACCTGGCTTTCGCGATTTCGGCTTTGCTGGTCCTTATCCCTCTGGGCGGCGACGTGACCGTGCTGCACGAAACTGTGCGCGTGGGGATCGTGGTGCTGTTCTTTGTCCTGGTCCACGCCGATCGTTTTCCGGGTTCCGCCGGCCATTATTCGCGCTCGGTCAATTCCGTGCTCGGCAACAGCTTCTTCCGAAACCTCGGGGAACTTTCCTTCGGGGCCTATCTCATTCACCTGCTCATCATGCAGCCGGTCATCGCCTGGCTGATCGGAAATACCGACCTCAGCAATCCCGCTCGCTGGCTAATGACGCTGATCGTCACCATCCCGATCGTCTATGTCTTGTCCTTTATGGGCTACAAGTTCATTGAGTTGCCCGGCCAGACGGTTGGCCGGCGCCTGACACAGCCGAGGCAGGTGGCGACCTAGAGCCGCCGGCGCGATCATCAACGGATGGGTTGCTCCACCGCGCCTCCAGCGGCTGCGCCGCTATACCGGCCAAAACTACGGGTCGAGGAGCAAATGCGAATCCGTCGGCAGTGCCGAAGCGGCCATCCTGTCACTCGCCATCGATCATTTTAAACTTTCGTGCCGCCTGAGGGCAGAGCATCGTGAACTGCTCGATCAGCGGCGGCATGCCTGAGGCGCACGACACATCTGCATCCTCCGGTAATGGAAAAGTGACGCGCAGCGGTTCTCCGCCAGGAGGAAAGAAGGACAGGGTGCCCTTGCGGCAATTGGCGGTGGAACGGTAAGTGTCTTTCCCATTTTCTTTCATGTACATCGCCACGCACTGCTCTACGGTCAGTTTCCCTCCGTGTGTGGTCGTCTCGCCTCCCGGATCTCGCTCGCAATATTCCTGGAAGTTGGCCTGATTGACGTTCCCTTCCATGACTGCGGTGCTTGAATTGGTGCCGGTCCTGCTGACAAGCGTTCCGTTCCATCCAGCACATGAAGCGAGCGGGAAATCCTTCGCCTGGGCCGGGGACATGGTAAAGGTGAAAAGAACGATACTCAGAAGCGATATCCTCATAAATCCTCCTTGAGCGATTTCCAGCAAATGTGTGGAGCGGTTTTGCGTCCGGAATTGCGCAAAAATAAAACGATATTTTCATGATTCGAGAAAAACGGAAATGCTCTAATTGCCAAGCCTATTCTCGTTTGATCGCATGCAGATGAAAGCCTGGCCTTGCGTGAAGAAGTACTCAAGCCGTTGAAGCTTTGAGTGAGCCGTCTTGGCGTATGGCTTGCCAAGTCGTTCGGCACGGGCGGCTTCGGCAATTTTTCGGCCGTAGGACACCAGGACTTCGACCGGGTTCTCGCCGGCGCTGATGGATATCAAGGCTGCGGCCACCGTGAAACGTCAGCGGGGAATTTGGAATAGTTACAATTGTTCAATGAATAAAAGGACACGGCGCCGTCTATTTTGTTGGCTGAAAGTTCCCACTCAAACGTATCTTGGCCGCCCAGACCACCTATCAAAGCCATCATGCTAAGCTCCCATAACCTATCCGGAGGGGGAAACGGAAAACCATACAATGTCGCCTTCTTGCCGGCGAAGGTGCCTTTGATGACCCTTTTAATCTCCAGATCGATCCGTATCATTCGATCCGGATAGTCCGGAGGCAACAGCAGGCCGGACTCTCCGATCGAGAACGATATCACGCGTGCCTCAACCACGAGCTTGGCCTTCGCAAACGTGTTGTCACGACATGGAGGCGTAGCGGCTGCCACACCTGGGAAGGAAAGCATCAGCGCAAGAATTATCCGTATGCATGGTCGCAGATATGAGTATGCAAGCATCTTCGGCATCGGTACCCCCATGGTCTAGCCGGTGCCTATTTCAGAAGGATTGTGTGAGACTTAAATGTGCTACCGCCCAACAGCAATCACGTGTCTACGTCGAGAAAGTGGGAACCGGCTTCAACGAGCGTGGGAAAAAGCTATGACCTCTGAATAGAAAAGATTCTGGGAGCGCTTGCGTGGAGGTGTGACAAGCATGAGCCGAGATAACGGCTTGCCGGACCACAAGGCTATGCATGCCTGAAAATTCAGGGGGGCTCCTGGACCGTGGAGAGTTGCTTCTTTTAGATGAAGCGCAATGCATCGTAGCTTTGTCTTCGGCAGGAGTGCCAGGTAGGTTTTAGATTGTTGAGATTGCTTATTTTACGATGGGAGTTCCCTCTGCTTCCATCGCTGTTCGCGCTGGCGTCGCATTTCGTCATTGTTTTTCAAGAGTTCTATAAACCTGGCCCAAAAAGCTGGGAGACGTCACTGCTTTGCGTCCCTATTTTTGCTTATATCTGGGCGAATGTTTTCTCGATCCTGGTAGATCAGACGCCCGCTTCAATGCTGTCGGCCTCGCTGGCGACGGCCCTTCCGTGCGCCTGTTTAGCAATCTATTTCTTCTACTCACGCCAGATTAACGCAAACCTGACCCACAGGTTTCAACCGCCAAGGCGTTAGGCATTGCGCTTTCAGGTCTGGCTCTCGTTGCGCTCGCTGCCTATGGCATGGGTCAGATCACGACATGTACCAACGCGAAGTGCCGAGGCGCGACCGAGTTATTTGGCAATTTTAGATTTAGCTCGTTTTATATGATTTGCCTTTGGGGCGGCTGGATCAGCATGTGTTCTTTTCTTATTCTTCATGAAGTTTTGAGGCGGTTCAAAAGATAACGGGGTTATACCTGCGCCGCCGCTTTCCGGATCGGGACCCAGCGAGTCTATTGATGACCGAGGATGATTATGAGGTTCTGAGATCTTACCCGCAAGCAGGCGGGCTCCGCCGCAAGGGCTGCACCCTCGACTGGAACAGCGTCGAAGCAATACCCTACTTTGGCGCACTGCCTCTGCAACATCAAATCTGAAAGGAAATGGTGCCGCTTACGTGACTCGAACACGTGACCCCATCATTACGAAGGAAGGCGGTTAGCCTGCATTACAGGGCATTCCAGCGCATGGCGAGGTATGGAGATGCAGCCAAATTGCCCGGAATTGCACAAGGTGGCGTTCGGTAGAGCGCCAGCTACGCGCCAGTAAATCCCGACCTCCAATCGGCACCTTAAGCGCAAAGCGGCTTTCCCTCCGCAATGCGCTTTTCTGCTATTTGCAGGGCCATGCATCGTACAGCGCAGCCTGCACCAGCCCCTCGGCACCCTTTTGACGGCTTTCGGGATGATCGGCGAGATACTTGCAAAAGATATCCCGCGCTTGGCGCAGAACCATTCCGTCCGGATAGCAGATAAAGCCGCCCATCCGGTATTTCCGTGAGAAAGTGGGAATGTCGCCTGCTGGCGCATTATCAAGGGCTTCGAGAACTTGAAGGTCGTATCCGCTCTTGTCGATGACGCCCGCCACGTAGCCTAGAACTGCCGGTTGATCTGCCTTACACAGCTCGTGAAGATCATTGCCGGTATAGAAGCCAGCCTGAGCCGTGCCTGCCATGGCGAAAAGCGAAATGGCGAGAATCGCGCGCATGAAAATCCCCCGTGAGTTGCGGGGGATGGTAGCCGAGCGGTGGGCGGAATCAACTGGCGGGCGGCTCCTCTATTGAAAGGGTGCGGATTGCATTTGCCTCGCGTTCATTTGCTTGGATGGCCGCTCTCCGTTGGAAAAAATCCCGCTCCCAATATGGATTCGTTGAGTCGGGCTCTAGTTGCTGGAGCTGAGAGGTCTTCCACTGCGCCACCCGCTCGCGCATTGCTTCCTGACCAGATTTAAAGCCTTCGGCGCGTGCTGAAGCAATGATAGTCATAATCTGCTCGGTTACGTCTTCCTTGGCACCGGTTACTTCGTAAAGCCCCTTCTCTGCGTTATGCACTTTGTAAGATCGGGTTGCATAGTATCGTCCCGATAACGCGGCCTTGAAAATATGCATTGGTTTGGTCATCGCCTAGCCCTCCTGCTTCTGGTGGGAGAGGGCTGGGGCTGGGGATTTCATAGACAGAACGATAAAACATCCTCTGTCAGCATCAATCTCATAAAGCCCGCTCCATTCGTGCAGCTTGGTGGGGTGCGGTAGTCGCGCCTCCGGTCGGAATGGAAGCTGGTGTAAGTCTTTAATCTCTGTAACGCGTTCCACTTCTCTTACTTTCGTTGGTTCATTCTTCGCACCAGCTCCTCAAGGAACTCGGTGCGGTCGTCGCGGCCCATGCGATCGCGTTTCAGTCCTTCAGCCATCAGCTACCACGGGGATGGCAGCTTGGGTGGCTCAACTGGTTTCACCGTCACAAGGTCGATGAAGGACAGTTGAGAGGGTTCCATGGTTAGGAAGCTTTCGCTGTTACCAACTTGCGGAGATCCTGCGAACTAACCCATCCGATAAAGGAAGAGCGGGAAATCGCGCTACCACCGGCCAAAGGATAGAAATGCGTGCCATCGTCGCGGACCTGAAGAATCCTGCCGTCTTTGAGGATGGCAAGCTTTTCGTCGCCATCCCAGCAGGGTTCTGTGATTGGGTGAAGCTTAAGGTCCATCTTACGCCTCCACGTATCGGTCTTCATCCCAGACGCCTGAGAAAACGCACATCTCGTCGCCGTCCTCCTGAAACTCGACGACCGTCAACTCCTCGCCCTTGAAGTCCTTGATAGCGAGAAGGGCAGCTTTGGCTTCAGCCTCGGTGTCGAACTTCTCGTCCAGAACGTCATGGATGATGGCCACGCCATTGCGGGCTTTATAGTCGCAGACGCCGTAGCGCTTGGAATCGGAATAGTTGGCCGGATTACGAGTATCGCGATCGGCAAAGTCGGGGCTGTACATGATGGATTACTTTCGTTGGTGAGAATACTTTCACACAACTATTTCAGGTTGTAAATATAAAAATGAACTATTTTAAGTATACTTATAAATCAAGCCCATAGAACGCCACCTCGCACCAGCCGTACCGGCTTATCATCGCGTAAATTGAGACGATCTGCTGAGGCGATGGCGTCACAGGCTTTGCCGCTTCCAACACGATCACCAGCTTATGGGTTTTCATCGCCATGGGATTGATGACGGCCAGACTGCCGTTCGCGTTCATCAGGATATCGAAGTAGCGCGGGCTCCTGACATGCTGCTTGTAGAAGTCCAGACGCATGGGCACGTCAGCGATCATGGGGCGTGGCCCCTGAGATGCTGAGGGCGGTGATGATGCGCGTGATAATCTCCAGCTCGCGCTCGCTGTATGGCCTTTTGCTGTCATCCAGCAGCACAACAATGGTGTCAGTGTCCGACTGAATAGGAAGGCTGGGCATTACGCGACTTGCCGTGACCTTGAAATGATACCGGGAGGGAGCATCCGGCCCGGATTTGTGGAATTCTACCTTCATCGGCATCCCCGAAATTGGCGTGAATCCCCAACTTAGCGAAGGATGGCGTCCGGCGAATCCCCCTCGGGCCGGACTCTTTTTGGCACAATTCGAGGTAGGGCAGAATCTGGCTCGACTCTCAATAGGGGCACGCCGTCGCCTCGCATCTACCGCGCACTTGGGCGGTCGTGGGAGGGGCTGATAGGCCGCGTGGTCAATAAAAAAGCCCCCGGAGGGGCGATACATGCTCGCCTACGAGCCTAGCGGATAATCTGGCGGAGGGTGAGGGAGTCGAACTCTCACGTCTATGAGACATCACGGTTTTCAAGACCGATAAGCACGCCAATGCGACCCTCCGTGGCGGAAGCAGTAGGAATCAAACCTACTGAGGTTTTACCCCCACACCTTAGCAAGGTGCTGCATTGCCGGTCTGCCATACTTCCGAATGCACTGGCCGGGCGTTACTCCGGCTGTCGTCCAGGTAAAAGCGTGCTGGCAGAGGCTCGTTCCACTCAGCTCCTTTGCAGGTTTGGCTTGTGGGCCGCTCGTCACGCCTGAGCGCTTCCTACTTTCAGCGCCGCAGTGCATCTTGAATCTCGCTTATCCTGCTCTATCCGTCAAAGAAAAAAGACGCGGGGAGGATGCAATCCGGGCGCTTGTAACTCCCTGAATGGTTGCTAGAGATAGACTTATCAGAAGTTGGGGAGACTCATGGCCAGCAAGGCTGCCAAGAAGAAAATGTGCTTTGTCGTCGGCCCGATCGGTGACGATGACAGCGAAGACCGTATCCACGCCGACTGGCTGCTGGAAGACATCATCACACCTGTCTTTGAAGAGCATTTCAAGGAGTTCGACGTTACCCGCGCGGACAAGATCTCCAATCCTGGCCAAATCACGTCACAGGTCATCACCTCGTTGCTGGATGCCGAGTTGGTCATTGCCGACCTGACCACGCTCAACCCGAACGCCTTCTATGAAATCGGCATTCGTCACACGATCCAAAAGCCGATCATCCACATGCATCTCGAAGGCCAGCGGATACCGTTCGACATCGCCCCATTCCGCTCCATCAAGTTCTCGCGCCGGAAGCCTGCCGACATTCGAGCGGCCCGCGCTGCGTTGCTTGCTGCTGTGGTGGAGGCCACGAAAGAGGATCACGAGGTTGATAACCCGGTTACGTTCTCGCGCGGTAAGGTCGAATTCGAGAAGTCGGCGACGCCTGCCGAAAAGGTGATGCAGGAGCAGATGGAGAGCATCAATGCCCGGCTCGCGCTGCTCGAACGGGCAGATAATCCTGTTGCGATGTTTTCGTCGGGGGTGGTGGAGGCTCTGCGGCGCCCACCCCAGAAACCTACGCGATGGGCTGGTGGTTCCGCGATGACCTATCACTTTTCTCGCGACGAGATCGCGATAAAAGTTCTTTCGGACATTCAGTCGGCCGCCCACCTACTTGCTGATGCACGGCGGGCGATGGAGACGCACTTCGAGTCGTTTTCAACTCTTGAGGAAAATCCGGCCTTCGTGCTCTATTCCGTGTCGTTTAATGACAGAAACTGGAAAGCAGCCAACGCGGTAGCGGAGACGCTTCGTGGAATGGAGTACCGTGTGGATATCTCGGCTGCGCGGGCGCCAAAATAAAAGCCCTCCGGAGAGGGCTCATGATTGATGAACGGCGTGGGAAACAAAGACGTCACCTTCATAGACATGAACGCTGGTGACGCGGTTGATCTTGATGAGGAAGTCGATGCAGTCCTTTTGGTCTTGCGTCAGATATCCTCCGTCGCCATCAACAACCACCTGCATGATATCGTGCAGTTCCGGTGGCTGCGGGTTCATCCCGTAGAGGTTCCCCTCTCTATCAATGAACGCGTCGTATAGCGCTGGCACCTGAGTGCCAGAGGCATAAAGCTCGATAATCATGGTGTTGCTCCAAAAAAAGCGGCCCCCTGCAATGCCGTTGAACAGGGGGCCGAGTTACCGGCTACGCGCTTGGGAGGATGCGCAGACGGTCTGGACAGGTGGATTTGGTCGGAGCGGTTAACGTCAGCTCCGTAAGACGCCAGCAGACCGTTACTTAAGCCACGCACTAACCTGAGGGTCAGGGTAACGGTCGCCTACCTGTTGGCAGTCTTGAGCCTTTGTCGCCTCGTGCCAGTTGCTCAGGCAGGTTGCTGAATGCAGGCCGGTGAGGAAGGGTAAGTTAATATCATCCTAGTAAATCTAGGTGATAGCATTTCAACTTAAACGTGAATTGTAATACTCAAGTTTTACCCAGAATTGCCTGTGAGACAAGCGTCGGATGACAGTCATACAGTTTGGCAATCTCCACGTTCTTCCAACCAAGCCGCCTTAGCCCGCACCAATATTCTTTGAACTGATAAGCTAATCCCACGCCTGAGCTGAGGTTTCGGAAAGCAAATGTGCCGTGGCGTATGGCGTCATGCATATTTTCTCGATGCGTCCCCCATATTAAATTGTCGGGCGAATTGTTGAGGGGATCTCCGTCTAGGTGACGTGTCACCGCCGCGTTAAACGGCTTGGGACCATGAAATGCTCGAACCACTAGGTAGTGGAGATACACACAATGGCGTTTGCCGTTGTCATCAATAACTCTATAGCGGAGGTAGCCGTAACGAAGTTGACGGCATGGTTTAAGGATAAAATTTGGGCCGTGCCGGTTGCAGGAATTGATAGCCCGAACTAGGCCGGTATTGCTTACTTCATATCGGGAGTATTGCGGTATTGATCGCCATTGGATAGTCTCGTTTTGCATCCCTTGTACTAACTTACTTGGTTTGAAATGGTCGCGCGCGAACGCGGCCTTACTTATTTTAGATTTAACTTATGAAGCCCCGCAACAAATAACTGCGGGGCTTAATATGACTGTTGGGTAACGGCACTCCCAAGCCGAGATAAAACCACTAAGCTATCCCGTCATCGGACAGCGGGTCCCACACCTCCTTTCTCTACTGGTTGTCTCGGCGCCAGTCGGCGCAGAAACCGCATTCGCGCTGGCAGCGTTTGCAAGGCGGATGGGCGTTAAAGCCGTAATCCTTGGCACGCCGGACAGTCATAGGCGGGGGAAGGTTGGGAAGCTCAAATTGAGCCTCAATATCGTCGCGGAGAACCGCGCGGGAAGTTTCCATGATGCGCCTCCTAGATGGTTGCAGCTGAATCATGAGACGGATCTATCCACACGTCAAAGTTTAGTTCGTCGCTTATCGGGGATTAGCGGCGCATAGGAGAATCAGGCATGGTCCGGCATCGAGGGAGGGACCGATGCGAACGATTTTGCTGTTGCTGTCCGTGGTGCTGAATGTCTGGCTCGGCGTGACCGTCGTCAGGCTCGAACGGTTCCATTACGCTTCTTTGCTGGGCTACTGTGAGCAATACGGCGTCGAGAACACGCCTGTTGTCCGACTGCAAAAAGAAAAGTGCCTAGATGAGACCGAGACGCGGGTAAGCCCGTGGTGGCACATCTACTACGCGCTGACGGATACGATCCGAAAGTAAGGCTACTTTACGCGCCGGGGATTGGCGGCGGCAGCGCGGTAGCCTGCGGCAGTCGTCTTAACCGGCCCTTTCTTGCCCTTGCCCGAAGCTTCCCTGAAAGCAACCTTGGCGTGGCCTTTTGCGACGTTTTGCTTTTGCGGGGGCTTTTTCCTTTTCGCCCGCTCTGCGTCATCTCGGGCAATTCTTGCTTTCGTCGGGTCTTCGTAGTCCATCTGTCACCGGCAGGCTGGGGATAACTTTTAGTTGCGGTGATGTTGTCTCTGAATCATCCTGTTTGCAAGGGGTGCGGTCCGATGCCCGTGCCCCAGTCCAAAATTTCGCATCGGTGGACATAAACGAATGAAAGCATCGGTATGTGGGCTCCACACAATCGGTAGTCGCCCGCCTCATCCAAGGCGACAGTCTCGAAATACTCAGTCAACTAGCAGAATGCAGCGTTGACGCTGTAGTTACAGATCCTCCTTATGGGATCTCCTTCATGGGAAAGGCATGGGATGGCGACGACATCGTACGCACCATGCAATCCAAGCTTAGAAAAACCACCGAGAGAAACGACGGTTTTGCCCGTCACGACGGCGCGGCGTTTGCCGCAGGCACTTATGATCTCAGCGCGACAGGGATGATGCATTTCCAGAAATGGACACAGGAATGGGCGGAGAAGGCGCTGCGGGTGCTTAAGCCAGGCGGTCATCTAATCAGCTTTGCAAGCCCCAGAACTTATCACCGCATGACGGTAGGAATAGAAGATGCGGGTTTTGAGATACGCGATCAAATAATGTGGGTGTTTGGGAGCGGATTTCCCAAGAATCTCAATCTGGGAGGCGGTCGAGGCACAGCTTTGAAGCCTGCGCACGAACCGATCGTCGTGGCGCGAAAACCGTTCAAGGGCACAGTAAAACGGAATGTCGAATTACACGGCACGGGGTTTATAAATATTGACGCCTGCAGAACAGCCGAAGGCCGTTGGCCAGCAAACTTCATCCACGATGGGAGTAGGGAGGTCTTAGACGAATTTCCTGATGCAGCGGGTCAGCAAGCCGACATCACTGGCGCCGAACCTAGCAACCTTACGAATGGAGTCTATGGTGAGTTTGCATGCCGGCAACCGTTTAACCGGAGGAAGGAGACAGACACGAGCGCCGGACGGTTTTTCTATTGCCCTAAAGTCAGCAAGTCAGACCGGGAAGAAGGTCTTGACGATCTTGAGAGAAAAACGACCGGTAGAAGTGGCGGCGCTCAAAAGGCCGTAGAAGCTGGTCAAGAGTATGGTGGAGGGCAAGCGGTAGGACTAAACCGGATTGTGTTGTCAAAGAACATTCACCCGACCGTAAAGCCAACCGAGCTTATGCGCTACCTATGCCGCCTCGTGACACCTGCAGGCGGAGTGATCCTCGACCCGTTCATGGGTAGTGGAACAACGGGGAAGGCAGCGTTGTCGGAGGGGTATAGGTTTATAGGTATCGAGCGCGAAGCCGGATACTTCGATATTGCAAAGCGAAGGGTGCAGCCACTTCCTCTATTTGGCGGGGAGGTTCACTGTGAATAAGTTACGCAAGCCACCCAACGGCTTCACGATGGTGCCGAACGCGCTTATCCGATCCGCCGCCCTTAGCCTCAAAGCAAAAGGCCTCTACTGCCTTCTGTTCGCCAAACCGGATAACTGGGTCTACGTGGAGGAGGCTCTCATCAAAGAAAGCGCTGACGGGCGCGAAGCCTTCCGATCGGGGATCATGGAACTAGTGAGGGCTGGATGGCTGACGAAGGTGCAGGTGCGCGATGAAAAAGGCGTCTTCAGCCACATCGACTGGTGCTTGTCCGTGGACGGGAAACCCGTCAACGGTTCATCCGTCGATGGAGAAGCCGTCGCCGGAAAATCGCCTACTAATAATACTGATGATAATAATACTGAATTGAAAAAGACATACACCCCCAAAGCCCCCAAGGGGGCGGCGTCGGGATTCGATGAATTCTGGGCTGCTTATCCGAACAAGGTTGGCAAGCCGAAGGCGCTCGCCGTCTGGAACCGCTTAAAGCCGGATTTCGATGCAGTCATGGCCGGCCTCAAGTGCTGGAAGGCATCGGACCAATGGACGAAGGACAGCGGCCGCTTCATTCCGCACCCGACGACCTGGCTTAACAGGGAAGGGTGGAATGACGCCATTGCTGGGGAGCAATCGGCGGCATCGCCAGCCGATCTCGAAGCGACACAACGCCGTATCGATGAAGCTCAGCGTCGCAATAGGGAGCGCGACCGGCTGATGGTGGAGGAACGGCGTCGTCAACTTGGGTTGCTGACTTAGGTCTTGATTTTAATACCGAGGAAGGTGCATTGCGGAATGAGTTACACGCAAGATTCGAGGGAATGGTGGAGCAGAATCTCTGGCTTGAGGAATACGAGCAAAAACTCCCGGCATTTATCTGCCCGCACTGCAATACGGGCAGATTGGCGCTAACGAAAAAGGGCATCAGCCGAAAAACGCCACATTACCTTCATCAGCAGTATAGGGAGGCGGAACTGCATGATATGGGCGCGGGGATTTTCCATGCCTTCATGGTTTGCCAAATGGAAAACTGCGGAGAGGTCGTATCCGTCACCGGTGACTTCCGCGTGCAATACGATTACGTGGGTACAGACTACAACCGCGATCCTATCGTTGACGAGGATCTAAAGCTGACGGTGCGCGCAATAATGCCTGCGCCACCTATAATCAGTTTTTCGGAAGCTCTCGCAGAGCGTCCCGCTGGCCACCTGCTGAAATCATTTGAGTTGTTTTGGGTCGATCTCGGATCGTGCGCGAACCGTGTTAGGATCGTGGTGGAAACCCTGCTCGACCAATTGAGCGTACCTCGGCAACGGACTGGGAAAAAGGGCAACCTCGTTGACATGAACCTGATGGACCGGATTGACGAGCTTGACAAGATAAAGCCGGGACATGGAGACGCCTTGCAGGCTCTGCGTGAGGTGGGAAACGTCGGTAGCCACGAAGGGGTGGTTGATCTGTCTGATCTGCTGGATTGCTACGAATTGCTAGAGGCGACCCTAGAAGAACTCTTGGACGACAAGCGCGCCAAATTGGCTTCAAAAGCCGCTTCGATAAGAGCGAGGAAGGGCCGCCCAAGCACTTGACGACCGTGAACGGATAGGGAACATAAGCGCCCATGAATAGGCGCAAAGGTGAACTCACTCCGTCAGCCATCGACCGTGGATGGCCCTTCCAAATCATCCAGCCGCAGGAGCTGTCCTCCGGCAAACTCTACGCTGAGCAGATGGAATTCTGCGAGAAGCAGAAGCTCATGCGATGCGTTCGTGGGCACTCGATCTTCCACGATGACCGGCACTACAACGTCCATTGCTTTGCCACCAAGGCAGGGGCTCAAGCTTTTCTGGATCGTTTCGGCGGGGAGTGGTTCGACCCGAAAGAGCGGGGGAAGGGGCTGAACTGGAACCGCTGGAACAAACGATCAGCGGGCGCGAAAGCCTCGTCCAACCCATAGCAGAAGATATCCCAGCACAAACACCACCAGTGGCGGGAGGAGCGCGAGTTCGAGAGCACCTGTAATTGCTTCTGACCGCTTCTTGCTCACGACCAACGCACGGGCTTTCGAGGCCAGCTCATAAACTTCCTTGGCTTGCTTCGTCTTGACGTCTTGGGGTTCACTTTTTCCGACGAAAAGAACGCTGTCCGGCAAGCTGAGGTCGATCTGCTCGGTTACTCCACGGGTCACACCCTCCTCAAGCAGGCGGTAGTCGTCCGTGTAACGCTCCACCATCACCGGCTCCTTCGCGAAATTTATGGTGCCGATAGCTGCCATCACGCGCTTCGCTGCGTCATCGCCTGATGAGCCGGTCATGGAATAGGTAAATCCGTCCGGCGTATTGATCTTGTAGTTCGACCAGGCGTTTTGCGCGGCTCTCTTCTCAATCTCGGCCTGCTGGCGGGCGAATGAGATGTCCTTGGGTACATAGTAGCCACGTCCGGTGACGTAGGGGTGTGCGATACCTTCATACGCCAGAATGACGGCAAAAATCGCCCACAGCCCGCTCACCACAACCCACAGCCTTAGAAGACCACGTGCAATATTCATAAGATGCGCCCCAACCGGAAGCCGCATTATGCATGGCGGCCGATTCTCGTCCAGATTGACTGCGATAGGCATTCAGCCTCAGAATCTAAGGGTGAAGAAGAACCCCGACCATCTAGCTCGTGTCGCTCAATTGCGGTGCGCGGTGGCGTCGGAATGGGGCCATGAATGTTCCGGCCGCACAACCTGTCACCACCCGATCGGTATTGAATGGCGAGGGATGGGGCAGAAGGCGAAAGATCAAGAGGCGATCCCGCTTTGCGAGGCTCACCACCAGCATTCCCGAAACGCCATACATCTGATGGGCAAGAAGCCGTGGGAGCAAAAATATGGCTCCCAGCGTGAACTGCTGGAAGCCACTCTGGCGCAGCTCTAGGCTCTGCCCGGCTGGAAGTACGGAGCGCGGGCAGGGTTTGGCGTCCGATGCGCATAGCCCTTCTTCTGCGGGGGTTCCGGAGGAATGTACGGCGCTTCTTCAGTGACCTTTCTTTCCTCGGCCTTCAGGGTCGCAAGAATTCGGATGAAATCCTGTCGAAGCTCCGGGTGCGCCATGAAGAGGCGGAAAACGCGGATCTGCTCCGCCTCGATGTCACGCAGACGCTGGAGCTGCGAGGGCGTCATTCCGACACCTGAGAAATTGCAGAGAGCGTGGCGTATTTCTTGTCATGCAGGATCTTGTAGACACCGTTCCAGAAGCGATCAGCCAACAGGTTGTTATCGAAGTGGCGGTTCTTGATGGCCTGCAACTCGTCAAGGCTGGTTGCGGCGGAAAGCTCCCGGAGCAGCTTCTCCAGCGTGTAGGAGGAGGAGTCTCCGTTATCGTCCTCTGTCACCATGCCAAAAAGGCAGAGTAAGGAGTAGCGACGCCCGTAGGTCATTGCGGCGCCGTAAGCCTGTGGGTCGTTCTGGCGCTGGGTTGGAATAGTAATCGTGCTGGTGATTTCCTCTCCGGTCTGGGCATGGCGCAGGATCGTTTCGAGGGTGCAGCTACCCGACGCGCTGGCAACAGGCCGCTGGATGATAGCGAGATGATTCCGCTCAAGATGCGGCTTCAAAAGCTCCATGACGCCCTGAAGGTTGGCGAATTTACCGTGGTGACTGGTGGCGTTTGCTCGGAGCGGGTCTAGGTGGGCCTGCACATTAATAAGGGCTTCTGTCACGGAAGCGTTGGCGGCCGCCGTGTCGGATTTCGTGGTCATGGATGGATGCTTTCGTTGGTTTTGGCACCGTCTCCGGCGCTGAAAGAATCCTGACCCAACTTTAAGTAAGCCGCAACTAAAAAATGTGCGAAATAGTGTTTACAACTAAAAATAGATGTGTGAGGATTCACCTACCAACAGAGGAGAACAATCCAAATGATCGACTATAGCCTTCCAACCTTCAGCTATGCGGGCGCTCTTAAGCCCGAGCCGAAAGGTTTCACCCGCCGCCAGCATATTCTTGCTTGTCTTGCCGGTTTCGCCCTTGGCGCCGTCCTGATGGCCGCCGCAATCCTGTAACCCAACGAAAGCGAGGAATATGAATGAAGCAAAAGCCCTGACGTTAGAAGCAGGGAAGTACTACCGGACGCGTGATGGGCGGAAGGCCTTTGTGTCAGGAACAAATCCCTTCTCGGAAGGGTCTCACATCAGAGCTATCGGCGTTGTTTACGGGAATGGCGTTCAGGGGTGGGACCTGTCTGGAGCGTTCTCATCATTAGGTGGTCACGGACTGGACCTTGTAGACGAATGGGTCGAGCCGAAGCGCATCAAGGGCTGGTTAAACGTCTATCCTGAGAATGACGAGAGCTTCGATATCGTGAAATATCACCCAACCCGAGAACAGGCGGACGTTTCCGCTCTCTCAACCCGCATCGCCTGCATCAAGATCGACGTCCTTGAGGGCGAAGGTCTCAACGGGGAGGTGGCGTAATGAGCAACTTCCTGAGCGCGGTAGTTATCGCAGCACTGCTGGCCGCAATATCGTTTGGGACTGCTGTCCTTCAAGAACGTCGGTTCCAAACCAAGCTGATCGTAGATCGGGACACCGGGTGCAATTACTTAGGGACGCCTGCTGGTGGATACGTGCTTATGCGTGATCCAAACGGCTATCCTCAGTGCGGGGAGGACGCCCGATGAAGCTCAGATCCCTCCTGAACTGGATCGCTCCCCAGCCCGAAGAAACCCGGATGGGTCTGCTCATAAAGCGCCTCGTGGAAGGGAGCGCGGAGCAGATCCTGAGGCCTTTCGCGGCGGAATCCCACTGCGGCAAGATCCTGGCTGCGATGGAACGCGGGCAGCGCATTACATCCCTGAGCGCTTTCGCTATCTGCGGCGCCGTTTCTGCTGACCGGCGTATCCGTGAAGTGACCAAGCGTCTGCGCAGTCAGGGCCGTCCCCTGCAAGAGCGCTGGATCAAGACCAAGTGCGGCGCACGGGTGAAGGAATTCTGGCTTGATGATCCGAAGAACTGCCGCCGCAAGCGTGTGCGGGGAGGCCGGTGATGGAGTACAAATTCGCCCGCTGGGGATCTCTACTGCAGCGTCGTGGGATAACCATCCGCCTGCGAAACGCCGTTATCAATGACTGGGAACTTTGCATCTGGTGGCCATGGAACTGGGCTTTGATTCTGATCACTGCGCCGTATACCTTGTACAAGCTTCACCGCCTGCGCGCACTTGACCGGCGCCTGAAACGATAATCAACGAAAGACCAATATGTGAAATTCGATACCGTGGAGATCGTCACCAAAGAGGCGTTCGTGGAACACCTCTTTGGGAAGGTCGAGCAAAACCACAAGACGACAAAGACCGGCAACAAACGGCATGGCGGCATCCGCGCCACGGCCGATCATTACGGTGTGCCGGAGGGCGAAATCTCGATGATCCTCAATGGCGGACGCAATCCCAGCGCCCGTGTCCTCGAAGCCGAAGGGCTGGAGAAGAAGGTCGTCTATGTCCGGAAGGAGAAGCGCGATGCGTAGTCTCGTTCTCACCGTGGTCGGCCTGGTCATCGTTGCCATCGCCGTGACTGCTGCATTTGCGGCGTCAGAGTTCATCCCGCATCAGGAGGTTGTGGGATGGTAGACAAGAAAACTGCGCCGGAACGGATGGACCACCGCGACCTAAAGCCAACGCCCGAAGAAAAATTGATTAGGGATGCTCTCACCTCAGCAGGAATACATTTCAAAACCCACGTGCTTGACTTGGACTTTTATCTGCCAGACTACGATCTTTTTATTGAAAGTAAGGGAAGCCAGCCTAAACCCAACAAATCAGGGAATACCCTCAACCAATTACGGCGAACACCGAATATTCTTCTGGTTCAAGGGTATGAAGGGACGAAATCCTTTGTTCGACTTTTGATGTCTTCACACCCCGTCCCCAGCGAAAGTGATGAGGCCGTGGCGCGTCCTGCTAATGTAGACCGCTACATGCGTTCAATAGCTGAGTTTGGAGAAGTTTTTGTAGAACATAAAGACGATATGTATTGGCTGGATACTTTGCATTCCTACATCCTTCAGCTTGAAGCCTGTCACCGCCAAGCCCCCGCCGCTACCAATTCCGAGGCGCTGCGGGAGGCTTTAGAAGAACTGCTAGAGGCCGAACACCTCGACGCTCTTGAAACCACTCCGACGAAAGACCGCATCACAGTGCGGCTGGTGGAAGCGCGAGAGAAAGCACGTAAAGCCCTCGCCACCCGCGCCCAGCCCGCAGAGGTGAGCCCGTGGCGGGACATCAGCACGGCTCCGAAGGATGGGACAGAGGTGTTGTTGGGGCATCCTGACGGCAGCATACAAATAGGACGCTGGAACGGGTCGGATGGCTGGGATGATGGCAATTTCGATGACCACTTCCGGTGGCCCACCCACTGGATGCCTCTCCCCGCAACCCCCATAGAAGGGAAGGTGGCGTGATGTTCGAACTCGTTCTCATCTACAGCTTTATGGCCAGCGCCTGCTCGAATCCCACGGCACCGATAAGTTCAACGATACCCGTCTACGCATGGAATCCGCCAACACGCAATCATTCTTCCGCAGACTACCGAGGCGATAGGATGAATGGAGATTGGATCGTGGTGGTGTCCTGTACCCCGTACCAGAAGAAAACCTATTTAACGGTGGATAGGTACCCGACGCTAGCGCAGTGCATGAAGCGGGTGGCACGGGTTGGCAACCAAGACAACCTTCAAGCCATTTGTAGGAGGAAATAGGCAAGAGAGGGCCTGCCCTCCTGCCATCAGCGGCGAGATGCGGGTGGCAAGCGGAAAGCTCCTTCGCGGGGAACCGGCTGCACGTAGGAAGCTGGGCGGAAGGGGCTTGGAGCGCGTGAGGGCAGAGCCCTAGCTTTTTCTTGCCAAGCTTAGAAGCCTGCGTCAGGTTACAACTATGAGTGATAATACCCCTGTAATCCGTCGCACTGGTAGGCCATCGGATTACTCCATAGAGGTCGCGGAGGACATCTGCGAGCTTGTCGTTCAGGGCAATTCCATCCGCCGCATCGCCGAGCTGGATATCATGCCGACAGAGAGCACGATCTATTCTTGGCTGGCAAAACACACTGAGTTTTCGGAGAAGTACACAGAAGCCGTCCAGCATCGCACACAGAAGTATCTGGAAGAGTGCGTTGATCTTGCTGACAATATGCCTGACGGGATCATGTTTATCGGCCTCGATGGAAGGCTTTATGAGCGCATTGAGGTGTTGCAGCTGTCCGTGCAAGAACGGAATGAAGCGCAATTACAGCCGATCGGTCTGACAAACGAGCTTATCAATAAGCGGAAACTGCAAATCGAGACGCGCTTGAAGGCGGCGGCACGGATGCACCCGCGAAAGTATGGCGACAAGTCAGAGGTTGATCTCACCACCAAGGGTGACAAGCTCCCGGCCGGTGGGCTCGATCCCGAAACGCTCGCCACCGCTATGCGGATGTTCAAGGAAAGCCTCTAATGGGTGAATGGCGTCGATCGCCTTGCCCGCAAGCTGGTTCTCGAAGAGAGCCTTCTTGATTTTACGCGCTACAGCTTCAAGGCACGCTTCGGCTTCCCATTCATCCTGAACGACCACCACTACACGATTTGCAATGAGTTGCAGGATCTGGTGGAGGGGAAGAGCGTCAGCAATGTCGGCGCGCCTGGTCCGACAGAAATCCTCATCTTCAACATGCCTCCGCGCTACGGGAAAACCGAGCTGGGCATCGTTAACTTCCTCCCGTGGTGCTTTGCCCGCAATCCTCTCGCGAAGTTCATCCACCTCAGCTACTCGGACAAGCTCGCCCTCGATAACAGCTCCCAAGCCCGTGAGCTGATGAAGCACCCAGATTACCGGGAGATATGGGACATCGGCTTTAAGCCCGATGCTGATGCTAAGGGGCTCTGGAAGACTGACGTAGGCGGTGGACTGCTCGCGACTGCGGCCGGTGGGGCTATCACCGGATTCGGGGCAGGGTCCACGACCCTCGGCAGCTATGGAAAAGACTTCGCGGGGGCGATCGTGATTGACGACCCGCTCAAGCCTGACGACGCGGATAGCGAGGTGGAGCGCGAGAAGGTCAATGACCGCCTCGGCAATACGATCATTTCTCGCCGCAACAGCCGCGAAACGCCAATCATCCTGATTATGCAGCGCCTCCACGAGGCGGATATGACCGGCCATGTGTTGGCCGGAAAGACCGGCCTGCGCGTTCGCCACATCACGCTCGCTGCGCTGAGGGACGATGGGACGGCGCTATGGCCGCACAAGCATGATGTCGATGAGCTGAAGGCTATGCAGGCTGCGAACCCGTACATGTTCGCAGGCCAATACCAGCAGCGGCCGGCTCCTATCGAAGGGGAATATTTCAAGCGGGAATGGTTCAAGTTCTACGACGAGATTCCCGCCGGTCTCGAATACTACGGGACGAGCGACTATGCCGTCTCAGACGGCCACGGTGACTGGACCGTGCATGCCGTGTTCGGCATTGACCGGGCAGGGGACATCTATGTCGTGGACCTGTGGCGGGAACGGGTAACGTCTGACGTCTGGGTGGAAGCATTCCTCAATCTGGCGGCTCGGTGGAAGCCGAACATGTGGGGCGAGGAAAAGGGCCAGATCATCAAAAGCCTCGACCCGTACATCAAGAAGCGCATGCAGGAGCGGAACGTCTACGTGTTCCGTGAGCAGCTTGCCAGCTCTGCGGACAAAGTGACCCGAGCCCGGTCGATACAGGCGCGAATGTCTGCTCGTGGAATCTATCTGCCTCGCGGGAAGGCGTGGATCGAGCCACTTATCAGTGAATGCCTGGTCTTCCCCAACGGCACGAATGACGATCAGGTCGATGTCCTCAGCAAGTTCGGGCAGATGCTCGATTCCGTCATCAATGCTGCGATCGCTCCCCGTGCTCGCCGGAACGGAAGCAGCTGGACTACATAATCCTATTGCCGACAATCAAAAGTTGCGGTTAGATTCATACACAACGAAAGTAAATCACACATGACCAAGCAAACGAAACGCGTTGAGGTCCAGAAGGCCCTTAACGGTGAGGCCGCTCCGGTGAAGGAAGACGAAGACGAGAAGCCCGGCTGGGCACGTCCCGTCACCGCTGAGGAGCTTAAGATCGCGGAGACCGATGAGGATTACCGCAAGGCGCTCAATGACGAAGGCGGTTTGACGCTCGTGCCGATGAAGAAGGCGAAGGACAATCACACCGTCGAGCAGATCTCCGACAAGGTGTATCCGCACAACATGGTCATCGCTAAGCACCTGTAAACGACCTGGACTGGAAATCGGCCACAAACGAGGCGACGCGCTTTCAATACGCCAGAGAGCTGGCGGAGAGCATGATCGCCTCGCGTATTTTTGGCAGCTACTTTGACGAAGCGGCCGAAGCGCACGATTTCTACGATTCCAACCAGTGGACAGACGAAGAGCGTGCGGAATTGGAAGAGCGCGGGCTCATTCCGTACGTGTCGAACCAGATTGCCTCCCGCATCAACAACGTGACCGGCTCCGAGATCGTCACCCGTACACGTCTCAAGTTTACGCCTCGTACGTCCGACGAGAACGCTGTCCAAGCAGCCGATGCCATGACAAAGCTCGTCATGTGGCTGCAAGAGGCCAACAGCAGCAGCTTTAAATGGTCGCAGCTCCTGCTCAAGACCCGTATCAGTGGCTTGGCCTATCACCATCTCCTGCCGATTCAGGACACCATCCGGGAGGAAATCTATTCCGGCCTCGACGGTTTCTTCGACTACATGGACCGGACCATCAATTTCACCAACAGTCGCGGCATGGGGCTGTGGAAGTGGATGAGCCGGGAAGAGCTGCGGCTTAAGTGGCCGGAGAAAGCCGAATCCATCGACAGCGCCTGCGGCGGGTTTTCCAGCGATGCACTGCTGCCGCCGAGCAATGTCTTCAGCCGTCGCCTTACGCTTGGAAACACGGGATATTTCGATAACGACAACGATCTCCTGCTGGTCGTCTACTTCTACTATCGCATCCCGAAGAAGTTCTACAGTTACCTCTCTAAGAAGGGGCAGTCGGTGAACACCTTCTACAAGGCTGAGGCGGAGAAGAACGCCAAGTCCAAGAAGGATATTGCCGAGAACATGGGCTATCAGGTCCGGCAATGCATCTTCTCTGGAAACATCCTCTTCGATGAGGGTGAATACCCGTATCAGCTGGACTATTACCAAGGCCTCCTGCCGATCACGGCACTTTGCATCAACCGCGAAGACAACACCGGGAAGCCGTATGGGCTCGTTCGGTCGGCAAAAGATGACCAGAAGCTCTTCAACAAGAAGCAGGCAAAGATCAACTGGCACCTCGATGCCCGTCAGATCGTCGCAGATAGCGATGCCATCGATGACATTGAAAACCTAGCTGAGGAAGCGGCCCGTCCTGACGGGATCATCCTGAAGCGTCCGGGCAAAGAGCTAAGGATCGAGAAGAACCTCGATGAGATTCAGGTGCACGCCGCGTCCCTCGAAGGCCATATCCGCTCGATCGAGCGCAACATGGGAATCTTTGACGAAGCTACAGGGGCTGAAACGAACGCCACTTCCGGCCGTGCCATTCAACTGCGGAAATCAGGCTCCCAAACGACGCAGGCGATGACCCTAGACCTTCTTCGTCAGGCCAAGCGGGATGCTGGCCGCAAGATGGCTCTCATGGCGCAGATGAAGTTCACCGACCGCATGATGTTCAGCATCGTCGGTAAAGATGGGCAAGTCGAGGTTCAGCAGATCAATGAGCCGGTCCTTGGGCCAGATGACAAGCCGGAGGAAGATCCCGATGGCAATATCATCCGTAAGCCGGACATCACGACATTCCAATTCAGCGTAAACCTCGAAGAAGCGCCCGACACTGCGACGCTCGATCAGGACGCCAAGCAGCGCCTGGCTGATTTGATCGTGGCAGGAGCCAATCCGGCCAACTTCACTCCCGGTATGCTCAAGACCCTCGGCATCCCCGAAGAGAACGACCTCTACCAAGAGGCGGCTCAGAATTTCCAACAGAAGCTTCAACAAGCCCAAGCCGCGCTGGCTGAGAACGAAAAGCTCAAGGCCACCCTCGCAAAGCTTCAGGGTCAACCACAGAATTCCGGGGGTAATCCTGTCCCCGTAGTGCCGACCGGGGGCGTACCCGGAAATGTCCAATGACGGGGATTAGAGTAATGACGACGACTGACGACGCACAACAGAACCAAGAGCAACAGAATGCAGTTGCCGAAACGGGTGAGGCCAATGAGGGCTGGACCAGTACCGGCTATGAGCAGGAAGGGCAGGAGGGCGAAAGCCAGACTGCTGCCGATGGTGAGGAAGGCGACAACGGTGAACAAGGTGAGCCCGCAGGCGCTGGTGAAGGTGAGGCGGAAGCCGAACCCAAGCCGCTTTCTGCTGAGGACAATCTGAAGGCAGAGGTCAAAAAATACCGCGACCGTTTCTCCGCCACGAAAGGAGAGGCAGAAGCTCTCCGGAAGCTGGCGCGAAAGATGGAAGACGAGGGGCTGCTTGACCGGAAGGAGATCGCTGAGGAGCTGGAGATTGATCCGGCTTATCTAGATGCCGTTCTGGACAAGAAGGAGTTGCCCGAGCCCGGAGACATCGCACACGTCAACGTGCTGCATGAGCGATTCAAGGAAGATTATGCGAACCCGGTTATCCAGAAGGCGCTTGAACGTGCTTATGGTGACCAGAAGGCTCGCGAGGAGATCCTGAAGGCATTCGACTACGCTGTAGCGAATGATGAGGATCTGCGTAATCGGTACATGAACACGCAGCCCGACGACGTGCTGTATTTCGCGATGGACGAGGGGAAAGCCGCCCTGGACGAGTTCCGTGCGGTCGAAGCCATCGGCAGCAGCCCGCGCAAGATGCTGGCTCGTATCCGCGAGCTGGAATCTGAAAACGAGACCCTTCGCAACCGGCCGGCCGCCAACGTCAATACTCAAGAGCAAGAACCCGCATCACGAGAAGTGCGGGAAGAACAACCAATCCTCGATCCGCTGAAGGAGCGCGAACAGCGCCTCCGCGCATTGAGGAACTAACGAAAGTAATTAGTTATGGCCACTGCTGCCATTCCTACAACCAGCTCTCTCGCCCGGAAAACGTGGGGCGATACGGCACTTCGAGCTAGTCTCGAAAAACACATCCTCTTTGCCTTCATGCGTGACGGCAAGGCGGGTACAAACATGCGCTCTCCGATCATCGTGGAAGACTTTGACGTTGGCGCTGGCGATACCAAGTCCTATCCGTTCTTGGCTCTGAAGGCGAGCAACCCGATAACCGGTGATGCCCGCGTACAAGGCACTGGTACGACCAACACCTATGCCAGCGATGAGATCAAGGTTGATCGTATCCGCGAGGAAATGATCGAGCCGAACGTCACAATGACGGAACAGCGCACGAAGGTTGATATCGAGGGCGATATCTCCGAAGCACTGGGTGAACTGGCGTCACGAGCCAGCGCCATCGCGATCGTGAAGGCACTCACCGACACTTCTGTGGGCCGCACCGCCAACCGCTATACGTATGGGTCTCTGGCATCGAACTATAATGCCACCCACGCTACCGCTCTCGCGAACGTGGATGCCACGGATGACAAGGTCAGTTTGGACATGATCCGGCGCGTGATGACGAAGGTGAAGACGAAGAGCAGCGGTGTCGGGTTCATGCAACCGGCCGAAGTCGTCACCAGCGATGGTAAGACGCGCAAGTCTTACATCGGGTTCTTCCACCCGAATGCGCTGATCGACCTGAAGGAAAGCGCCGACTACAAGAACAACGTGAACTTCGGTCAGAACGACCTCTGGAACGTGATTGACGGCTACGAGTACATCGGGATGTACGAAGGTCTGCGTATCTATGAGTTCAACCCGATCGACGGGCAGAATGACCTTCTCCTCGTCGCCGGTGCCGGTGCTGGCGGTATCAACGTCGCCCACAACCTCATCCTCGGCGCAGGCGCTCTCGTCTATGCTCGCGGAAAGGTCAAGAAGCCGAAGGGCAACACGAAGTACAGCATGAGCCAGAACGGCTCCATGATGGTCACTACCGTTGATGACGACCACGGTGGCGATGCTGCCTGGGCTTACACCAAGGTCGAAGGCTACCGTAAGCTCGTGGACAACACTGTGTCGGGTGGCGAGGACTTCGCCGTCCACCACTGGTTCACCAGCGCTGCCAGCGGCCTGTAAGACGAACGGGGATGCTTCGGCCTCCCACAATGAAAGCTCAGAAAATGCAAGCTAACCTGCAACTCACTGACGGAACTGTCCGTCCGGTGCCGATTGATATCGCCGTTGTGGCGGTGACATCCGGTGGCGCGACGAAGACCGTGACGTTTAACAACATCAAGGCGATCAAGCTCGTGAAGCGAGTGGTCATCGTGACCAGTGCCGGTGTGCACCGCCTGCCTTCTGGTGCAGTAACGTCCGCAACTAACGTTGTGACCGTGGCTGACGGCTCCTTTGCCAACGGTGACACGATCATCGCTGAAGCAATCGGCTACAACAGCTAATCCCTCGGGGGCGGGATAAGCCCCCACAAATTTCAAGGAAAGCCTCTGATGTGGACGTCGCCACCATCATCACCAACATCAAAAGCCAGTCGCTGACCGGCAATACCGGTGCGCCGGACGATGATGCGAAGATCCTCCGCTACGTCAACAACGGCTACATCCGCATTATAAGCCGGGCGATTCAGCTCTATCCCGGCTTCTTCCGCAAGTTCATCGACGTCACCGTCACGGATGGCGTGGCGATCTGGCCATATAGCCTCCTCAAAATCCTCTCTGTCGCGGACACCGGCAACAACAACGCAAGGCTCACTGCCAAGTCACTTGATGAGATTCAGGAGACGGACTTCGGCCTCACCGCAGTCGGCAACCCGGCCTATTACGAAGAGATCATGAACGGGCTGGTGACGTATCCGCGCAACTCCACGACGCTCAATGTCGGGTGCGTGCTGATGCCGCCGCTGCTGACCGCCGACACGCAGGAAATCGACATCCAGATTCCCGTCCCCTACCACGAGTGCATCCAGTGGGTAGCCCAGAAGATGATGGCCTTCGATGAGCGGGACAAGGTGACGGGACTTGAGATCCAGTTCACCGACGCGGAGTTCGATGAGCTTATCAGCGGCTACCTCATGTTCCTTTGGAACAAGCTTCCTGCCGAAAAGCGCCGTGTAAAGGCGGCCTTGTAATGGTAGCAACCCGGCCCGGCCTGTTCGATGGAAGCCTGTTCACGCTGTTCCCGCGTGCGCTGTCGAATTCCTCGCTGAGCCCGACCGTCCTGAACGCCTCCCAATACGCCCGGAAGCTGGTCAACATTATCCCAAACAAGAAGAAAGCAGGCTCTGGCGCTCTCCGCTACGGCATGGGTAAGAAAGGCCCGGTATCCGTTGTCGAGTTGATCGACGGCTGGGAATACCGCCGCTCTGACGGCACGATCGAGACCATATCGCTGGGCAGCGACAACGCGCTTTACCGGTATGATGAGGCGCTGGACGCCTATGAAGAGGTAAAGACCGGGCTCTCGGATCTCGGCCTCGTTGGTACCACCACATTCAACGGCAAGCTGATCTTCTACAACGGCCTCGACGCCAATTTCGCCTATGACGGTACCGACTTCACAGACCTCGGCGAGTACGTGGAAGACCGATTGGCTGGAAACTACACGTGGATCTCCTCTAGCAGTTTTAGCCTCAAACCGGCAGGCGGCCGGATGGATTACCCGGATGACCGCAAGGTCAGGGTCAAATTTGCGTCCTCGGACCCGATAGAAGCGACCGTCTCCAGCTCATCTCTCGTCGCGGATACCCTGACCGTTTCGGTAACAGGCACGCCGTTTCCGTCCTCCTCGGAAGTTATCGAGATGATCGAATACTTCGATGAGCCACCGCCGTTCTCCTTCATCACCACGGCGAATGACCGCCTGTGGGCATTGAGCGAGGGTGTGTCCCGGCCGAAGGTTTATCGCGGGCCTGACCCGATGAAGATCTCTTACACGCCAATCCCCAACAATGAGAATTCATGGTTCGACCAGGGGACGGATACGAGCACGCAGGAAGTCGCGTACATCAACATCCAGAACAAGGCGAACCTGTTCGATGAGCTGCTGGCGATCGGCAACTACAACGGGGCGATGGTCTTTTATGGCCGGCTGCGGACGTACATCTGGCAGGGCTACGATCCGGGTGAAATCGGCGGGTTCATCCCGGTCAAGACGCTGGCGGTGGGATTGGTCCACCAGAAGCTCCGCCAGCCGATGCCGAACGATGAGGCGATCGTGACGCCATTCGGCCTCCGCACACTCTCGGTGCAGGCGCAGACCGATGGTATCGAAGTCACCAGCGATATCGGCAGCACGGTGGACGGCGAATTCAGCGACAAGATCCGCGCCCTTCTTGCTGACGATGAATCCTACCGTAAGGCCCGCAGCTTCTTCTACCAGCGGGACGGAATCTTTGGGTACAAGCTCGATGACACCGGCCTCATGGTCTATGTCCTGAACGACAAGGCAAAGGGTTGGACACAGTTTTCTGGCTATTTTGCGGATGCGAACAGCTTCATCCCGCTCGGCGATGACCGGCTGATTATCCAGCGGGGCGAACAAGCCTACCTTTATGCGAATGGGACGGATGCGCTCGTCGGTGAGGCGTACGCTGACGATGAGCAGCCGATTGACGCGCTGTGGTGGCTCCCGTGGCTGTCGCGAAGCGCCCGATGGGGCAACCGAGCGGTCGAGATTCTGCTCGAAGACACTGCTCCGAATATCACTATCATGCTCGACCGGATGATCGACTTCCGGGAGCAGAACGTCGTCACAAGCCAGGTGCCGGTCGTCGGTGGCGGCTCTCAATGGGACGAAGCTCTTTGGGATGAGGGCGAGTGGGATTCAGGGACCGTCAACCCGGTCGTCTCAGACAAATTCCTTGCAGACAAAGCCTTCTGCTACCGCCTGTCGTTCTCGACGACAGAGGGGCCGGTGAACCTGCTCGGGCTACGACCAATAGGAAGATAAGTAAATGCGTATGTACTTCATCACCGCTGCGCTTGTGACAGCATTTTCAATCGGAACAGCCAACGCGGCGGTATGGGAGCGCCCGGCTGGGGGCTACACCCCGACGAACCACTCGGTGAACACGACCAAGTACCAGATCGACCGCGCGAATGGCGTAGCGATCAGCTCCGCAAAAGTGGACGGCGACGTCAACAAAGCATTTGAAGGGCTGAACAGCCTCGAAGCGCGTGTCGCACCCTCTGTAGTTGGTCAATCAGGGAAGTTTTTGAGCAACAACGGCTCTTCGACCTTCTGGGGGTTCATTTCACCGAGTTCTGTCAGTTCTGGGGCTGCAACATCGGGACAGGTGCTGAAAGCCAACGGTTCGGGGTCATCTGCGTTCGGTCTTCTCGATGCGACCAGTTTTGCGAACCTCGGGGTGTCTGGCTCCTATATCGCGCCGATCCTGACCGTGAACACGGCCGGTCAGATTACCTCGATCACGTCCACCAACGTGATTTCCGGAACGACGGTTAGCGCCAGCACCGTGAGCGCGACGAATGTGTCTGCGACGAACCTTGAGGTGAGCGGCACGATTATCAGCACAAGCCTGCTCCCGGTCGCGACCGGCTATATCAGCACGACCACCACCGGATGCTCGATCCTGAAAGGCTCCGGCTTGAGCAGCTGCACGCGTATCAGCACGGGCGTTTATGGCGTGAGCTTTACGACCGCGATGGCCGACGCGCTCTATAAGGTGAATTGCAACCTCGATAACTACAAGGTGGCATCTTGGGCGGCGACTTCAGGCGGGGTTGCCCGTCCGAATACGACCACCGGGTTCTATCTCGGGGTGCTGAACGGGACCGGTACCGTGGACTATCAGGACAGCAATCGCATCATGTGCGTGGTGTACCCGTGATGCGCAAAATTGTTGCCAAGGATTCCGGCTTGGCTGATATTCAACGTAAGGAAAGTTCGATGCGTGGGGTTGTTCAGTAGTATAGCGAAGTTGTCGTTCACTCCGGCTCTTCTGGCTGATGCATTGACGCCGAAGGCGGCAAATACCCCAACTCCAGCACAGGCTCAATTTGAGCCGGTTATCAATGAAATTGCAGGTACGAAATCAGAGCGTGTTAAGCAGCCGGACGGGACGTGGGCTACAGTTATCAAAAAACTCCCTCTATCTGCCGAAGATCAGGCCTATTACGACGAGCTACAGAACCTTCGGGCAAGCTCTCTCAATTACATTAAGGATCTGACCGAGAATTATGACGTCGCTAAGATTCCAGGCCTTCAGCAATACTTGAAGGACTACGAGACCTCCGCAAATCAGGCGATTGATCGCGCCGCAGGGGTGACAGCCAATCAAGAGGAAAAGACACTCGCTCGGTATGGTCAAGCTGACAGTACAGCAGCGGCGAACGCTCGTGTTGGTCGTGCTGCCACAGTGATGGATCAACGCGCGTCCCTTGGACGTGACATGAGTGCTATCGAACAGAACGCGCGTAATGACGAAATCTCGCGTCAATCCGGTCTCTACAGTCTGGCAACGGGCGGAATCACAGGCCAGCAAAATACGCAACTCGGATCGGTAGCGGGTCTTCTATCGACCGGATTGGCCCAACAGGCGAACAGCCAAAACTATAACAATACTCTCGCCGGGATTGCCGCAGCGAACGACGCGGCCCAGAAAAAGCAGGAGCAGGCGGGGCTCAACAACATGGCCACCATCACTTCATTGCTTGCCGCCCCCGCGACAGGGGGCGCAAGCCTTGCTCTTCCCAGTCTCTTCAACGCTGCCAGTAAGAGTGGCTTTGCAAAATACGGAGCGGCATAATGGCACTCTCAACTCTCCCCCAGCTTCCGTCGCTATCTGACGCCATCAACGGGGCAAACGCGCTCGATGCGCAGGCCAATCGGTATCAAGGCATTTCCGACTCTTTCAAAGAGGGCCAGCTGACGCCGCTCACGGCGATCGCGAAAGGGCTGAGTAGCGCTGTGGCGAGCGGTAAGTCCGAAAAGGCTGCTGCCGCCCGTGATGCCGCACAAGCGAGACTGAACCAGATTCAAGAACTCCGTTCCCAGATGGAACAGCATCAGATGGAGGTCAAAGACCGTCTGCTGGCTGAACAAGAGGCGTCTGCGACGGGTGAGCAGCTTGCCCGTGCAGCCGACCAGGCCTCGGTCGGCGACGATACCGGCATTCGCAACTGGCTTGCCTCGAACCCGCAGTCTGCGAAGGTGTTGAGCCGTGAACTGGGAAGTCCTGTCGAGAGCATGACGTTCAGCAGGCTCAACGGCGTGGACGTTCTGATCCCATACGGGCGTGATGCTGAAGGCAACATGGTGACAGGCCAGCCCAAGCCCTTGGATGATGTCCTCAAGGCGTATGCACCGCAGGCTTATGCCGCCCGCTATGCCACACGGCAAGCGAACGCTCTTGCTGAACAACAAAGTCGCTTGAACGAGGCTAAGATCACGACGCAGGAAGCTCAAGCTCGCAATTACGATGCTCAGGCAGAGGCGAAAGCAAATCCGGCTCCAAAGGTAGAAAAGCCGCTACCTCAAGGGGCGCTTAAAATTCAGGATGAAGCCCTGTCTTCAATCGGTTCCTTCGCGGGCCTCAATGCGGACATCGACGGCCTCACAAAGATGATCGATGAAGGCAAGTTGGACACGAGCCTTCGCAGCCGAGCCGGAGCATCAATCCGTGAGACGCTGAACCGCAGCACTGAAGAAGACCGCAATCTTTCTACCCTCGACAGCAAGCTTGAAGGGCTCCGCAACGGCATTTTGCTGCTTGCCAAGGGCGTGCAGACAGACGGGGACGCGCTGCGAGCGTTCAATGAAATCACAAAGAACAAGAACGACACAGCACTGGTTCGCCAACGGTTGCAGGACATCAAGGTGCAGAACGAGCGCAATGCGATGCTACAGCAAGCGCGTATTGATAGTCTGAGAAACGAGTACGGAAAAGAGCCGATGGACTATAGCGCCATCAGCAAACAGCCCGCCGCAGTCGGTACGGGAAAAGCCGCAAACCCCTATGCGAACATGTCGGATGATGAACTGATGAAAGTCATCATGGGTGGACAATAGCGCGGTTTTAGAGGCAGTACGGCGAGGCCTCTTAACGCCTGAACAGGCGCGTGCCCGTTTGCAGGCCCCTAGTCAACCCGCGCAACAGGAAGACGGCAACCGCTCGCTCGGAGACAAGATTCTGGGTCGCGCCATGCAGGCTGCACAAGGTGCAACCTTTAATTTTGCCGATGAAGCGGGTGCGGCTATCGCGGCACCTGTGAACATGGCCATCAATGCCGTCCGGGGAAGGGAAGTCGGCACATTTAGCGACAATTACACCAAGGGCCGCGACGAAATCAGGAAGTTAAATGAGGAGCAATCTGCCGCAGAGCCAATCCGCTCCATAGCGTTGCAGGGGTTAGGTGGGCTGGCACAAGGCGTGGGTAGCGCTGTGAAGGCGGCTCCTACGGTACTTGGCCGTATTGCACAAGGTGTTGGTACAGGCGCGGGTTATGGCGCATTGGCGGGAGCTGGTGCAGGGGAGGGTGTGAGTGACCGCGTGGGCAAGGCGGTTGAAGGCGGTGTGGTTGGTGGCGTGACGGGTGGTGTGTTGTCTGCCGCTGGGGAAGCGGTTGGCGGCGCTGTACGGGTTGCCAAGGGCGTGAAGGCTCCCCGTCCGACAGCCGATGAACTCGGGCAGGCAGCAAGAAGCGCATACGAGGAGGCCGAAAAGAGCGGCGGTGTTTTTCGCTCGTCTGTGACAGATAAGTTCATTAATGACGCGGTGAAGGGCCTGAACCCGCAAACAGATGCAGGCAAGCTCATCGCGGGCGAAAGCGAGCTGTCCAAGATTTCAGACAGGCTGCAATTGCTCAAAGGGCGAAAACTTTCACTGGCAGAGGCGCAGGAAATAGACGAATACCTGGGCGAAATGATTGATAGCTACGTGGATGCAGGGCGTTTGACGAAGCCAGGTCGTAAGCTCCTTGATGTGCAGACGGCATTCCGTAACAGCATTGAAAACGCTCCGCCGCAGGCGATTGAAGGCGGCAAACAAGGCTCTGAAGCACTCAAGGAAGGCCGCCGCCTATGGTCGCAATCGGCCCAGCTTCGCGACATTCAGAAGATTTTGACCCGCGCGGAGCTATCGCCCCAACCTGCCAGCGCCATTAAGTCGGGGTTCCGTACAATGGTGAGCAATCCCGCTCGCCTTCGTGGCTATTCCGCGGAAGCGCAGAAGCTGATGCGGGAAGCAGCGCGAAGCGGGATTGTGGGCGACACACTCGGTACCTTCAGTACCCGGCTCCTCGGTCTTGTCGGCCTCGCAACCAACGGCCTTGGCGGTGCAGTGGCTGGTGATGTAGCTGCAAGCGGGATTCGTGGTATTGGCACGGACCTCCAGATGAACCGCGCACTTAAAGTTACGGACGCGATCACCGGGTTCAAGCCTGCGGTAGCTGGGCCTGCGTCCAATCCCGTGACTATGGGGCTTACCCGCGCCACCACGGCAGTCACGACGCCTGATGATAAGCCGAAGCGCATTGCTCCCGTCACTCCTATGCAAACCCCAAGCAATGACAACCGTGTTCCGGCGCCTTCGCGTTCACCCGTCTCCGATACACTCATCGACAAGATCGTGAATGTGGAAAGTGGCGGCCGCGCGGATGCCAAGAACCCGAACAGCAGCGCACGCGGGGCAGGGCAGTTCATCAAGAGCACATGGCTCAATCTGATGAAGGGCGAACCGGAAGCGGAAGGCAAATCCCCTCGGGAAATCCTTGCTCTGAGGGACGACAAGGACATCAGCCGCCGCATGGTCCAAAAGTATGCGGACAAGAATGCTGCGGTCCTCTCGAAGCGGGGTGTCCAACCCACCGATGCCACGATTTACCTTGCCCACGTCCTCGACGGCCCCGTTGCGGCGAAGGTTCTGAAAGCCGATCCATCAACACCAGTACGCAACTTGCTCAAGAGAGATGTGATCGCGGCGAATCCCTCAATATTTAAGGGTAAGACAGCCGGGCAGGTTCTGGCGTGGGCTGAGCGCAAAACACGGGTATAAGGAAAGACGGATGAAGTGACATATCAAAATAACCCTCTATTCCAGCCGAACAGCCCTCCCGTCGCGGCGCCGACTCCCGCCGACATTGCTGTAGCGGAAGCCAGACAAGCTGCCTTGGACGCGCAATCCGCCGCAACCGATGCCGCCGAATCGAAGGATGCGGCAGATTTGGTTGCGTCTCAGGTCGCGGCGCAAATCGATGCGGCTGAAGATATTGTTGATGAGGTCGAAGCAGCTGCGACCGATTTCACGCCCATCGTGTTTGCCGGAACGTCCCTGACGATCAATGCGGCGAACGCCGCCACTTATAACGGACGTTACCTCAGCTGTACGGCCAGCAGCGCTGTCACTATCACTTATGGGAACGACATAACGGGCAGCTTCTTCAGTCTGATTGGCCAGGACGGCTCGGGCCGAGTCACCTTGTCGGCAGGCTCCGGCGCGACCATGCGCAATGCTCAGCTCCTGTTCAAAACACGGGGAACAGGGGTCATCGTCAGCGTAGTGCTCACAGGCAACGCCACAGGAACGAACGCTGTCTACTCGCTGAATGGAGACGTGGCCGTCTAGCCATGTACCAAAAGCTCCTCGCCACCTTGAAGCCATCCGCCTCAACCGGCGTCCGGTGGGATTTGTGGTACGCCAATAATACCGGCTTTTATATGAGCGAGGGCAGCGAGATTGCCCTCAAAATCACGGTAGCCAACCCGACGCCCGGATGCAGCATTCGTTGCTATGAAACCGGTGCAGCTGCTTCCGAGAATAACAACAACTGGTCGAAAAGCTGGACAGCGATGTGCACCGAAGAGGCTGCGCGGCATACCGGTGTCACCTACACCCCTCAAGGCGATAGCAGTCACCCATCAAGCCGGACGGGGATATTCACCTTCGCAGCGGATTACGATGGTCAACCCATCATTCTGGCCCGGACGGCGCAATACGACCTGACCACAGAAGGCACCGTGCAGCTTGATGTATGGATCGATAACCCCAGCAGCGGCTCGATCCTGCACGGGATTGTCAGCCTCCAGATTGCCGATGTGTCCGTGACACCTCCGGGCACGCCGACATTCCGGGTCAATTCTCCGGGCGGGTTCATCAATGAGGGCGATCCGATTAGCATCACTCTGCAAACGGAAAACATCGCGCCTGGCACATTCTGCACCGTGCAGATCGTCAATACAGCCGCTGCTTCGGCAGACTGGGTGGAAGCCAATCATGACCAATGGGCGGCGGCATGTGCGGCCGCGAACTGCACCTACTCAATCCGCACGTCTTCGTCCGGAGGCATCACGTTCGGCCCCGATTATGATGACGCCAATCCCATCGTCTACACGCGGACCTCGAAAGCGGACAACCTGACGGAAGCCTCGACGGAGCAGGTGGACTATATTTTTGGGAATTTCAGCGACCCGACGATGCGGATTTATTCGAGCGCGGTTTCCTACTGGCTGATCGACACGAGCCAGAACCCGACGCCTCCGGCATTTCAGATCAAGATGTCTCCAAACAATCCGAATCCCGGAGACACGATCACCTATACCTTAAAATCGGAGACCGGAGCGACAGGCGGCGGAACTGTCGTGTTTGCGCAAGGCGGGGACGCCAGCGACGCAGATTTCAACATCAGCCTGGACGATCTGCTGACCAACCTAGCAGCCACACAGCCGGCCAATCTGTCCTATGATGCCTCCACCAACACCCTAACCGTTTCCGCGAGTTGGAATGGCACGTCCAGCACGACTCGCATCCTGAACCCGGCCACGACCGCGACCAAGCACACTATAAGCCTCGCCTCGGCAGGTGGGGGTGCTGTCTTAGTGGTCGCTGATGATGTCTGTTACATCGGCGGCTCCGGCGCAGTGGCGCCTTTCACGTATGCCTCTGGCATCAACATCTCTGGCGCGGATTTCGGGGCGTTCCTTATCAACTCGAACACCGTCCTCGACTACTACGCTACGAAGGACTTCCACATCTCCCGGTTCCCGGTGAAATGGGAATACCTGCAAAGCACGGCATTCGGCTCCCTCAACAGCACCAATACGAACGCCTTCATCGCCATGGTGAAATACTGGACCAACACCAAGGGCCGGTATGCGATTGTGGACCTTCACAGCTATTCCAAGCTGAACAACGTCCAAATCGGCATCACGGGCAGTCTCGTGCGCCCGCAAGCGCTGTGTGACTTCTGGATAAAGCTTATCGGCGCCCTTGAAGCCGCGAGCGTGGATATGAGCAAGGTAATCCTTGATCTCATGAACGAGCCGACGAACCTTGCGGCTGATTGGCGGCGGTATGCTCAAGCGACGGCCAACGCAATTCGTGCCCGAACGACCTTCACCGGCATGATTATGATCGAGGGTGTCAGCGGATCCAGCGCCATGAACTGGAGCGCGAACAAGAACGATACCGAGCTGGTGAAGTTCTATGACCCGGCCAACAGCTACGTGTTCCAGCCTCACCAGTACCTCGATTCCAACGGCAGCGGCACCTTGGGAAGCTGTGCGGTGAACAGCTCCTCCCGCATCTCCTCCGTTACGAACTGGGCTCGCACCAACAGCAAGAAGCTCTTCCTCGGGGAAATCGCATGGGGTGACGACAGTATTGCCGGTAACGAACAGTGTGCGGTGGAATATCAGCAGATCATGAACCGTCTGACGGTTTCCGATGCGGATGTATGGATTGGCTACACCTTCTGGGGAGCGGGCCAGTTCTGGGCGGCTGGATACCCGTTCAAGCTCGATCCCTCGGCATACGACGGCAGCGCCCCAGACACTCAGCAGATGTACGAGTTGTTGCCGTACAACCAATTTACAGCTTAGAATCACCGATAACGAAGGGGTAGCCTCATGAAATTCAAACTAGCCTTGGCGGGAACGATGGCCGTAATGGCGGCGTCGTCTGCAATGGCGCAGAACCTCTTGAACTACCCGGTGATGACGATTTCAGGGAGTGCTGGTCTTCCGGGTGGGACTGATGGACAGATCCAGACCAATAGCGGAGGCGCATTTGGGGCTGCGTCGAACATCTACTACAACTCGACCACCAACGTGCTTGGCATCTCCACGACAGCACCACAGGGAACGTTTGAAAACGCCGGACAAACCTTGCTCGGCCTCGGGGCTTATTCGACATCATCGGCATGGAGCGTAGTGAAGAGTGCTGCGGCATCCTTGGGTAGTTCGGCGGCATTGGCTACGTGGTTCCGCAGCCCGCTGGCACTGTCATTCTCTAACACGGTGGGCGGTAACATCGGTATCGGCCAAATCCACACCACCGGAGGCCTTCCCTCAAACCAGCTTTACGCAGAAATGCAGGCATGTGGCTCAACGGCGAGCGGGACAATCGTCTGTAAGCAGCGGGCCTTTGGAAAGCGCACTACCGAAGCGTGGACTACCACGGCTCAAGGCGACCAGGTCGAGCTTTCCATTACCCCCATCAGCACAACGCAGAACATCCGCCAATTCGTCGGGGATAGCAGTGGCACTTGGAAAATCGGTACGCTTCTGAACAGCACCCAGACAAGCACGGCTCTTATCGCCAACGGTCGTGTGTTGATTAACTCGGCTGTCAGTGCTGACCCCAGTGCATCCCTGCACGTGAGCGGGACCAGTATCCTCGGTATCTGCAATTCGAGCATCACGTGCGGCTCTTCGCAGCAAGGCGCGGCCTGCTGGTCTACGGTGAAGAAGTCGTATGCCGGATGCGATGGCGCGGGGAGTTGGGTGGTGCAGACGTCTACCACCAGCGTCAGCGCCAGCGCCCTATAATCAAGAGAAAGACCACGGGATGAAACAATATCTCGCCCTTACCGCGCTGGCCCTGCTGGCGCCGCTGGCAGCGCACGCCCAAGCACAGCTGGATCGCTTCGATATCAAGAACAACGTGATCCGAGCGGTGAACAACAATGGCGGCGTCCAGTGTGGCAGCACGGCGGCAGTCAGCTACACCGTGCCCAGCACCAGCAGCACCATTTACATCCGGTTTGATCCGACGCCTTCCGGCCATGACTACTGCGCAGAAAACACCGCACAGCCTGTCTGTGGCACCAGCCGGCCAACCACGACGTCTAGCACCAACGCTTGGGAGTTTAATCCAATTTCCCGCCGCCTGGTGGATGTGAACAACGGCAGCAGCTACCGTCCGAACCGGATTTGGGTGCAGGCCCGCAATTCCAGTGATTGCGTAATCTGGCACTATAACTCCGGTATGCCGAATGAGTAGGAGCCAGTCATCCTCGTCCAGCAACGAGGTTTGGCGCGAGAAGCTGGCTGAAAAGCTGGATCTGGTGCTAACGAAAGTCGGAACCATCGAAGGGAAGCTAGAAGGTCTCCCCAACCGGGTTCAGATCCTCGAAACGATGGCAACGCGCCTCGATACGACCGTCACGACGATGGTTGGCAGTGCAACACGCCACGAGCTGCGGACGGATAAAATTGAGGAGCGGCTACGCGATGCGGAAGACCAGCTCACTACCCTCAAGGGGGAGCGTAGGGGCATCAACTGGATGCTCGAATTTCTCAAAGTCGGCGGTGCTGGTGGCGTAGGCGCTGCAATGGTGAAATTCTTAGGCGGACCTTCATAGTGCGCCAGCTCACCCTCCGCCGCATCCATACCGCCAACGGCGCTACGATCGGCGTTTTGAGCGGTCTTTCCCACACGCTTTACACCCTTGAAGAGGCGTGGCGCGAAAACCAGCCGAAGATCAGCTCGATTCCGGCGGGAACCTATCAATGTGTACCCCATGGATGGGAACCAGGCGCAACGGTATCAAAGCCGAAGGTCTGGCAGCTTCAGAACGTCCCCGGACGCTCCGCCATCCTAATCCACGTCGGCAACACCACGAAAGATACTGAGGGCTGCATTCTGGCCGGTATGGGGATGATGGTTACGCAAACGCTTTCCTCGATCTCGGACAGCCGGATCGCCATCGACCTAATGCGGAAAGAGATCGGCGCGAACCCCTTCCTGCTCACCATTGAATAAATGTTGGCAGGATTCCTGATGCGGGTTATCGTTTAGGTGCCTTCTGATGGGGAAGGTGTTGGTCAGGGGCATTCATGGGTGTGCCCCTGTTTTTTCGTTGTCGCCGAATTCGGGTCGTGATTCACTGAAGTACAACGAAAGTTCTTCAAATGAATGCACTGATTTCCCTGCTGACAGCTTTGCTGCCGCAACTCCTCCAATATTTCACCAAGAACAAGGGGCTCAACACCGTCACCGGTGCCGCTGGTGGCTCATTGCTGACCCTCGTCGTTCTTGGCATGCAGACCGCTGGGTATGACCAACTCATCACCTTCCTGCAGAACTACGGGGAAAGCGGATTGATTGCCGCCGCTTTCATGGCCGGACTTCGCGTGGCGGTTCAGGTCTACAAGGCTGCAAAACCGAACTAGGTTTTCTTCATCGCTAGCTGTGGAGAAGTCGAATAAGTCGAAACCTGTTGGGCGGCGCCGATTGCAGCGGGAAGTGCGGAATTTGGGGATTGCGGGTACAGCGTGAAAATAGTGCTGACAAGTCAGTAAGTTAACGCAGAACTGGCCGTCGAAAAATATGAACGAAAACCGAACGATCACATCTCGGTCATTTGTGCAGGCTTGCCAGAATCACATGAATTGCAGTAATGCGTAGCAGTAGCAGTGCACACATTCTTTTTTAAGGAAAAGTGCGCTCATGGAACAAAACTCCCTCGCATTTGAAGGCTTCGGCATCAAGGCAACCGCCTTGGGCACATTGCCCGTGGCTGGCCTTTTGGTCTTGCTCGCCATTTACCTCATTACACGAACCGTCCTGCGGCACCGGGAGGTTTCGCAACGGCCTCGGCGTGGCAGGGGAAAATAGCTGTCCACGACGCTTTTATTAGACGTCGCACGACGGTCGGCGCATAATAAAAGCGCCTTGGCAGAGGCGCTAATACATAAACCAATGAGAAGTATTGGAGAATGCAGCTTGATATTGCCGCAGAATGGCGTGTAATACCACAATATCCCAATTATGAAGTGAGTAGTATTGGGCAGGTGAGAAGCCTAAGCAGGTGGAAAATACTACGCCCTAGATTGCGTAACAAATACTGGTCGGTGAGCATATTCGACGGTCGCCGGATTCTGAAAAAACCGATCCATCGGTTAGTCGCTTTAGCGTTCTTGGGCTCTCCTCCACCAGGCAAAGAATTGGCATGTCACAAGGATGGGAATCGGGACCACAATTGGAAGCGCAATATCTACTGGGGAAGTCCGAAAGATAATGCGCAGGACTCTGTGCGACATGGGACAAAGGCGAGGGGATCGGAATCCAGTGCAGCAAGGCACGATGAAGGTAAAGTGAAGGCGATCCGCTGCCTCGCAATCTTAAAGATCTCAGATTGTGAGATTGGTAGGCTGCTGAACATGCCGCATCCCACTGTAAGGGACATACGGCTTAGGAGAAGCTGGAACCATATATAAAGAGGGGGTATCCGACCCCCTCTATCGTTATGCAGCGGCTTCGCGCTGCTGTTCTTCCGGATCTGGAAAGGCTCGCCTCCAGAGATAGTCAGTTGACTGACCTGCATAGCTTGCAGCTGTGAAGATCGCCCGGTTATCTTCCTTGAGAACTTTCAACCAGCTTTCAATGTAGGCTGCTGATCTAAATCCTGCCGGAATATCCATTCGAGCTGACAGGAACGCGCTTCCGAGTTCCGCCACCAATTCCTCAAAGCTGTAAGCTTTGTCACCAAAACGCTTCCCGAACTGGCGATCCAGACGGTTTTTATGGCCGGTCCAGTGCGTTGATTCGTGAAAGAGCGTTTGCCAGTAGGCCTCCTCGCTCTCGAACTGGTTGGCGAAGGGCATGACGATCTCATCGCCGCCCGGATAATAGGCCGCGCGGTTGCCGCCGTTCTTGATCTTGATGCCGGTGCCTTTCACGAAGTCCGACGCCTTGGTGTAGATCTCGACCTGGCTCTCCGGCCGCTCCTGCTGTTGCAGGTATTTTGCGGGAACATCATCCAGCTGATCGAGGCCGAAGACAGGGTAGGTTTTCACTATCGTCGTGGGCTTGTCCTCGCCGCTCTCCTCGTCCTTCTTCGTTCCGTGCTTGGTGAAGATAACGTGGGTGGCCTTCTCGCCCTTTCTGACCTTGGCACCGATGGCGTTGATCTGGTGGTACGTGGCGTACTGGAGATTGCGGAAGCCCCGCTGTGACGCGGCAAGCCACAACAAGAGGATGTTTCCGCCGCTATACATCCGGCCGGAAACGAGGTTGGTGGGTATCATACCGACGCCCTTGAGTTTGGCATCCTTCCACGGGCGTACCCATGGCGGTGTGCCTTCCTCGATCTGGCGGATTACCTCGGCTGTGACCGACGCATAAAGATCTGCTGTTTTCATGATTTGCCTCGCAAGAGGCCGCGAAAGATCATCTAGCCAAAGGTATCCCTCGGGCCTGCGAAAAGTGTGAAGATTGTTCTGGCTAGACGTGAGAAGGTTACGACATGAAGTTCTGCATAGCCATTACTATATGGCCGTTTACGGTTGCTTGCCGTTTCTTTTGGTACTTCTTCATTTCCGTGCTGTGGAACTGCTGGGAGGCACTTCGATTTCCGTTGGCTGCTTGGCGAAGATATAAAAATCCGCCTCAGCCGACGCACGGAAACGCTCAATACGAGACCGACAAAAGCCTTAAGAAGAAGGGATATTTCAAAAATTACGGCTTCTTGGCGTGCGTGACCGACAAGGGACGGCACGTGTTCACACGTCCGGAGCGTACGGTCGTAATGCTGGCGCCCCCTGGAATCGGAAAATCGCTACACTTCATGGCGGATATCAGGGCGAAGATGAAGCGACCCGACGCAAAACTGCCCCATCTTGTCATTGGCGATGCATCTGACGAGCTGTTCAGGAACTGCGCAAATATCTTGAAGGAGCGTGGCTACCAGACATTCAAGATCTCGGTTCCGCAACCTGACGATTGGAGCAAGTACGATATACTGTCTGATCTGGATACCAGAATGGGTCAGGAGCACATTCTTGAACAGCAGATTGATAATATCTGCCGCCTTCTTGTCCCAGACGAGAAAGGGACCAAGCAGCCGCACTTCTACGAGTTCGCGCGCCTGCTCGTCAAATGCGCGATAGCGATAAACGTCAAGTATGAGGGTAACAACAAGCCTATAGCGGAAATCCTCATCGAGTTGATCGATGAGGAAAAGCGGAGCGCTATGATCAAGCGGGCCGCTAGGTACGACGATCCGATTGTCTCTGTCGCGCTTAAAACGATGGAGAGAATGCAGGATAAGCCGGAAGGCCTGTCAATGATCACGACATCGTTGCGGAAGTTCGAAGGGTGGACCAATTCAGCCGTTCGCGGAATCACGAATTACGGGACAGATGTTCACGGCAACTACAGCCGTGGATGGCGGTTTGAGCAGTTGCTCATGAGTGAAACGCCCGTAGCACTATTCATTCACAGCGGAACGAATAAGACCGCCGCTGGTCCTTTGGTGCGGTTGATCTACGGCAACGCGATCAATGCCGTTTCAACGATCTTGGACTCGGGAAGGAAAATGCCGCGCGAATTAGAGGTGATGATCGATGAGGCTGGGCTAGCCGGATATTGCGACGCAATCTCCCACGCGTTCAACCGGCTTAGGAAGGCGGGAGTGCGTATCCGGATGTGCTTTTTAAGTTTGAACGAGTTCGAGACGATCTATCCGGACGCTGGCGACATCATCTCGGGAAGTGACCTAATCACCTTTGGAAGTTCGAACGAATTGAAGCTCGCCGATCTCATCAGCAAGTTGACGGGCGAATACACAGTTCAGAGCAAGAGCGAAAGCGAGAGCCAGAACGGAGAAAGCAGAGGCCGATCTGAGCAGCCACGGGCTAGGCTCAAACCGTTTGAGTGGCGCAGTATGGAGGAGGGACGTGCTCTCGCGCTCCTCAATAATATCATCGTTATGGGACGCCAGCCCTGGAAGCGAGTGGTAGTCAGAAAGGTCGAAACCATTAAATTCCTATAGGCTCATGCCGCCGTCTTCCGACAGGCTTTCATCCAGCAACTGAACCTCGGCATCATAGCCGGCCTCAAGCAAGAAGGTGCGATACTCGTCAGCGGTGATCGCGCCTTTTTCGTATGCCTCGACAGCCTGCTCCAGCGTGACATCCGATGCCGCCAGTTCTATCCCGTTCCGCATGGTCCCTTCTGCAAGCTCGATATCCTCCTCGGTACCGTAGATCCGCAGAAGCTCGGCCTTGTGAGCATAGGCGGCTTCCTCAGCTTTGATCGCCTGCTGCGCCAGCTGCTCGATCTTGCGGTCATAGGAGCGGCGGGTGTGTTCGACCTGATCCGCTTCGAGCTTCAGGTTATGCGCCGTGATCTGTGCCTGCTCGGCTTCTTTCCGGGCACTGGTTTTGAACAGGGTGTAGCCGAAGACCGAGAAGGAGCGACCTTTTAGGCTCCCGTCTTCGCGCTGGTGATTGGCGAAATGCTCCTGCGCATTCTGCGCGTTCATGAGCTTCGGCAAGCTTTGCTGATAATATTCACCCGCCTCGGCAGTGAGCCGTTCCTTCTGCTCCAGCAGCCACGCATGCCGCTCGGTCGCCTCCTGAAGCTTGGCTTGAGAGCGGCGGAGGAATTCCAGATCAGCCTTAACGTCATGGATGAATTTGATGGTCTCGACCGGATCGACTCCGACGAGATCGCTGGTGACATACGGCACATCATCCTCGCCGTCTCCGGCGTCCTCTGGTGCAGGGGGAGGTTCTGGCATGTCCGGCAGGTCATCCACATCGTGGCCCTCATCTAAAGGCTCCTGAGCAGGTTCCTGCACGTTGTCGTTATCGGCTTCTATCGAGAGCCCGTCGTGCACCTTGATGCGCACGTCGTAGCCGAGCTGTTCGAACATGTGGTTTGCCACGCGCTCCCATTCCAGCTTGATCTGACGGGTCGCATTGCGTTGAGTGGTGCCAAAGACCCTTTTCCCCGTCTCTACATCCCGGTCGATGAAGATCATGTGCGCATGGTGGTTATCGCTGTCGAAACCGTGCAGCGAAAAAAGAAACGGGCAGCTATTCTGGCCGAGATGACGACCAAAGGCGGTGATGACCGAGATGGCGTGTTCCTGGGGGATGCCGTGTGGCACCAAAATTACAAATTTGTCGATGACCCTCCCGTTTTTGCGGACGCCATTCTCGTAGTCGTAGAACCACCGCTGACGCTCGTTGTACTGGTCGGGCATATGCTCCCAGTAGACGTATTGGGCAGCACTCTCACGCTGCACATAGCGCGAATGGGCGCGTGCAGTATAAGGATCGGCTTGAAGATCTTTCCGAATATAGCTGTGCTTTAAGAAGGCTGTAGCGGTGCCCATAGATCATTGCCCTTGTATAGGCATAGTGGCACAATAGAAAAAGAACGTACTGGGAGGCAGTACGCTCAACATCAAATCAATAAACGCATATTGAAGTGACTTATTCATCATCAGACATCACCCGCTTTCTGTCAAAAATTAAACTAACGGATAAAGGATGCTGGGAGTGGCAAGGCGGGGTCAACACCGCAGGCTATGGCCAGTTCGCCATCCACAGGGGCGGCAAATTCATCAACAAACAAGCGCACCGCGTTTCGTATGAAATGTTCAAAGGCGACGCGGCAGGTAAGAACGTCTGCCATACCTGCGACAACCGCTACTGCGTCCGGCCGGAGCATCTGTGGCTGGGGACGCAGGCGGAGAACATCCGTGATGCCGTCGCCAAGGGACGACTTAGCAATCCGGTCAAGACGGTTTGGTACCGGAAAGGACGAGGCCGAGACGAGGCGAGAGCCTACGCGGTCCTGTGGCTTTTGGGCAAAGGTTGGAACATCAAGAAGACCGCACGGTACATCGGCGTGTCGCGTGCGCTCGTGAAGAAGATAAAGATCGGCGAAATATGGGGGCATCTGGGCAGACCCGCTACGCTAGTGAGTTTACTTGCGTAGCGGCTAACCGGCGTTTTGGAAAAACGCTTTATCTTGCACTACTACGACTGCCGCAGTTTACCGCTAACCCCCGTTTCCATCAGTTGCTGCAAAGGCGCACAGGAGTGCTTTACGTGTCACCAGCCTCTTCGCGCATCTGGCGGAGGATTTCATTGTTGTCAGCGATCTGTGCATCCAACTTTTCCCGCCATGCGCTCCCGCTGCCGCTGATTTTTTGAACCAGATCAGCCGACTCTGGTGTGAGAGGCATTAGTTTCGGTATATCTAAAAGATGGTCTACGGCTTGTTCGAGGGCGTGGATGCGGTTGGTACTCAGTTCGAAAAGGTCTTTTTGCTGCTCGGCAACTGTCATCCAGTATCCGACCTCGCGCGTCGTGTGGGACGCGATATCGGCTATGCTCTTTAACAGCGCTACCTCGTTTTGAGACGCAGGGGTGGCTTCGGTAACTTCGCCGGGCACTTCTGGTTCGGGTTCAATGATCGTGGGATCTTTGATGTAAAGTTCGAGTAGTTTTTCGACGGTTTTTCCGATCTGCCGATAAGCAACCTTTTCTCGAAATTTCGCGGCGATGGTTGGGTCTACACGAGGATTGAATTGAGGATCTTCAGGCATCAAGAATCTCCGTAGCATGATACGTTGCTACGGTAGCAACGTACTGTTTGAAGTAGCAAGTCTTTGAATTGATGGTCGAGACATCCGCTGCACGTTGCGGTTGGACGGCCCGCCCGGCCTACCGGGTATCAAGGACGAAATCATGAGAGACTTGCTCACGAAGAACCAGCGCCTGTTCGTGAAGGCGATTGCCACAGCTGCTCAAGGGCGACAAGTTCTCGCGCCGGTTAGAACGGCCGGAGGTGATCTGCCGCCTTATGAGCTGGACGCTTTCAGAAAGCACCGGCCTAACTTCCATACCCAGTGGGGGCTGCTTCCGGCAGTCTTCAGGAAAGCCGAACGGTCGCCGAAGACGGGTCGCCCCGTCGCGTACTACGACCTCTTCTACACGGACCACTCCACCGGCATCCGCTGGGTGAAGACATTCCGGTATGGCCTGAGACATGGCGCTCCCCATAAGGAGGAAGAATTCGAGTGGCGGGCTGAGAACCGCCGATGAAATCCTTCGAGATGATCCTCGGATCTGCTCTGCGGATCTTCGAGCTACTTATCCGCGCGTACATTGACCTGCTCGCCGCCCTTCTTCGGGCGGTGGGCAGGGTACTGGCCGGCCTCACCGGCAGCGCGATCGAGAAAAGGCGTCGGGCGTCCAGCCCACGCCGTTACCCTCATCGGAGTACACACAATGGAAAAGTCGGGACTAAACCCGGCCCACGGCGTCGCCGTCGCTGGCGCGCTGCTCGTCGGGCTCAATGAACTCGCCTACCTGATTTCCGGGAAACCAATCGTGTACTGCGGCCTCAGTCCATTACTGGCGCCGCTTTACGGAAGCCTGGCAATTGTGGTTATATATGCCGTGTCAGCATACGCCGTCCTCCAGCTGTTCCGGGGGCAAATCATCCACACCTTTGGCGGTCTGGCTATCATCTTCGGAATAGTCGAACTGCCTGCATTCCTGACCGTCGTGTTGGGTCATGGAGGCTATTGTGGATGAAGATCGTATGCTCGAAGAAATAGCCAATGAGTATGACTTCAGGCTTTTCCGCCAGTATGAGGAAAAGCAGGTCGCTCATATCCTCAAGAAAGACATCAGCACCCTCAAGCGCTGGCGCAAAAAGGGGATGATCAAATACGTTCCGATGGGCGAACGTGAAGTCGCCTACCATGGAATGGAAATCGCCAAGGCGATCCTCAAGGGGATTCGCCGGGATGTCTAAATACCAGAAACGCCAATTCCAAGTCGGGGACTACTACCTGTCTCAACGCGAGGGTAGCCCGGCTTGGTATGGCACCCACTACGACGCAGCTGCCAAGCGTACCAAACGGTTTACGCTTGGCACCGATGACTTTGACGAGGCATGCAAGCTGCTGGCCGAATGGTATCTCTTGAACCGCGAGGTGAAGGAAGAAGCGCCCGACAAGGCGCTTCTCTCCGATGTCGTCAAGCGGTGGTATCGGGAGCATGGCACGCACCTGCGGTCGTCCGACCATGCCCAAACGTCCGTCAGTTACTGGGTGGAGTTTTGGCAGGGTGCCACCGTCTCGGACGTGCGGGACGTGAAGCGGCAGGAGAAATTCCACGCATTCCTAACCGGGAAGGGGATGCTCAATAGCAGCGCCAACCGAGTTTTGGCGGTCGGGAAGGCAGCGATGAACCGTGCGTTCAAGCGTGGTGAGCTGACCAGTGTTCCGCATGTCCTGATGATGAAGAAGCAGGACAGCGGGCCTCGTGGCGACCCGATGTCGGTGGAGCAGCTACGACTGCTTTACGGCGAAGCCGCTCCCCACCTGAAGAACTTCATCCGCTGGTCACTCGGTACGGCGGCAAGGCCCGAAGCTATCCGAACGCTCCATGCCACGCAGATTGACCGCGAGGCGGACATCATCAAACTTAATCCAGATGGCCGTGAGCAGAACAAGAAGAGGAGGCCCCGCGTAAAGCTTCCGCCAAGCCTCGCCGATGAGCATTTCGATGGTTTCCTCGTCCAATATCACGGAGAGGTCGTTGCCTCCATCAAAACGGCGTGGAGACGCGCTGTGAAGCGGGCGGGCCTGAAAGGGCGCTTCCATCCGTACTCTCTACGCCACACCTGCGCCCGCTGGATGCGCCGTCATGGAGTGAGCATGGACGAGATTGCGCAGCAGCTTGGGCATACGGATAAATCGACGGCAGTGACCGCAATTTACGTCAGTGACGATCCAAACTACCTTAAGCACGCATGTGCCTCGTTGGACGCTCTGGTGCGTGAAGTCATCGCTGGCGAGCCAGTTACGCGCCACCTTGTTTCGTCGGCCAACGATGGAATGGCAGAAAACGAAGTAAAAACAAAGGTGGCTGGTGCCGCTTACGTGACTCGAACACGTGACCCCATCATTACGAATGATGTGCTCTACCGACTGAGCTAAAGCGGCATTTGGCGGCCGAAATGTGCGGCCTGCGATTTGCATGGCGCTGATACAGGCATTGTCTGAAGATTTCAAGCACCCTGTCATGCCTTTGGCAAAAAAGAGGGGAGGGGGGTGGAAGACCCTCAGAGCGAGAGGCGGGCGCGGGCGGCCCTGTATTCGGCCTCCAGCCGGTCGACGAGATTTGCCACCGGCTCCACCGCCTTGACGGCGCCGATGCCCTGGCCGCTGCCCCATATGTCCTTCCAGGCCTTGGCGCCGCCGGTCGCCTGCTCGAAATCCATCTTGGAGGGGCCGGCGACGGGCAGGTTGTCGGGATCCATGCCGGCGGCGATGATCGAGGGCTTGAGATAGTTGCCGTGCACGCCGGTGAAATAGTTGGAGTAGACGATGTCGTTGGCTGCCCCGTCGACGATCGCCTGCTTGTAGGCGGGCGCGGCGCGCGCCTCTTCTGTTGCGATGAAGGGCGAGCCGATATAGGCCATGTCGGCGCCCATCGCTTCTGCGGCCAGAATGGCGCCGCCGGTCGCGATTGCGCCGGCAAGCAGCAGTGGCCCGTCGAACCATTCGCGGATTTCCTGGACGAGCGCGAAGGGCGACAGCGTCCCGGCATGGCCGCCGGCGCCTGAAGCCACCGCGATCAGCCCGTCCGCGCCCTTGCGGATCGCCGAATGGGCGTGGCGGTTGTTGATAATGTCGTGCAGCACGATGCCGCCATAGGAATGCACGGCGGCGTTGACCTCGGGCACGGCGCCGAGCGAGGAGATGACGATCGGCACCTTGTATTTGACGCAGAGCGAGAGGTCGTGCTCCAGCCGCTTGTTCGACATGTGGACGATCTGGTTGACGGCAAAGGGTGCGGCCGGCCGTTGCGGATGGGCGGCATCGTGGCGGGCGAGCTCCTCGGTGATCTCGGCCAGCCATTCGTCGAGCTGGCTTTCCGGCCGGGCGTTCAGCGCCGGAAAGGCGCCGACGACGCCCGCCTTGCATTGCGCCAGGGTCAGCGCCGGATGCGAGATGATGAAGAGCGGTGAGCCGATCACCGGCAGTCTGAGTTTGTCCTTGAGGATCGGGGGCAGGGCCATGGTTTACCGCTCGTATTGACGTTTACGAAAACGTCAAACTGATAACAGAGAAGAAATGCCGATAAAAGAGCAGCCGCCACGTCTTCGTCGATTTCACGCCGATATATCAGGCGGAGATGGCGGGCAAGGTAAGCCCCGCGAGCCGCAAAAGCTGGCGATTATCGCTGCCGATCAGCGGCGGGCGGGCTGCAAGGCTTGCGGTTTACCGCGCTTGCCGCTACCGAATTTTGATGGAGAACGGCGGGGACGACAGTCCGATGCCGGGTTCGAAGTGAAGGACTTGACGTGAGCGGATTAGAAACGGCCATCAGAACAGCGCTCGAAAATGCCGATCGCGACAATCCGGAGGTTCGAGCGAGGATCTACCAGTCAGCCCGGCAGGCGCTGGAAGCCGGCCTGCGCAAGCAGGATATCACCGATGCCGATGCCGTCGCCCATCACCGCCATCGCCTGGAAACCACCATCCACGCCATCGAAAGCGAGGAGCGCGAGCGGCTTCACCCGCGCCAGAGACCGCCTGAAGTGCCGGTGCCGCCGGTCGTCGACATGCCGGCGCCGCCGGTTCGCCGAGGGGATGTGGCCGATATCGACAGCTTGATCGACAGTCCGGTGGCGGCAGGCGAGACCCGCGCGCCCGAAGTCATCATGCACCGCAGCAGCGACGAGTCGCGCCTCGACGACGTGCATGCGAGCAATGCCGATCATCTCGCAGCCGCCCCGGTCGGCGACGAGCGGCTCGCGCGCGGTCAGCGCGCCGCCAACATGGATTTCCGTCCGGAGCGGGCGGCCGGCCGCCGCAAGCCTCGCAAGTTCTTCTCGAGGCTTCTCGTCTGGTGCGTCCTGCTGGCTTTCATCGGCATCGGCGCCTGGTGGGCCTATACGTCGGGCCTGCTCCTGACGGCGGCCGAGCGCGACACCAGCGTCGCCAATCCGCCGGCCAGCACCCAGCCGGAGGATTTCACCGGCGATGACGATAGCGCCGATAATGCGGCTACCCACACCGATCAGCCGGTGACCATCGATCCGCAGAATAGTTTTTCGGCTGATTGGATCCCGGTGTTCAAGCCGGACGAGGCCGACAAGATCAAAAGCGGCCCGCGGGCGCGCACCGAAAAGATCACCGAGAATGACGGGCCGGCCGTGCGCCTGATTTCCGAAAGCGGTGCGGCTGACGGCAATATTTCGGTCAGTGTTCCCGCCTCTGTACTGCAGCAGCTCGCCGGCAAATCCTCAACCATCGCGCTGACGCTGCAATCGACCACCGATGAGCCGACCCAGGTGGCGGTCGAATGCAATTTCCAGTCGCTCGGCAATTGCGCCCGCCATCGCTTCAGCGTCACCCGCGAAAAGTCGGATGCGCTGCTGCAAGTGAGCTTCGACCGCTCGCTCGCCCCGAATTCGCCCGGCACGCTAGTCGTCAACAGCGATCTCGATGGCAAGGCGCGTGGCATCAACCTTTTCGCGATCCGCATCCTGCCGGGGCGGTGACGCCTCTTATCCAGCGGCCGGTGACCTATTTCAGGAATCCAGGCCCCGAACCGATGATCTCCTCGTCGATCTCGCCGAGTGCCGCTTTGTCCTTGCCGTCATAGTCGATCCTGTCGAGCATGTGACGGATGAGCTGCAGACGCGCACGCCGCTTGTCATTGGCGCGGATGACGGTCCATGGCGCGAAATCGCTATGGGTTTCCTTGAGCATGCGATCGCGCTTTTGGCTGTAATCGCCCCACTTCGTCAGCGCCGCGACATCCATCGATGACAGCTTCCAGACTTTCAGCGGATCGTGCCTGCGATCATGGAAACGCTTGAGCTGCATCTCGCGGCCGATATCGAGATAGAACTTGAAGAAGAAGATACCCTCATGGGCAATGATCTTTTCGAGCTGCGGCGCCTGCTTGAGGAAACCTTCATATTGCTGCGGCGTGCAGAAGCCCATGACCGGTTCGACGCCGGCGCGGTTGTACCAGGAGCGGTCGAACAGCACGAATTCGCCCGCGGTCGGGAATTGCGCGACATAACGCTGGAAATACCATTGCCCCTGCTCGCGCTCGGTCGGCTTGGCGAGTGCGACGACACGCGCAAGGCGCGGGTTCATATGCGCCGACGAGGCCGAAATGGCGCCGCCCTTGCCGGCCGCGTCCCGCCCCTCGAACAGCGCCATCACCCGCTTGCCGGTCGCCTGAAGCCAGAACTGCACCTTGACGAGTTCCACCTGCAGTTTTTCCAGCTGCTCCAGATAGTCCTCCTCGTTGAGCTTCTTCTTGTAGGGAAACCCGCCGGACTCGAGGGCGTTTTCCTCCACCCAGTCCGGCAGGACCGGATCATCGACGTCGAAGATGCGTTTCTTGCCGCGGATATCGAGCTCCACCGCCCTGCTTTCGACAGTCTCGCCCATATGCTCCTCCTGCGCTGGTGGTCCTCTTGCCGTAGGCGAACATATTTGCCGTTGAAAATCAAATCTTTCGCTTTTGGCCGGTGATTTTTCCCGAGCCTGCGCTGAAGTCTTTCGCTTGACCGGCGCCAGCCGAAAACTTCTGTCATGAATTGCCGCTATCAGGCAGAGTTCAATATAGAGAAAACGAATCGACGCCTCGAGGCCCACTTGCAAGACGAAACCCCCTGGAGAAAAAGCCTGCTGGCGCGCATCCGGCGCGAACGTCCGGTGCTGCTTGCGGCCATCCTCAGCGCGCTTGCCGCCCTTGCCGCCGGGATGAACAAGTGGGTGGTGCTCGTTCTCCTTCTCGTCATGATCTTGACCGCGCTGTTCAAGGAGGCGCCTGTCGTCAAGGCGGAACCCGTCGAGCCGGCGGCAGCGGAGCCGCAAGCACCGCCAAGCCGCCTGCCTGACGTTTCCGCCACGCTTGCCGGGCTCGATATTCCCGCCATGGTGCTGTCGGACGACGCCTCGGTGCTGTTCCAGAACCCTGCCGCCGAAAAGGCCTTCGGTGAGGTGGCGCTCGGCGCCCATATGTCGGCCCGGCTGCGCTCGCCCGGCGTGCTCGACATGGTACGCGAAACTATCGCCACCAACGCGCCGAACCAGATCGAGCATGCCGAGCGGCTGCCGTCCGAACGCGTCTATATCGTCCGCAGCGCGCCTGTCGAATTCCAGGCCGAGGGCCAGCGGGAGCGGTTTTTCATCCTCTCCTTCCGCGATATATCTGAGGTCCGCCGCATCGACCGCATGCGTTCGGATTTCGTCGCCAATGCCAGCCACGAGCTGCGCACGCCGCTTGCTTCATTGCGCGGCTTCATCGAAACCATCCAGGGACCGGCGAAGAACGATCAGAAGGCGCAGGCGCAGTTTTTGGGCATCATGCTCGATCAGACCACCCGCATGAGCCGGCTGGTCGATGACCTGCTGTCGCTCTCCCGGCTGGAGCTGAAATCGCACCTCGCGCCGGATGAGAAGGTCGATCTGGTGCCGCTGCTCGGCCATGTCCGCGACTCGCTGGTGCCGCTCGCCAGGGACGTCGGCGTCGATATCGACCTGCATCTGCCGGATGGCAAGGTGGAGGTGCTGGGGGATCGCGACGAGCTTGTCCAGGTCTTCGAGAACCTGATCGAGAATGCCTGCAAATATGGTCAGGAAGGCAAGATCGTCGACGTCTGGCTGAAGAACGGCGCCGGCGCCCCGGTGGAGGTCAGCATCATCGACAAGGGTCCGGGCATCCCGGCCGAGCACGTGCCGCGTCTGACGGAGCGCTTCTACCGCGTCAGCATCGAGGACAGCCGCTCGAAGAAAGGCACCGGCCTCGGCCTTGCCATCGTCAAACATATCCTCACCCGCCACCGCGCCCGGCTGATCGTCAAGTCCGAAGTCGGCAAGGGCACTGATTTTACGGTGCGGTTCTAGCGTGGTACGCGACGCGAGCGATAAGCGATGCGTACCGCGGACGCTGCCCCTCACCCTAACCCTCTCCCCGTAATCACGGGGAGAGGGGACGTGCCATGCGAGAGGCTCGCGGGGAGCCGAGAGGTTGCGGCATATCCCCTTCGCCCCGCG
>NZ_JBOBHU010000028.1:0-78563 GCF_050587665.1 Rhizobium sp. Nf11,1 | reverse complement strand
AAGCGGGCTGTGCCCGCTTTTTTTGCTTTGCGGAGAGCTCCGCGGCCGGATCGGGCGGCGCTTGCCTTTTGCTGATCGAGCGCCGTGCGTCAGTTCGGGCGCACAAAGAACGCTCTCACTCTTTAAATCTGCGCATCGGGCTTACCGAAAATCCATTCCGATTTTCGGACCGATGCTGTAGAGGTCGGATATTCCCCTCCCCGCAGAGCATCCCGCCTCATGTCAGCCATCATTCTCGACGTCCTTCCTATCTTCATCCTGATCCTCATAGGCTGGGTGATCGTTCGCAGCGGCCTGATGGCATCGAATGTCGGCGACGCGCTCAGCGAATTCGTCTTCAAGATCGCCGTGCCGCTTCTGCTCTTCCGCACCATCGCCGAAGCGGATTTCCACGGCGCCTCCCCTTTCCGGCTCTGGATCGTCTATTTCTCCGGCGTCGCCATCACCTGGACGGCCGGGCATATCGCCGCCACACGGCTTTTCGGCCGCGACGAACGGATTGGCGTACTTGCCGGGGTGTCCTCAGCCTTCGCCAACAACGTCTTCATCGGGCTGCCGCTCGTTCAGCGAACCATCGGCGACGAAGGGCTGGTGGCGTTGTCGATCCTGCTTGCCGTGCATCTGCCTGTCATGATGGTCGCCGGCACAGTGCTGATGGAGCACGCGGAGCGCAAGATCGCCGGCAAAAGCGACCGCAGCATGGTGTTCGTGCTTCGCCAGATCGCCATCAATCTCATACGCAATCCGTTGGTGATCGGTCTTGCGGCCGGCATGGCCATGCACCTTTCCGGCCTTACCATGACAGCGACGCTGGCGACGGTCGTCAATCAGATCGCCGGCATTGCCGGTCCGGCGGCGCTGATCTCGCTCGGCATGGCGCTGGAGAGATACGGCGTCTCCGGCAATTTCGGCATCGCCAGCGTCACCTCGAGCTTAAAACTGCTGCTGCTGCCCGGTTGCGTCTGGGCGGCGAGCCATCTCCTCGGCCTCAGCCCTGCATGGACGGCAGCGATCGTACTGACCTCATCGGTGCCGACCGGCGTCAACGCCTGGCTGATCGCCAACCGGTTCGGCGTCGGTCACAGCCTCGCCGCCTCGACGATCACGGTGACCACCGCGCTCGGCGCTATCACCGTCTCGCTCTGGGCCTATTTCCTCGGCGCCTGAGCGGGTCTCGGCATAATAAGAAAAGCCCGGCTTGCGAGCCGGGCTTTTCCATGAATGCGATCATCGTGCCGTTCACTGCGTGGCCGTTTTCGGATCCGGAAGCGGCACCGGCGAATCAGCGAGCGTGTGCAGGTAGAGGATGACGTTGGCGCGATCCTGATCCTTCGCCAGACCGGCGAAGCCCATCGCGGTGCCTGGAACGTCCTTCTTCGGCGCCAGCAGGAACTTGTTGAGGTTCTCGAAAGTCCACTTCTCGCTGCCGCCCTTGGAGAAATCCTTCATCGCAGCGGAATAGGCAAAGCCCTCATGCGAGGCGATCGGGCGATCTACGACACCGAAGAGGTTCGGACCGACCTTGTTCGGTCCGCCTTTGGTGCCGTCATGACAGGCCTGACACTTCTTGAAGATCGCTTCACCGGCCTTGGCATCTGCAGAAGCGAGCAACTGGGCGATCGGAACGGCAGCGGCCGGCGCAGCTTCACCGCCGGCGGCAGGCGCCTCTTCGGCAACGATCGCGAAACCTTCCTTCTCCGGCGCTTCGGAATGGAAGATCCCCTCGGACGCGATGGAGACCGACATCAGAACGAAAATCGTTCCGAGCAGTGCCCCCACGGCCGTATTGACGTATGAATTCATCTGCAATGCTCCCCTTGCAGCCGGCAGACCAGAACCGGACCATCTTGAAATCGCGCGGAACCTATGTCTTTTGACTGTTCGTTGCAACTGTCTAAATGGTCTTATGCGTGAGACTTTTTGACACTTTTCAGCCCGGAATAGAAGGCCCGAACCATGCGTGATTCAAATTTCGACGACGTGCTCGTATTGATCCCGGCACGGATGGCCTCCACCCGGCTTCCGGGCAAGCCGCTCGCGGATATTTGCGGACTGCCGATGATCGTGCAGGTGGCCATGCGCGCAAAAGAAGCCGAAATCGGCCGCGTCGTCGTCGCCGTCGACGATCCGCAAGTGTTCGATACGGTGGCCGCCGCCGGTTTCGAAGTCGTCATGACCAGCAAGGATCATCAATCCGGCTCGGACCGCATCTTCGAGGCGTTGAAGAAGGTTGATCCGGACGGCAAGGCGAAGTTCATCGTCAACGTCCAGGGCGACCTGCCGACGATCGAGCCGGAAACGGTGCGGGCGGCCTTGCGCCCCCTCGAGAACGAAGCAGTCGATATCGGCACGCTCACCATTGAAATCGACAACGAGGAGGACAAGACTGCGCCGCACATCGTCAAGGTCATTGGCTCGCCGATTTCTGACACCCGCCTGCGCGGCCTCTACTTCACGCGCGCGACGGCGCCCTACGGCAAGGGGCCGCTGTACCATCATATCGGTCTCTATGCCTATCGGCGCGCAGCGCTTGAACGGTTCGTGTCGCTCGGCCCGTCGACGCTTGAAAAGCGCGAATCGCTGGAGCAGTTGCGGGCACTGGAGGCCGGCATGCGCATAGATGCCGAGATCGTTGACACGGTTCCGCTCGGTGTCGATACTCCGGCCGACCTCGAAAAAGCGCAGCGCATCCTCTCTGCACGGCAGAACTGACGGGACTATCATGAACATCAAGACCAACAGGATCGCCTTCCAGGGCGAATTCGGCGCCAATTCCGACATGGCCTGCCGCGACATGTTTCCGACAATGGAGCCGCTGCCCTGCCAGACTTTCGAGGATGCCTTCACGGCGGTCGACAATGGCGACGCCGATATCGCAATGATCCCGATCGAGAATACCATTGCCGGACGCGTCGCCGACATCCATCATCTGCTGCCGGAATCGCGGCTGCATATCATCGGCGAATATTTCATGCCGATCCGCTTTCAGCTGATGGTTCTGCCCGGGGTCACCAAGGATGAGATCCGCACCGTCCACAGCCATATCCACGCCCTCGGACAGTGCCGCAAGATTGTGCGCGCTCACGGCTGGAAGCCTGTCATCGCCGGCGATACGGCCGGGGCGGCAAAACTCGTGAAGGAAACCGGCGATCGCTCGATGGCGGCGCTTGCTCCGCGCCTTGCCGCTGATCTCTATGGGCTGGAGATCGTCGCCGAGAATGTCGAGGATACGGAAAACAACGTCACCCGTTTCGTGATCCTGTCGCGCGATGAGGAATGGGCGCAACGCACTTCGGCTGAGGAAAAGGTCGTCACCACCTTCGTCTTCAACGTTCGCAACATTCCGGCTGCGCTCTACAAGGCGCTCGGCGGGTTTGCGACGAACAACATCAACATGACGAAGCTCGAAAGCTATCAGCTCGGCGGAAAATTCGTGGCGACGCAATTCTACGCCGATATCGAGGGCCATCCGAACGATCCGAACGTTCGCCGAGCATTGGAGGAGCTGCGTTTCTTCTCCGAAAAGGTGCGCATCCTCGGGGTCTACAAGGGGCATGTGATGCGAGGCCTGCTTTAACAGGCCCCGCGCTCTCTGATTATTTATCCGGCTCGCATACGCGGAGCCGATGCCCGTCCGGGTCGAGCACGACGAAGGTCGGGCCGAAATCGAGTTCAGTCAGTTCCTGGGCAATCGGCAGGCCACGCTGACGCCAGTCATCGTATTGCCTGGCGACGGCATTTTCTCCCGCCAGCATGAAGGCCACTTCGCCTCGATTGCCGATGGCCGAGGGCTGCGGCTCGACCTTGCTGCGCCGCCAGAGACCAAGGGTGAAGCCGCCATCGAGCGGGAAGGCGACGAAATTCGGCGCTTCGACGGCCGGCTCGCGGTTCAGGAGGTTCCGATAGAAGCTTGCGCTCTCTGCCGGATCCTTGACATAGAGAATTATCAGATTGGGGCTGGTCATTTCGGTTCTCCCGTTGCAGTAAGTTGGGTCGGCGTGATCTCCTGCTGCCAATTTATGGCAGCAGGAAACAAAAGGCGCTGCGAAGGCAACGCCCGTTCTCGGCGAGTGGATGAGTTGGACAATCAGATATTTAGAGCGGGAACCGGTCCTGGAGGCGCGGGTTGCGCCCATCCATGAAACCGAGGTCGCGCTTGCGGGAATCCGGTATGGCTTCGATATCGAGTTTCGAGCGGTTGCCCTCGGGGATCCGGAAAAAGCTCATAGCCAGGCGCAGTAGGCCGGAGCCTGCCGACTGCCGGACGTCGGCAAAGGTTTCGGCCGAAATGATATCGGCAAAGCTGTCGGAGGCAAAGCGATCGCCGGCCTGTTGAATGACTGGAGGCGTTACCATGATCAGTACTCCTTCCCAAGCGCATCGGCACGACGCGCTAAACCTGGATGTCCCAGCGTCCTTGCGCGTCCGAAGACGCGCGGCGCTGTAGTGAAGTGAGACTGATAATAGCTCTCCCTGCTGACAGTTTATGGCAGCAGCGTTCAGGTCTCCAGCGGCACGTCCTGCGTCTCGCGCCATTCCTTTAGGAGCGCTGTGCGGCGACGGGGATAACGCATCTCATGGACCGCCATATCAATGATGCGATCGGTGCGGAAATGGCGGAAATCCTGGCGCAGTTCGCACCAGGCCATGATGATGCGCACATGCTCGAAATAGCCGAGCGCGAAGGGCCAGACACGGCGACGGGAGATACGGCCCTGCTCGTCGCCGTAATGCAGTTCGAGCACGCGCTCCAGACGGATCGCCTTGCGGATAGCCGAAACATCGGCCCTGTCCTCGTCCTGGCGCTTGCGGCCGACGAAGAGTGTCGCCGAATCGACCATGTCACGCATGTCGGCCGGCAGCACGGCGACGATCTTGGCGAGCGCATCGGCGCCGGCGCCGGCAAGGCGCGGCTCGGCCGCACGGGCCACCCAGCGCGAACCGAGCACCAAGGCTTCCAGCTCTTCTTCGGAAAACATCATCGGCGGCAGCATGAAGCCGGGCTTCAGCACATAGCCGATGCCCGCTTCGCCTTCGATCATCGCGCCCTGGGCCTGCAGGCTGGCAATATCGCGATAGAGCGTGCGAAGGCTGACGCCGGTTTCCTGGGCAAGAACAGTTCCGGTCACCGGCCGCCGATAACGCCGAAGCGTCTGCAGCAGCGTCAGCAGCCGTTCCGAGCGGGCGACCGGCATGGTGTTACCGCTTCCACTCCGCCCAGTCGCGCATCAGGCGGTGGGCGATCGCCCCTTTCGGCGGAGAGGCCTTGCCCGTCGCACTCGGGCGTTCCAGCATCTCAATTGTTTCCTCGCGGGTGAACCAGCGGCAATCCTCGAGTTCCGTCTCGTCGCGCGTAATTTCGGTCGATTTGGCCTCAGCGTAACAGCCGATCATCAGCGAATGCGGCATCGGCCAGGGCTGCGAGGCATGATAGCGGATGCGGCCGGTGCGGATGCCCGATTCCTCCAGCGTTTCGCGGCGCACGGCATTCTCGATCGTCTCGCCAGGTTCGACGAAACCGGCAAGGCAGGAATACATACCGGGCGCAAAATGCGGGCTGCGGCCAAGCAGGCAGAGGCCGCGCTGCTCATCGATCGTCAGCATGATGACCACGGGGTCGGTTCGGGGGAAGATCATGTGTTCGCAGGCGGTGCAGACGCGCTTGTAGCCGCCGATATGGATTTCCATCGCCGCGCCGCAGCGGCCGCAAAAGCGGTTGTCGCCATTCCAGCGGATGAGGCTTGCGGCCTGAGCGAATTCGCCGAGCAAGACTTCGTCGATCAGCATCTCGCGAAACAGCGTGCGGCCGTCGGCCGGCTTGTATTGGCTGGCAAGGTCCTCGACGTCGATGCCGACGGGAACGGCAAGGCGCGGCTCGCCTGATTTGCGGTAGCCGAGCAGCACAGTCTCGTCCCAATTCGGCTGCAATTCCTGCAGTTCGTAACGGGCAAACAGCGGATCGAGCACCTGGCCGTCATGTTTCAGCACCAGCTTGTCCTGGGCGAATGCGAAGATATGGGTACCGTCCTTTGCCAGCGCCCTTTCGACGGAATGTTCGTCGCGGTGTTCGGAATCGCGATTGAGGTCGTTGGCGGCAAAGGCAGTGAGATTGCTGGGTTCCGGATGCGGCACATCCGAATCGAAAAGCGAATGGTTCATGATGAAAGGGCTTCCCGCAGCTTTGCTGTGAATTCGTCTCTCCTTGCGTCCTCGTAAGGCTCAGCGCGCCCGAAACCCCAGACGGGACCCGGCCAGTTGGCGTCGCCTTCGAAGCGGGCAACGACATGAACATGAAGCTGGCGGACGATATTGCCAAGAGCCCCTATGTTGATTTTTGTCGCGCCGGTGATGTCCTTCAAGGCCTTGGCGACAAGCTCCGTCTCGAAGGTGAGCAGCACCTGATCGAGCGGCGTCAACTCGAAGATTTCGGTAATTCCAGCCCGGCGCGGGACCAGAATGAGCCACGGCCAGCGGGCATCCTTGGATAATCTGAGATCACAGAGCCCGATGACCATGACGCTGACGCTGTCGTTTTCCAGCCGGGGGTCGAGCACAAAACCGTCCAAGGGACATTCCTCCTGTCTTTTCCTAGGACTAGCAGTTTTTTTGGATGTTGGCTTGCTTTTGATGACGATATTGCCGATATGTGCATCCGGGAGGTTGGTGGTGGACGAGCCACTCGCCAACCGGGTCAGGTCCGGAAGGAAGCAGCCCTAACGAGCCCGGCACGGGTCATCGTGCCAGCCTCCCACCTTCTCTCCACGAAATGCTCGACAATTCGGGCGACAAGCAGGGCGATGAGCGATACCGAGCGACAATCAAAAGATGCCGCCTCGACGGGCACCGGATACCGGGTGCTGGCTCGCAAATACCGCCCCAAGGATTTCACGGACCTGATGGTCGGCCAGGAGCCGATGGTCCGCACGCTCACCAACGCCTTCGAGACCGGCCGCATTGCCCAGGCCTATATGCTGACCGGCGTGCGCGGCGTCGGCAAGACGACGACGGCGCGCATCCTGGCGCGCGCGCTGAATTACAAGACGGCAGAAATCGACAAGCCGACGATCGACCTGCGCGTGCCCGGCGAACATTGCCAGGCGATCATGGAAGGCCGGCATGTCGACGTCATCGAAATGGATGCCGCCTCGCATACCGGCATCGACGATATAAGAGAGATCATAGAGCAGGTGCGATACCGGCCGGTTTCGGCGCGCTACAAGGTCTATATCATCGACGAAGTGCACATGCTGTCGACCCAGGCCTTCAACGGTCTGTTGAAGACGCTCGAAGAGCCGCCGGAGCATGTGAAGTTCATCTTCGCCACCACCGAAATCCGCAAGGTGCCGATCACCGTGCTGTCGCGCTGCCAGCGCTTCGACCTGCGTCGTATCAGCGCGTCGGATCTCGTCGGGCTGTTCACGACAATAGCGGCCAAGGAGGGCATCGAGGCGGAAGGCGACGCGCTGGCGATGATCGCGCGGGCTGCCGAAGGTTCTGCCCGCGATGGCCTGTCGCTGCTCGACCAGGCGATCGCCCACGGCGCGGGCGCCGTGCAGGCGGAAGCCGTGCGCGGCATGCTCGGCCTTGCCGACCGCGCCCGGATCGTCGATCTCTTTCAGCATATCGTCAAAGGCGATGTGGCCGGTGCACTCGGCGAGTTCCAGAGCCAGTATGAGGCCGGCGCCAATCCGGTGGTCGTGCTCACCGATCTGGCCGATTTCACCCATTTGGTAACGCGGCTGAAATATGTGCCGGATGCGGCAAACGACCCTTCTCTGAGCGAGATCGAGCGCACCAAGGCGGCAGAATTCGCTGGGGGTGTCGCGGTGACGACGCTGTCGCGCATCTGGCAGATGCTGCTGAAGGGCATTCCCGAAACGGAAGGCTCGTCGCGCACGGCGGGCGCCGCCGAGATGGTGCTGATCCGGCTCGCGCATGCGGCGCATCTGCCGGCGCCCGAGGATGCGGCGCGGCGGCTTGCGGAGTTTTCCGGCGACAACGCCGGCCAGCGCCCCTCCTCACCCTCCGGCAGTGGCGGCGGCAACGGGACGCGGGTTCCCTATCAGAGCAGCGTTGCCGCGCGCGCGCCTGAGCCAACACCACGGCCGCAGCCCTCGGGGCCGACCGCGATGCTGCGCGCCGTGCCCAATCCGGAGCCGCAGAATATCGGCCGTACCGAGGCCAAGGCCGCAGAGGCTCCGAAGCCGCTGGTGCGTGTCAATTCCATCGGCGATATCGTCGAGCTTGCGACCGAGAAGCGCGACGTCAAGCTGAAGGCACTGGTGCGCAACTTCGTGCGGCCAGTGCGTCTTGAGCCCGGCCGGCTTGATGTGAACCTCACCGAAGGCGCGCCGAATACGCTGCTCAATGAGCTCGCCGTCAAGCTCAAGGAATGGACTGGAATCCACTGGATCGTCAGCACCAGCCGCGAGGAAGGCGCGCCGACGATGGTGGAGGCGGAAGCCAGGGCGCAGGAACAGCGCGTCAGCGATGCGCGTCAGGATCCCGATGTCGCGGCGATCCTGGCGCATTTCCCCGGCGCCAAGATCATCGACGTGCGCGTGCGGGCGCCTGAACCGGAGGAGGAAGGCGAGTTGAAGCCGCCGGCTGCCGCCGAATCCGAGGAAGGCGACATCCTGCCCGGCGACGACATAGAATTTTGACGTTTCAACAAGGAGCGAGACGATGCGCGACATCATGGGCATGATGGGCAAAGTCAAGGAAATGCAGGCCAAGATGGAGCAGATGCAGGCGGAGATCGCCGAGCTCACCGCCGAAGGCAAGGCGGGCGGCGGACTCGTCACCGTCGTCATTTCAGGCAAGGGCGAACTGAAAAGCCTGAAGATCGACCCCTCGCTGTTCAAGGAAGACGACGTCGAGATCCTCGAGGACCTGATCGTTGCCGCTCACAAGGACGCCAAGGACAAGGCCGAGTCGCTCGCCGCCGAAAAGACCAAGGCGCTCACGGCCGGCCTGCCGATCCCGCCCGGCTTCAAGCTGCCGTTTTGATAGCAGGCAATTGGTCTTCCTTTTGACTGCAGTTCCGATAGCCGATGCTGCTATCGGGCCGACGATCCCCACAGAACGCCGTTCTTAACGCTACGCTTCTAGCGTCGCCCGTAGCTTATAGTGAATGGGAGCAGCGAGATATCGCGACCGGTCCGCCTCCGAAAGCCGTTGGCCGAATGTTTTCATAAGCTCCGGCATCGTCACCCTCTCTCCGGAAAAGGGATGATACTCGACCGTCACTCCGGCCTCGACCACGCCGCCTCTGACGACGCGGCAGTAAATGCCGGGGCGGGCGGCCACCGTATAGCGCTTGACAAATTTCGGATCGGCCATCCTGGCCGCAAAGGTGGCGCAGGGAATGCGGCAGGCGGTGGCCTCAAGAATAAGATCGCCTGCTATGAAGCGGTCGCCGACGGCGACGTCGCGGTTGTCGAGGCCTGAGATTACCATGTTTTCGCCAAAGGTGCCGGGTTCATGCGGCCGGCCAAGCTCCCTGCTCCACCAGTCGAGCGTCAGCGATCCCTCGACATAAACCGCCTGATCGACACCGCCATGATGCTTGCGGTTGCAGATGGCATCGCCGACCAGCCCTTCGGCATCGATCATCACGGCGCCGTTGACGGCATGTTTGAAAATACCGGTCTTGTAGCTCTTGCCGGCCAGCTTTTCCGCATTGCCGATGCACAGCGCCAGGATTTTCATGGGACGGCCGATCCTTCCGCGATTCCGTTTTCGTTGCATATCAGTTAAGAACGGCGCATGGCAAAACGAGTCACCGGCCCCGAAATCGAAAAACTCATCCAGCTTCTGGCGAAGGTGCCGGGCCTCGGGCCGCGCTCGGCGCGCCGGGCAGCACTGCATCTGATCAAGAAGAAGGACCAGTTGCTCGGGCCACTGTCGAACGCGATGGGCGAAGCCTATGACAAGGTGAAGATCTGCTCGCGCTGCGGCAATGTCGATACAACAGACCCTTGCACCGTCTGCACCGATACGCAGCGCGATCAATCCGTCATCATCGTCGTCGAGGACGTTTCGGACCTCTGGGCGCTGGAGCGGGCCGGCGCGATCAACGCCGCCTATCACGTGCTTGGCGGCACGCTGTCGCCGCTCGACGGGATCGGGCCCGACGATCTCAATATCCGCGGACTGATCGACCGGATCGGCGAAGGCGGCATCCGCGAGCTGATCATCGCGGTCAATGCGACCGTCGAGGGGCAGACGACGGCGCATTACATTACCGACCAGTTGCAGGGGCTCGACGTGAAGATTACGCGATTGGCGCATGGCGTGCCTGTGGGCGGCGAGCTCGACTATCTCGATGAGGGCACGCTCGCGGCCGCGCTGCGGGCACGGACGGTGATATGAGGGGTTTATATATGCCGCACCATACCCCCCTCTGCCCTGCCGGGCATCTCCCCCACAAGGGGGGAGATCGGCAAGAGGCGCAGGCCTCCCGAAATCTCGGTCATGTGCCCAGCGGCTTCGGCCATTTGTGGCCGTCGATTAGGGCGAGAAGACGCTCCTATCCGATCTCCCCCCCTGTGGGGGAGATGTCCGGCAGGACAGAGGGGGGTGTTCTACGACGGCTGCGGATGTTCGCATTCACGATAATGACGACCCTCCTGCCCTTCCCTTCATACGCAGCCCCTTCCAAAGCCGATGTCGAGGCACAATTCCAAAAATGGGTGCAGAGCGACCTCTGGCCCGAGGCGAAGGCCGGCGGTGTTTCCGAGAAGACCTTCAGGGCCGCCTTCTCGGGCATCTCGCTGAATTGGAATCTGCCGGATCTCGCCCCGCCCGGTTTCCCGCCGCCGAAGGAGCAGAAGCAGACGCAGGCGGAATTTTCCTCGCCCGGTCCCTATTTCAACGAAGACCGGCTGAAGAAGCTCGCAGCGACAGGGCGCGGCTTTGCGGCGCAGTATGGCTCGACGCTGAAACGGATCGAAAAGACTTATGGCGTGCCGGGCTCGATCGTGCTTGCCATCTGGGGCCGCGAGACCGGCTTCGGGGCAGCGAAGATCCCGGAATCGGCGATCGAAGTGCTGGCGACCAAGGCCTTCATGTCGACGCGCAAGGAGATGTTCCGGACCGAGCTGGTGGCGGCACTGCATATTCTCGACGGCGGCGACGTCACGCCTGCCGACTTCAAGGGCTCGTGGGCCGGGGCGCTCGGACAGCCGCAATTCATGCCGACGAGTTATCTGAAATATGCCGTGGATTTCGACGGCGACGGCCACCGCAACATCTGGACCTCGGTGCCGGATACGCTCGCCTCGATCGCCAACTATCTGGTCAAGAAGGGCTGGCAGCGCGATCGCGACTGGGGCTTCGAGGTGTCGATACCCGAAGCGGTCTCCTGCGCGCAGGAGGGGCCTGATCTGGCAAAGCCGCTTTCGCACTGGGCCTCGCTCGGTATCGAGCGCATCTCCGGCAAGGCCTTTCCCTCAGGTGAGATGAAGGCTCAAGGGATGATGCTGGTGCCGGCCGGCCGCGACGGCCCGGAATTCATTGTCACGCCGAATTTCTACATCATCAAGGAGTATAACAACTCTGACCTTTACGCGCTTTATATCGGCAATCTCGCCGACCGCATCGCCTCGAACGGCGGCGCCTTCGAGGGCCAGTGGGGCGATGTCGGCAAGATGCTGCGTTCGGATGTGGCCGCCATGCAGAAGGCGCTGGAGCAGCAAGGTTATGACGTCGGCGGCACCGACGGACTGCCGGGCTACAAGACGCGGCGCTCGATCGGCCAGTGGCAGGCAAAGAACGGCATGAAGCCGACATGCTTTCCCGAAGCCGGCATGAAGGGCAAGCTGAAGTAGCCGGATTCACAGGTTGCGTTTCAGCCCTTCATGGCTGACGACGAAACCGAGCTTCTCGTAGAAGCGGATCGAGTCTTTCCGTGTCTTGTCCGATGTCAGCTGCACGAGACCGCAGCCGCGCTCGACGCATTGGGCGACCGCCCATTCGATGAATTGCGCGCCGAGCCCCGCTCCGCGACACTCTCTTGCGATACGCACGCTTTCGATCTGCCCGCGCCACATACCCGTCCGGGAGAGGCCGGGAAGAAAGCTCAGCTGCAGGCAGCCGACGACCTGGTCGGAGGCGTCGGTTACGACAGCCAGCAACTGGTTGGCGTCCGCTTCGATCGCCGCAAAGGCCGAGAGATAACGCGCATCGACCGGATCGGAGACGATTTCCCTGGCGGCGCCGAGATCGTCATCGGCGAGAAGCCGGACGATAGTGGCGAGATCGGATAGGCGGGCGAGCCTGAAACTGTACATGGCTGCTCTCAATGATGCAGATCGATCGGCGCCTTGTGGAAGACATCGTCGCCTGGCGGGATGGCCTGGCGCTCGATCATGCGGTGGACATGGGGCGGGCCTTCGCCGCGATGAAGCGCGCGCAGCCGGTCGATGTTTTCGGCATCGGCTTGGGTGCGCCGTTGGTTGTGTCTGATGTACTCGACCCAGGTCGGCGTATGGTAGCTTTCCGTCCAGAGGCCAGGATTTTCGAGATCGCGCATCAGCGCCCAATGCCGGGCGCCGTCGCGGATGCGGATGCGGCGGCGCTCGCCCATCAGCGCCATGAATTCCGCCAGATCGTCGTCGGCGATCTCGTAATCGACCTGAATGACGATCGGGCCGCTGCGCGGGGTGATGTCGAGGCTTAAGGCCGGCGCGGTGAAGCGGTTCAGCGGATCGAGATTGAGCGAGGCGAAGGCCGGCATCGAAAACCGCAGCCCGATCGCAATGCCGAGCAGCAGTACGACCGACGCCATCAGCAGCGCATCGGCGACCCCATAGCGGTCCGCCGCAACACCCCAGAGCCAACTGCCACCGGCAATGCCGCCGAAGGTGACGGTCTGATAGAGCGACAGCGCGCGCCCGACCACCCAGCGCGGCGTCGACAGTTGGACGATGGTGTTGAAGAGCGAAAGTGCGGAGACCCAGCAGGCGCCCGAAATGAGCAGCCCGGCTGATGTGAGGACGGCGCTCGGACTGATGGCGGCGATGACGGCGCTCAGCGCAAAGCCGGCAAAGGCGAGGCGGACGATCGTCTCGCTGGACAGCGCCTGGCGAATTCTTGCACTCAGCACCGCACCGCCGATCGCGCCAATACCGAAGGCGCCGAGCATGAAGCCATAGGTCAGCGGACCGCCGGCGACGAGATCGAGCGCCACGATCGGCAGCAGCGCCAGGATGGAGCTGGCGCCGACACCGAATATAAGGCCCCTGACCAGAACCTTTTCGAGATTGGGCGACATCGAGACGTAGCGCAAGCCGGCAAAGATCGCGCTGCCGAGCGCCTCACGCGGCAGAGTCGAGACCGGTGTGCTCGGCCGCCAGCGCAGCAAAGCGTAGATCAATGGGAGGTAACTCAGGGTGTTGACCGCGAACGCCGCGGCAGCACCCGCCGCCGCCACGATGGCGCCGCCGATCGCCGGGCCGACGCTGCGGGTGATATTAAAGCCCATGCTGTTCAGCGTGACGGCGCCCGGCAGATCGGCGCGCGGCACCATGTCGCCGACCGAGGCCTGCCAGGAGGGATTGTTGAGCGCCGTGCCGCAGCCGATCAGGAAGGTGAAGAAGAGCAGCAGCCAGGGCGTTATCCAGCCGAGAAGGGCTGATGCGGTCAGCAGCGCCGACACCACGAGCATCATGCACTGCGCCGTCAGCATGACCCGGCGTCGGTCGTAATTATCGGCGAGCGCGCCCGATACCAGGGAAAACAGCATGATCGGCAGCGCCGTCGAGGTCTGAACCAACGCGACCATATCCTCCGAAGCGGTGATGGTCGTCATCATCCAGGCAGCACCCACCGCCTGGATCAGGCCGCCGAAATTCGAGGAAAGGCTGGCAAACCAGATGGCCCGATAGGTATCGTGCCGCAAGGGCGCCAATGTCGCTGAGGTGTAGGCCACGATTTCTCCCGCTTTTGTTTTTGAGACCCCCCGGCAATATATGCGCAAGACCTTCGCTGGCCATAGGCTCGTTCGCCTTGCCGGAAGCGATTTGGCGGAATCGGTCGCAGACCTTGCAATTTCGGAAAAACCCGACTATATGGCTCTCAAATTCTTGATCGCTTGATGAAGAGTGGGCCGCAAGGACCCGCTCTTTTTTATTAGCTCGATCGCCCGAACAGCTTGAAATTGCGAGGAGCGCCGCTTGTCGGACATGACAAACGCAGACAACGAACTTGAGCCGCGGCTGATTACCGAAACCGGGCTCGACCAGCGTCTTGCCGATATCATCGAACCCGTTCTCGTCGGCATGGGTTTCCGGCTCATCCGCGTGCGCATGCTGAACCAGAACGGCGCGACGATGCAGGTGATGGCCGAACGCAATGACGGCACGATGACGGTTCAGGACTGCGAAGAAGTCTCGATGGCGATTTCTCCCGTCCTCGATGTGGAAGATCCGATCGATAAAGAGTATCATCTTGAGGTGTCTTCGCCCGGCATCGACCGTCCGATGGTGCGGAAATCCGATTTCGTCCGCTGGCAGGGCCACCTTGTAAAGTGCGAAACGTCGATCATGATCGGCAACCGCAAACGCTTCCGCGGCAAGATCGTCGAAGCAGACGCCGATGGATTCACGCTCGAGCGTGACCAGGTCGCCTATGGGGAAGAGCAGAAGGCCATCATTCCCTTCACGGCGCTTAGCGATGCGAAGCTCATTCTGACCGACGATCTGATCCGCGATGCGTTGCGCGCCGACAAGCTGGCGAAAGCGCAGGCCGCCAACCAGAACGAAGCAGACGACCAGGAATAACCGATCAACAGACCGCTCCCAGGGACGGGAACCCTGGAGTAAAGACGGAGAAACAAGACAATGGCAGTCAGTGCGAACCGGCTCGAACTTCTGCAGATCGCAGATGCAGTGGCGCGCGAAAAAGTCATCGACCGGGAGATCGTGCTTGCCGCAATGGCCGATGCCATCCAGAAGGCGGCGCGCTCCCGTTACGGCACCGAATCCAACATCCGGGCCGACATCAATCCCAAGACCGGTGAAATCCGTCTGCAGCGCCTGCTCGAAGTGGTCGACAAGGCCGAGGATTATTCGACGCAGATCCCGCTGGAGCTTGCCCGCGACCGCAATCCGGACGCAGCCCTCGGCGATTTCATCGCCGATCCGCTGCCGCCGATGGACTTCGGCCGCATCGCAGCACAATCCGCCAAGCAGGTGATCGTGCAGAAGGTGCGTGAAGCCGAGCGTGACCGCCAGTTCGACGAATTCAAGGATCGCGTCGGCGAAATCGTCAACGGCACCGTCAAGCGCGTCGAATACGGCAACGTCATCGTCGATCTCGGCCGTGGTGAAGGCATCATCCGCCGCGACGAAATGATCCCGCGCGAGAACGTGCGCTATGGCGATCGCGTCCGTGCATACGTATATGATGTTCGTCGGGAGCAGCGTGGTCCGCAGATTTTCCTGTCGCGCACGCATCCGCAGTTCATGGTGAAGCTCTTCACCATGGAAGTGCCTGAGATCTACGACGGCATCATCCAGGTGAAGTCGGTCGCCCGTGATCCGGGCTCGCGCGCCAAGATCGCGGTGATTTCGAACGACAGTTCGATCGATCCGGTCGGCGCCTGCGTCGGTATGCGCGGCTCGCGCGTTCAGGCCGTCGTCGGCGAACTCCAGGGTGAGAAAATCGACATCATCCCCTGGAGCCAGGACCCGGCGACCTTCGTGGTCAACGCCCTGCAGCCGGCGGAAGTGGCCAAGGTCGTTCTCGACGAGGACGCCGAGCGCATCGAAGTCGTCGTTCCCGACGAGCAGCTATCGCTTGCGATCGGCCGCCGCGGCCAGAACGTCCGCCTTGCTTCGCAGCTGACCGGCTGGGATATCGACATCATGACGGAAGCCGAGGAATCGGAACGCCGTCAGAAGGAATTCAACGAGCGCACCAACCTGTTCATGGATTCGCTCGACGTTGACGAAATGGTCGGCCAGGTTCTGGCGTCCGAAGGCTTCGCCGCCGTCGAAGAACTGGCCTATGTCGATCTCGACGAGATTTCCTCGATCGACGGTTTCGACGAAGAGACCGCGCAGGAAATTCAGCAGCGCGCCCGCGAATTCCTCGAGCGTCTCGAAGCCGAGATGGACGAGAAGCGCAAGGCGCTCGGCGTTGAGGACGAGCTGCGCCAGATCGACGGCATGACCGCCCAGATGATGGTGGCGCTCGGCGAGGACGGCATCAAGACGATCGAGGATTTCGCCGGTTGTGCGGCCGATGATCTCGTCGGCTGGAGCGAACGCAAGAACGGCGAAACGAAGAAGTTCGAAGGCCTGTTCTCGAAGTTCGACGTCTCGCGTGTCGAGGCCGAGCAAATGATCGTCCAGGCCCGCCTCGCGGCTGGCTGGATCACCGAAGAGGACCTGGCGAAGGGGACCGAAGAAGAGGTCACCGAAGCCGAACAGGAAGCATGATGACCGCGCATGAGCCGAACGTTCTTCCCGAGGACGACGATCTTGCAGGGTATGACGTGAACGGACGCATGTGCATCGTGACGCGCGAAAGCAGATCGCCAGAAGAGCTGATCCGCTTCGTCGCGGCTCCCGACGGAACCGTCGTCGCCGACCTGAAGCGCGAGCTTCCGGGACGCGGCTGCTGGGTGAAGGCCGACCGGTCGCTGGTCGACAGGGCGGTGGCGAAAAAGCTGTTCGCCCGGGCGCTGAAAGCGGAAGTGAAAGCGGCGGACGATCTCGGCGCAAGCGTCGACCGGCTGCTGGCTGCGCAATTGATGCAGATGATGAACATGGCGCGCAAGGCCGGCCAGTTCGTCAGCGGCGCCTCGAAAGTGGATGCCGCGGTCAGAAGTGGAGCAGCCCTTGCGGTGTTCCACGCAACTGACGCAGCGGATGATGGAGTGCGAAAAATCGACCAGGCCCGCAAGGCCTGGCACCTCGGAATGGAGACCGAGGAGGAGATACCTTCCTACCGTTTCTTCTCGGAGAGCGAAATGGAAGGCCTGATGGGCCAGAATGCTTTTATCCATGCCGCAGTGCTTGCAGGGCAGGCGGGTGAGGGTGTAGTGAAGCGCGCAAAGATGCTCGAACAGTACCGTATTGGCGGTCAGTCCCGGGCAGCGGGCGGCGCTGGCCGGCAAAAACAATGAGGCGGTCACCGGCATCGGCCGGTTTCATTCTCATTGATCGACACTATTTGAACGACAGGGTCTGATCTAGTCATCGCTCCCTGTCCGAAGGAACGGGAACGAATGACCGATAGTAACGACGACAAGACACTCAGCGTAACGGGCAAGAAGACGCTCACCCTGAAACCATCGGGGATGAGCCAGGGTACCGTTCGCCAGGATATGGGTCGGGGTCGCACCAAGGCGGTCGTGGTCGAGACCCGCAAGCGGCGCCCGATGCGCCCGGAAGACGAAAAGCCGATCACGCCTGCGGCCCCCGCAGCCCCGGTTCGCGCAGCCGAACCGGCGCCGGCACCTGCTCAGGCGCGTCCGCAGCAGTCGACGCCGGCACCCCGGATTCATCAGCCCGGTGGCGGCCAAGCCAACCAGCGTCCGCAGCAGTCCTATCAGCAGCCGCGTCCGAACGATCGCCCGCGCCCTGTCGTGCTGAACCATCTGTCGCCTGAGGAAATGGATGCGCGCCGCCGTGCGCTCGCCGAATCCCAGGCGCGTGACGCCCAGGATGCGATCCGCCGCGCCGAGGAAGAAAAACGCCGCGCCGCCGAAGAGGCTGTCCGCAAGGCAGCCGAAGCGGAGGATGCCGCACGCAGGGCGGCCGAAGAGGCAGCCCGGCAGGCCGAAGCGGCCGCTGCTGCTGCCGCCGAACCGGCAGCCGCTGCAGCCGCGCCGGCTCCGGCAGTGACCGAAGCCCGTCCGAGCACGCCGCGGCCGGCATCATCGGCTCCGGCTGCCCGCCGGCCTGATGGCGCAGCGCCCGCTGGCGCCCGTCCGACCCCCGGCGCCGCCACACCGGTCGGCGCCCGTGGCCGCCGCGATGATGATGGCGACGACGATCGGGGCGCCGCGCGCGGCGGTCCGGCCCGTGGCCGCATCGTCCGTCCGGAACCCGCAAAGCCGGTAACCACGCGTCCGAAGACGGATGACGAGCGCCGCCGCGGCAAGCTGACGATCACCACTGCCGATGTGGACGGCGAGGACGCCGGCCGCAGCCGTTCGCTTTCGGCGATGCGCCGCCGGCAGGAGAAGTTCCGCCGCAGCCAGATGCAGGAGACTCGCGAGAAGATTTCCCGCGAAGTCGTCCTGCCTGAGACCATCACCATTCAGGAACTGTCGCAGCGCATGTCCGAACGCGCCGTCGACGTCATCAAGTACCTGATGAAAGAAGGCCAGATGATGAAGCCGGGCGACGTCATCGACGCCGACCTTGCCGAACTCATCGCCGGCGAATTCGGCCATACCGTCAAGCGTGTCTCTGAATCCGACGTCGAACTCGGCATCTTTGACATCGCCGACGTTGAAGGCGACCGCGTTTCGCGTCCGCCGGTCGTCACCATCATGGGCCACGTCGACCACGGCAAGACCTCGCTGCTCGACGCCATCCGCCATGCCAACGTGGTTGCCGGCGAAGCCGGCGGCATCACGCAGCATATCGGCGCCTATCAGGTGGAGCAGAACGGCCAGAAGATCACCTTCATCGACACCCCCGGCCACGCCGCCTTCACGGCGATGCGTGCCCGCGGAGCGCAGGCGACCGACATCGCGATCCTCGTCGTGGCAGCTGACGACAGCGTCATGCCGCAGACGATCGAATCGATCAATCACGCCAAGGCAGCCGGTGTTCCGATCATCGTGGCGATCAACAAGATCGACAAGCACGAAGCCGATCCGCAGAAGGTGCGCAACCAGCTTCTGCAGCACGAAGTCTTCGTGGAATCGATGGGCGGCGAAACACTTGACGTCGAAGTGTCGGCCAAAACAGGCAAGAACCTCGACAAGCTGCTCGAGGCCGTTCTGCTGCAGGCGGAAATCCTTGACCTCAAGGCCAATCCGAACCGCACCGCGGAAGGCACCGTCATCGAAGCCCAGCTCGACCGCGGCCGCGGCTCGGTTGCCACGGTTCTCGTTCAGAACGGTACGCTGAAGCCGGGCCAGATCATCGTCGCAGGCGACGTCTGGGGCCGTGTGCGCGCCCTCGTCAACGACAAGGGCGAGCATATGAAGGAAGCACCGCCGGCGATGCCCGTCGAAGTGCTTGGCCTTTCCGGCACGCCGCAGGCGGGTGACAAGTTCGCCGTGGTCGAGAGCGAAAGCCGCGCCCGCGAAATCTCGGAATACCGCCAGCGTCTTGCCCGCGACAAGGCGGCCGCCCGCCAGTCGGGACAGCGCGGTTCGCTGGAACAGATGATGACGCAGATGCAGAGCACCGGCATCAAGGAGTTCCCGCTCGTCATCAAGGGCGACGTGCAGGGTTCGATCGAAGCGATTGCCGGCGCGCTGGAAAAGCTCGGAACCGACGAGGTCCGTGCCCGCATCGTCCATTCGGGCGCAGGCGGCATCACGGAGTCGGATATTTCGCTCGCCGAAGCCTCGAACGCGGCCATCATCGGCTTCAACGTTCGCGCCAATGCGCAGGCGCGCCAGTTCGCCGAACGCCAGGGCATCGAGATCCGCTACTACAACATCATCTACGACCTCGTGGATGACGTGAAGGCAGCGATGTCGGGCCTGCTGTCGCCGGAGCGGCGCGAGACCTTCATCGGCAATGCCGAGATCCTGGAGGTGTTCAACATCACCAAGGTCGGCAAGGTCGCAGGCTGCCGTGTCGTCGAAGGCAAGGTCGAGCGCGGGGCGGGCGTCCGCCTTATCCGCAACGACGTCGTCGTTCACGAAGGCAAGCTCAAGACCCTCAAGCGCTTCAAGGACGAAGTCTCCGAAGTGCCGATGGGCCAGGAGTGCGGCATGGCCTTCGAAAACTACGAAGACATGCGCGTCGGCGACGTCATCGAGTGCTTCCGCGTCGAACATATCACGCGCACGCTCTAATCCTCTGCGTTCCAGCAGCTTGACAAAAGCCATCCGCTCTCCGGCGGGTGGCTTTTCTACCTGCCGGCTTGACCTTTTCAGCCAAAAGAGTCATGGACGCTCTCCTTTGACGGGTTCGATTCCCAGCCGCATCGGCAAACAGAGATAACAATGACCAGACCAACATCCTCCGCGCCTTCGCAGCGCATGCTGCGCGTTGGCGAACAGGTCCGCGCCGCGATTACCCAGGTGCTGCAGCGCGGCGAAGTGCGTGACGACATCATCGAGGCGACCGTGATTTCGATCTCCGAAGTGCGCATGTCGCCGGATCTCAAGATCGCCACGGCTTATGTGACGCCGCTCGGCGTTTCCGACCACAGCATCGTCATCGAGGCGTTGAACCGCCATGCGAAGTTCATCCGCGGCCGGCTCGGGCCGCAACTTCGGCAGATGAAATACATGCCGGAGGTGCGCTTCCGCGACGACACCAGCTTCGACAATTACAAGAAGATCGACGAGCTCTTGCGTTCGCCTGAGGTGAGCCGCGACCTCGACGGCGATAACGACGAAAAATAACAGAAGAGACTGATGTCCAAACCACGCAAACCCAAGGGCCGGCCGATTTCCGGCTGGCTGATTCTCGACAAGCCGGTGGATTTCGGCTCGACGGAAGCCGTTTCCAAGATCAAGTGGCTCTACAAGGCGCAGAAGGCCGGCCATGCCGGCACGCTCGATCCGCTCGCCTCCGGCATGCTGCCGATCGCGCTCGGCGACGCGACCAAGACGGTTCCCTATGTAATGGACGGCCGCAAGATCTATGAATTCACGGTGAGCTGGGGAGAGGAGCGCGCGACCGACGACCTCGAAGGCGAGGTCACGCAGACATCCGACAAGCGTCCGACCGAACAGCAGATCCGCGACATCCTGCCAAAATATATCGGCACGATCAGCCAGGTCCCGCCGCAGTTTTCCGCCATCAAGATAGCGGGTGAACGCGCATACGACCTGGCGCGCGAAGGGGAAGCCGTCGAGATCCCCTCGCGCGAGGTGGAAATCTTCCGGCTGACCCTGCTTGCCTGCCCGGACGCCAATACCGCGCATTTCGAAGTGGAATGCGGCAAGGGCACCTATGTCAGGGCGCTCGCCCGCGATTTCGGCCGCGAGCTCAGCTGCTACGGCCATATATCAGGGCTGCGGCGCACCTTTGTCGCGCCCTTTTCGGAAGACGCCATGGTGCCGCTCGCAAACCTCGTGGCACTCGAAGCGATCGAGGATATGGACGAGCGGCTTGCCGCCCTCGACGCGCTGCTGATCGACACCTGCGAAGCATTGTCGGCCCTGCCCCATCTCGTCATCAACGACGACCAGGCGCACCGGCTGAAGATGGGCAATCCGATCCTGGTGCGCGGTCGCGATGCACCGATTACCGAGAGCGAAGCCTATGCGACGGCACGCGGCAGGCTGATCGCGATCGGCGAAATCGGCCAGGGCGAGTTTCGACCGAAGCGAGTTTTCGCCTGAGTCGGCACCACTGACGATTGTCAGGCGGTAGCGATGCGATATCTTCCTTTCGGGCCATAGCGCCCGAGGGGCCATGGTGGCCCGACAAGGGGATGAAAATGCGCGCAACCGCTATCGGAGTACTGACGTTCTTTTCGATGTTTCTGACCATCGCCGGCGCTCAATCCGCCGAGCGCTGGGCCGAGCTGCCGGCCTTTCCTTCGATGCCCGCGGCGACGACGAGCGGCGTGGCCGATGTGAACGACATCAAGATGTATTATGCCGAATATGGTGAAGGCGAGCCGATCCTCTTCATCCATGGCGGCCTTGGAAATGCCGACGTCTGGGGTCACCAGATCGCCGATTTCGCCAGGGATCACCTGGTCATCGTCGCCGACAGCCGCGGCCATGGCCGCTCGACGCGCAGCCAGCAGCCTTTCGGCTACGATCTGATGACATCGGATTACGTGGCCCTTCTCGACCATCTGAAGATCGGCAAGGTGACGCTGGTGGGATGGTCGGACGGCGGCATCATCGGCATCGACATGGCAATGAAACATCCGGAAAAGCTGACCCGCGTCATTGCCCAGGCGGCAAACGTCACGACCGACGGCGTCAAGGCCGACGTCATGGAAAACCAGACCTTCAAAGCCTACATCGATGTCGCCGGCGATCAGTACCGAAAGCTTTCGCCGACGCCGGACGAGTACGATGCCTTCGTCACGCAGATCTCCCACATGTGGGAGACCCAACCGGCATGGACGGCCGCCGATCTTGGAAAGATCACGGTTCCCGTCACGCTCGCGATCGGCGATCACGACGAAGCCGTCAAGCTCGATCATACGGAATTGATGGCCAAGGAGATTCCCGGCGCCAAGCTCGTGATCCTGAAGGATGCCAGCCATTTCGCCATGCTGCAGGATCCCGAAGGTTATGATGCAATGATCCGGGACGCCATGGCGGGCCGTTGAAAGCGGCTACAGGAGTCCCCTCTTTCAATCGCTGCAGATTTGGTTTATAGGCAGCGCCAGCGTCAGGTTCGCCTGCTCGCATTCACGGCCAAAGCTGGACGGCATCCCGGCTTGTGGCGACTTTTTCTCCTCTCATAGAAAGGAACGTCCGATGTCGATCACTGCTGAGCGCAAGGCTGCGCTGATCAAGGAATACGCAACTGCCGAAGGCGATACCGGTTCTCCGGAAGTCCAGGTTGCGATCCTGACCGAACGCATCAACAACCTGACCGAACATTTCAAGGACCACAAGAAGGATAACCATTCCCGCCGTGGCCTGCTGACGATGGTTTCGAGCCGCCGCTCGCTTCTTGATTATCTCAAGAAGAAGGATGAAGGCCGCTATTCCAAGCTGATCAACAGCCTGGGTATCCGCCGCTAAAATTGTCCGGCGGACGCTTTTAAGCGTCCGCCGGATCTGTTTCGGGACGACGCTCCCGATGAAATGTTCCACCCGCGCCCTATCTCAAGCGGTGGAACGACCGGCAGGCCCGGATGGGCCGGTTCTGCCAAACCAACCGCTGACCTGTCATGGGGCAGGATTGCCGGATGCTTTCGGCCAAAGCTCTCCAAGGCTTTGGCCCAAGTTTCTCAGGAACTCTGAAGTTCGGGAAACTGCCGATGAAAAGCCTCCCGTTGTCTTGCCCGTGATACGTCACATTGATTGCGGTCGACTGTGCGCTGCGCCCTGATATCGGCGATGGCGCGTGCTCCCGCATTGAAGGACAAGATATGTTTGATACACACACAGTGGAAATCGAGTGGGCCGGCCGCCCGCTGAAGCTCGAAACCGGCAAGATCGCCCGTCAGGCCGACGGTGCGGTTCTCGCCACTTACGGCGAGACCGTCGTTCTCGCCACCGTCGTCTCGGCCAAGGCGCCGAAGCCCGGCCAGGACTTCTTTCCGCTGACCGTCAACTACCAGGAAAAGACCTACGCGGCCGGCAAGATTCCCGGCGGCTATTTCAAGCGCGAAGGACGTCCGAGCGAAAACGAAACGCTCGTTTCCCGCCTGATCGACCGCCCGATCCGCCCGCTCTTCCCGGAAGGCTACAAGAACGACACGCAGGTCGTCGTCACCGTCGTCCAACACGACCTCGAGAACAATCCCGACATCTTGTCCATGATCGCCTCTTCGGCGGCGCTGACGCTTTCCGGCGTTCCTTTCATGGGCCCGGTCGGCGGCGCGCGCGTCGGCTACATCAATGGCGAATATGTTCTCAACCCGCATCTCGACGAGATGGATGAGTCGAGCCTCGACCTGGTCGTCGCCGGCACCTACGATGCCGTGCTGATGGTCGAGTCCGAAGCCAAGGAACTGCCCGAAGACGTCATGCTCGGCGCCGTCATGTTCGGCCACAAGGGCTTCCAGCCGGTTCTCGACGCGATCATCAAGCTCGCCGAAGTCGCTGCCAAGGAGCCGCGCGACTTCCAGCCGGAAGACTATTCCGAGCTCGAAGGCGAGATGCTGAAGCATTTCGAGGCAGAGCTCCGCGAAGCTTACAAGATCACCCAGAAGGCCGACCGCTACGCCGCCGTCGACGCCGTCAAGGCAAAGGTCAAGGCGCATTTCCTCCCCGAGGAAGGCGAAGCCAAGTATACGGCCGAGGAAGTCGGCGCGATCTTCAAGCACCTGCAGGCCAAGATCGTCCGCTGGAACATCCTGGACACCAAGAGCCGCATCGACGGCCGCGATCTTGAAACCGTTCGTCCGATCGTTTCGGAAGTCGGCCTTCTGCCGCGCACGCACGGTTCGGCGCTCTTCACGCGCGGCGAAACGCAGGCGATCGTGGTTGCCACGCTCGGCACCGGCGAAGACGAGCAGTATGTCGACAGCCTGACCGGCATGTACAAGGAGCGCTTCCTGCTCCATTACAACTTCCCCCCCTTCTCGGTTGGTGAGACCGGGCGCATGGGCTCCCCAGGTCGCCGCGAGATCGGCCACGGCAAGCTCGCATGGCGTGCGATCCGTCCGATGCTGCCGTCGGCTGAGCAGTTCCCCTACACGCTGCGCGTCGTTTCCGAGATCACCGAATCCAACGGCTCGTCGTCGATGGCAACCGTCTGCGGCACGTCGCTGGCGCTGATGGATGCAGGCGTCCCGCTCGCCAAGCCGGTTGCCGGTATCGCCATGGGCCTGATCCTCGAGGGCGATCGCTTTGCCGTCCTCTCCGACATTCTCGGTGATGAAGACCACCTCGGCGACATGGACTTCAAGGTTGCCGGCACGGCCGATGGCATCACTTCGCTGCAGATGGACATCAAGATCGCCGGCATCACCGAAGAGATCATGAAGGTCGCTCTCGGCCAGGCCAAGGGCGGTCGCGCCCATATCCTCGGCGAAATGGCCAAGGCCATCACCGAAAGCCGCGGCCAGCTTGGCGAATTCGCTCCGCGCATCGAAGTCATGAACATCCCGGTCGACAAGATCCGCGAAGTCATCGGCTCTGGCGGCAAGGTCATCCGCGAAATCGTCGAAAAGACCGGCGCGAAGATCAACATCGAGGACGATGGCACCGTCAAGATCGCCTCCTCTTCCGGCAAGGAGATCGAAGCGGCCCGCAAGTGGATCCACTCGATCGTCGCCGAGCCTGAAATCGGCCAGATCTACGAAGGCACTGTCGTCAAGACCGCCGACTTCGGCGCCTTCGTCAACTTCTTCGGCGCCCGCGACGGTCTCGTCCATATCTCGCAGCTCGCTTCCGAGCGCGTCGCCAAGACGACTGATGTCGTCAAGGAAGGCGACAAGGTCTGGGTCAAGCTGCTCGGCTTCGACGAACGCGGCAAGGTTCGCCTGTCGATGAAGGTCGTCGACCAGGCCACCGGCCAGGAGATTCCGAACGAGAAGAAGAAGGAAGAAGCGGCCGAATAAGCCGCCTCTGCCAGCTTTAATTCCGGGCGCGGGAATCTTCCGCGCCCTTTTTCTATTCTAAATGAGACGATATCCATGAGCCGCGAAACGCTGAAGACTCTTTTCCACCCCTTTGCCAGCGGCACAATCAAGGCGCCCGGCGAAGGCGAGCGTGTGCTCTTCCTCGGCGCCGAGGCTGGCTTTGCGCTGCCGGAAGGTTTTGCCGCCGCGCTCAGCGCCGTCCAGGGCTTCCGGCCGCTCTACCGCCAGCTGCTGGCGCAGCGGATCGAAGCCACGCCTGAGATCGACGGTGAGGACTATGACGCAGCACTCGTGCTCTGCACCAAGCACAAGGGCGAGAACGAGGCCAATCTCGCCGCCGCGATCACCCGCACGCGGGCCGGCGGCCTGATCGTCGTTGCCGGCGCCAAGGAAGACGGCATCCAGCCGCTGCGCAAGCGCATGGAAGGATTCGGCCTCGCCATCGACCATATGCCGAAATATCACGGCGTGGCCTTCTGGTTCGGCCGGCCGGCAGAAACCGGCGAAATCGTCTCCAAGCTGGCGAAGGCGCCGGTGCGCGTCGACGATCGCTTCCATGCGGCTGCCGGCATGTTCTCGCACGACCGGATCGATGCCGGCTCGGAACTGCTCGCCTCGCGCCTGCCGCAGGATTTTGCCGGCGACGTCGCGGATTTCGGCGCGGGGTGGGGCTATCTCTCCGTCGAGATGGCGCAAAGATCGCCTGGAATTGCCCGCCTTGACCTCTACGAGGCCAACCACGCCGCTTTGGAGGCCGCCAAAGACAATCTGGCGGAGAACTGCCCAAACGCGCCTGTGCGCTTCTTCTGGCACGATCTGGCGAGCGAGCCGGTCAAGGACAAATACGACCTCGTCATCATGAACCCGCCCTTCCATGAGGGCCACGCCGCCGAGCCTTCGCTCGGCCAGGCGATGATCAAGGCCGCAGCATCCGCCCTTCGCGGTAACGGCCGGCTGATGCTCGTCGCCAATCGCGGCCTGCCTTACGAGCCGGTTCTGGCGGCCAATTTCAAGGAAAGCGGCGAAACCTGCCGCAATGCGCGCTTCAAGGTGCTGTGGGCGAAGAAGTAAGCTGTCCGCATTGGCAGCCTCGAGTGATCTGCTAGACTTGCTGCAGATGGAGAAATCACAGGGGAGAGGGATGGAGACTGAAGCCAACAAGGCGCTCGTCATGGCGTATGTCGAGGCATTCAACCGCTTCGACATGGTCGCACTGCGCGAACTGTTTGCCGCCGATGCGCGGATTTACGGTGTTCTGGGGTATGGTGGTCTGGACGACGTCGAACCCATCTGGCGCGAGCTTCACGAGGGCATGAATATAAACCTCGAGATCCTCGATATCGCCGCGGAGGGAACGAATGTCGTGGTCCGCTACCGGGAAACCGGGCGCTACTCCGGTTTCTTTCGCGGTCTCGTGGGGCATGACCCGACCGGCAAAAGCTACGAAGTCACAGCAATGGAATGGTTCGTTGTCGAAAACGGAAAGATTGCGACCCGCTGGGGCGCCAGGGATTCGGCGGCTATCTTGCGGCAGGTCATTCATCCCTAGAGCAATTCCAGCAAAAGTGTGTAACGGGTTTTGCGTTCGGAACTGCGTGAAAACAAAGAGATAGAGCATTTCCGTGATTCGAAGAAAAACGGAGGTGCTCTAGAGGATGAGTCTTGAAGAAAAGCCGGGCTCGCCTTCAAGCCCGGCTTTCTGTCTTTATTCCACGTCTGCCCTGCGCAGCGCTTCGAGCGTCGGCATGGAGGTGATGTTGAAGCCGGCATCGACGAAATGGATCTCGCCGGTGACCCCGGCGGAGAGGTCGGAGAGCAGGTAAAGCGCCGAACTGCCGACCTGATCGATGGTCACAGTCTTGCGCAGCGGCGCGTTCCGCTGGTTCCAGGAGAGGATCGCGCGTGCGTCCGAAATGCCGGCGCCGGCAAGCGTGCGGATCGGGCCGGCGGAAATTGCGTTGACGCGGATGCCGCGCGGGCCGTAGTCGGCAGCGAGATAACGCACCGAAGCCTCGAGCGCCGCCTTGGCGACGCCCATGACATTGTAATTCGGAATGACGCGCGTCGAGCCGTTATAGGTCAGCGTCAGCATCGCGCCACTGCCTTCCATCAGCGGGGCGCAACGCTTGGCGATCTCGGTGAAGGAGAAGCAGGAGATGACCATGGTGCGGCTGAAATTCTCCCGCGTCGTATCAGCGTAGAGGCCCTTCAGCTCGTTCTTGTCGGAGAAGCCGATGGCATGGACGATAAAATCGAGCTTGCCCCAGCGCTCGCCGAGTGCGTCTACCACGGCATCGACGGAAGCAATGTCCTCGACGTCGCAAGGCAGCACGAAATCCGAGCCGACTTCGGCGGCCAGCGGCCGGACGCGCTTGCCGAGCGCATCGCCCTGATAGGTGAAGGCGAGGTCCGCACCCTGCGCGGCGAGCGCTTTTGAAATCCCCCAGGCAATCGAATGGTTGTTTGCGACGCCCATGATGAGGCCGCGCTTACCCTGCATGATTCCAGTCATGTTGTTATCCGTTATAGCGCTGGAAGACGAGCGTGGCGTTCGTCCCGCCGAAGCCGAAGGAATTGGAGAGAGCGATATCGATCTTCGCATCGTCGATACGCTTGCGCACGATCGGCACGCCTTCGAATTCGGGATCGAGCTCGGTGATATGGGCGCTTTCGCCGATGAAGCCTTGCTGCATCATCAGCAGGGAATAGATCGATTCCTGCACGCCGGCCGCACCCAGCGAATGGCCGGTCAGCGATTTGGTCGACTGGATATGCGGGATCTTGGCGCCGCCGAATACCTCGCGGATGGCGCCGATTTCCTTGCTGTCGCCGACCGGAGTCGAGGTGCCGTGAGTGTTGATATAGTCAACATCGCCTTTGACGGTGGAAAGCGCCTGGCGCATGCAGCGGATAGCGCCTTCGCCCGAGGGGGCGACCATGTCGTAACCATCGGAGGTCGCGCCGTAGCCGACGATTTCGGCGTAGATTTTGGCGCCGCGGGCCTTGGCGCGCTCCAGCTCCTCCAGCACCAGCACGCCGGCGCCGCCGGCGATGACGAAACCGTCGCGGTTGACGTCATAAGCGCGCGAGGCGGTGTCGGGCGTATCGTTATATTTGGAGGACATGGCGCCCATGGCATCGAAGAGATTGGACATCGTCCAGTCGAGATCTTCGTGGCCGCCGGCAAACATCACGTCCTGCTTGCCCCACTGAATCATTTCGGCGGCGTTGCCGATGCAATGGGCGGAGGTCGAGCAGGCCGACGAGATCGAATAATTGACGCCGTGGATCTTGAACCAGGTGGCAAGTGTGGCCGAAGCGGTGGAGGACATCGCCTTCGGCACGGCGAAGGGACCAATGCGCTTCGGGCTGTTGTTCTTGGTGGTGATCTCGGCCGCCTCGATCAGCGTACGGGTGGACGGTCCGCCAGATCCCATGATGATGCCGGTGCGCTCGTTCTGGGCATAGTCCTTCTCTTCCAGGCCGGAATCGGCGATCGCCTGCTTCATGGCGACATGGTTCCAGGCGCCGCCCTGCGACAGGAAGCGCATGGCGCGGCGATCGACCAGTTCGGCAAGTTCCGCCGGGCCGAGCTTCGGGCTGCCCCAGACTTGGCACTTGAAGCCGTGTTCGGCGAAATCGTTGGAAAAGGAAATGCCCGACTTTGCCTGGCGCAAGGATTCGGTGACTTCGGCCGCATCGCTTCCGATCGAGGAAACGATACCCAGACCCGTGACAACTACCCGTCTCATCTGATCAAACCTTTGTTGTTTTCGTCAGCCGCTCGAAATGCCGTCAGGCGGTCTTGTCTTTCGATAGACCGACGCGAAGGTCGGACGCCTGGTATATGGTCTCGCCGTCCGCCTTCAGCCAGCCGTCGGCCGTGCCGAGCACGAGGCGACCGCGCATGACGCGCTTGAAGTCGATGCCGTATTCGATCAGCTTGGTATGCGGCCGGACCATGCCCTTGAATTTCACTTCGCCGGTTGAAAGCGCCATGCCGCGACCTTCCTCGCCGAGCCAGCCCAGAAAGAAACCGGTCAGCTGCCACATGCCGTCGAGGCCGAGGCAGCCCGGCATAATCGGATTGCCTTCGAAATGGCAGGGAAAATACCAGTCGTCGGGGCGTACGTCGTATTCGGCCCTGAGATAACCCTTGTCGAAGGCACCGCCCGTTTCGGAGATGTCCGTGATGCGGTGAACCATCAGCATGGGCGGCAGCGGCAGCTGCGCATTACCGGGTCCGAACAGCTCGCCATGGGCGCAAGCGATGAGTTCTTCATACGAGAAGCTGGACTGTCTGGTGGTCATAAAATTTCTTTTTCCCCCCGCGTGAAGCCGATGGATGTGAACGTGTAGTCCAAGTTCTTCAGAAAATGAAGCACAAGCAAGGCAGCTTCATTCATCGGTTTGGACCAGGCTTACGCCATTATTTGGTGGTCGCATACAGGAAGGCCAGAGCTGCGACCAGACCTATTTGCATCAAAAGCCCGTTTTTGCCGCGTTTATCAGGCTCCTGTCCCCACTGAACTATTGAAAGGCTCCGATGCAAAAGTTATACCGCTTGAAGAAACATGATTGCTTTATGCAGGAATAATCGGAGTTCGTGTTGATGACGGGTACACTCCCGATCGCAATAGAGGTAAGGCTGCGCGGCGCGGGCCTGCGCCCTACACGCCAGCGCGTCGCGCTCGGCGACCTCCTGTTTGCCAAGGGCGACCGGCATTTGACCGTCGAGGAACTGCATGAGGAGGCGGTTGCCGCCGGCGTGCCGGTTTCGCTGGCGACCGTCTACAATACGCTGCACCAGTTCACCGAAGCCGGTCTCATCCGCGTTCTCGCTGTCGAGAGCGCCAAGACCTATTTCGACACCAATGTTTCCGACCACCATCATTTCTTCATCGAAGGCCATAATGAGGTGCTCGACATTCCCGTCGGCAACCTGACGATCGGCAATCTGCCGGAGCCGCCCGAAGGCATGGAGATCGCTCATGTCGACGTGGTGATCCGCCTGCGGGCCAAACAAGGCTGACGGCACCTAAAAGATTCACATCACATCGTCTGGATGCCGACCGGGCTTATGTTTGTAGATCGGGAAGGTCCAACCGAACCAAAGAGCGCCGCCGCGAACAGCAAAGGCCGCCACGACACCGCAGCCCGAGGCCAGATAGAGCGGCATCCCCAGCGCGTTGGCGAGCGTAAACACGCCGGCGCCGATCAGCGCCGCCGTCACATAGATTTCCGGCCGCAAAAGCACCGAAGGCTCGTTTGCCATCAGATCGCGCAGGATGCCGCCGAAGGTTGCCGTCAATGTACCGGTGACGATCGCGATGGTCGGCGAGCCGGTGGCAGCAAGGCCCTTGGCGGCGCCGAGCACGCAATAGGCGGCAAGACCGATCGCATCCAGCCAGATCAGCAGGCGATAACGCGATTCCAGCAGGTGGGCGGTGAAGAAGACAATCACGCCCATGATGCAGCAGACGAGGATATAGGCGGGGTTCAATACCCAGAAGACCGGCACGCGGCCGAGCACGATGTCGCGCACCGTGCCGCCGCCGGTTCCCGTCACCATGGCGAAAAACAGAAAGCCGATCAGATCGAGCTGCTTGCGCGAAGCGGCGAGCGCGCCTGTCGCGGCAAACAGCGCAATACCGGCATAATCGAGATAGACAAGCAAGGACATGCGGACCCCGGGACCGGCGAACAGTTTCCGGAAAGAACCATGGCGGCAAGGGCGGCGCAAGGCGGCGCGGCCATAAAGCATCGGTCTTTATTCGATGCATGTCACTATCCATAAACTGCTGCACAGTTTTGGGCGGCATGCATGGACTACGGAGCCTTTGCCCAAAAGAGGAAAGCTTGTGAAAACGCTGGTGCTCGCCGTTCTCAACATCGTCCTGTTGCTTGCCATGCCGGTTGCCGCGCTTGCCCAGCAATCGCTGATCTCCGACCCCGAGATATACGAGAAGAAGCATTTTCAGGAGCAGTGCAAGGCGGCCGAATTCGCCGACGGCTTCGTCACCCGCCAGGACATCAACAATGACGGGCTGATCGACGCGGTGGTCAATGAGGGCCTGCTGACCTGCGACGGGCAGAAGGGGCCGCAATGCAACGACGACGGCTGCACCTATAATTTCTATCTGCAGGTCGCCGAGGGCGGTTATTTCATGATCGCGACGGCACAGATCTATGGCTACGACTTCGTCCAGCGCTTCGGCAACATGGTGCTGGCAATGAAGATGCATCCGCGTTTCTGCGACCGCACCGAAGGTGACCCCTGCATCGTCACGGCGCGCGTGCGCGGCACCAAATTCGTCACGATTTCGAAGAAATAGGCTTAGCGCGGATAAAGCTCCGACGTCCGGCCGGCGAGATAATAGCCGATCAGGCCGTACCATTCGCGGATCGCCGTCGCCATATTCTGGGCATTGAGGTTCGGCTGGGTGAAATCCAGGCCCGGTTTCACCTGCCCGTCGGTGCGATAATCGGTCGGCCAGGGCACGATATCGATGCCGAGCTTGCGGAAAATGCCGACGGAACGCGGCATATGGAAGCCCGAGGTGATCAGCAGGCAATTTGAAAGCCCCTGACTCGCCAGGAATTCCTTGGTATTGACGGCATTTTCGAAGGTTGTGCGCGATTGCCGCTCCTCGATCAGGCGATCCCTCGCGATGCCGAAGAGCGGGAAGAAGCGCTCGGATGCCGCCGCATCGCCTTCGTAGATGCCTGAGAGTGAGCCGTCGCCGCCCGAGATCAGGATGCGCGACTGCGGAAATTTCTGCGCGAGCCGCAGGGCTTCGACGAAGCGGTCGGCCGCAGGGTTGAATTCAATGCCGTGACGCGCCGTATTCACCTCGTTTTCGAAGGCGCCGCCGAGCACGATCATGCATTCGAGGCTATCGGGATCTGCGGCGGGTTTGGCGAAGCGCTGCTCCAGACCCTGCATCAGAAGGTTTCCGGCCGTGGTGTAGAGCGTGACGAAGAGGATGACGACTGAAGCCATCGCGCTGAGAATGCTCAAGCTGCGCCAGCGCAGGAGGCTGGCGGCAAAGGCGAAGAAGACAAGAATGAATGCCAGCGACAGCGGCTGGGCAAGAATCCAGACAAGCTTCGAAATAACGAACAAGACCTACTCCCTTGAAGATCGGCGGCGGTCCTTCCTATCCGATTCGACGGTAACAGGAATGCGACGGGTCCTATCTCTAGCGCAGGGCGCCCGTGTGGTGCGGCGCGAGCTTCTGGTTGAAGCGCCGCTGAAGCGGCCGGGGAATGAACATGGTGGCAAGCGCCAGCGCCATGGCAAAGATGGAGACCAGCCACAATGCATGGGCGCCGCTCAGCCGCGTCAGGACCGCACCGGCGATCGCGCCGAGCATCATGCCGCCCCAGGGCACGAGCTGGATGGTCCATTCGATACGGCGATCGCCGATGATCCAGCGGCCGATGCCGCGGCCGAAACGCGACAGCGCGCCTGTCACATAAGTCAGGCCGATCGGCAGGCCTTCGATATGTTCGACGGCGGCGTTCACCATGCCCATGGATAAAACGATCATGTAGAACCGCGCGAGCATCAGGCCCTCAGCCGTCGTCATCGAAGCAAACGCCAGAAGGGCACCGACGCAGCCGAGCACGACGAAGATGCGCCGCTCGGAGACATGGGCGATGACGATGCCGGCCGCATTGCCGAGCACGAAAATGAAAATGGCGGAGATCAGCACCGCCGCATGATAAAGATTGCCCTGGCTGAGAGCGAGTGCAGCCCGGGTCGTATTCCCCGTCATGAAGGAGACGAAATCGCCGGTCAGCAGCAGCCCGGTCGCATCGGTCATGCCGGCCAGAAACGAAATTGAACCAACGAGGGCGAGCCCGGTCAGGGTTCGTCGTGTACGAATGATACGGCGGCGTCTTGCTCTGGTCATTGGTCGAAGGGTCCTGAAGCCGAATCACTGAGATTCTTGCATGAAGGATAAGTCCTCTTCTTGAGGAATTGGCAAAGGATTGGCCGAGACGGACGCTTGCACGGCCGCATTTTTTCGGCGATAAAACGGCGTCGCTTCAGACCGAAGCTCCGTAAGCGTTTACGTCAATCAACGCGCAACCCGCCGGTCGGCGCTGCGCGATTGTTCGATCGGCATCTTACGGAGATTAAAATGCCCAAAGGCAAACTCCCCAAGCGTTACAACTCGATCGTCATGCCGCTCATCCTCTCGCTGCTGATGACATCCGTCGTCTCGGCGATCAGCATCGTCAGAGCACAAGGCCTCACCATGGCTGCACTTGCCATGTGGCCATCCGCCTGGGCTCTCTCCTGGGCAATCGCCTTTCCCGTGCTGCTATTGGTGCTGCCGGTGGTGAAGCGGTTGACGGCAGCGATCGTGGAGGCTTGAGACGAAAGACGCCGGCGGGCCGTGGGGGCGGTCTGCCGGAGTTGGCGGGCTGGTTAAAGTCTTTTCTTTGCGAATGCTCTGCCGGATGCCGACTTCAAGTACCTCTCAAAGGCAAAGGCCTGAGCTTCGTCGGAGAAAGCGAGATAGGTCTTCAGAGACCAAGGGACGTATTTTGAAGTGTGCGAGACCTCTCCAGCATTGTGTTTTGCCAGACGCGACTTAAGGTCGCCCGTCACGCCAACGTAATAGCGATCCGGAAAGGTGATGCTATGGAGAATGTAGACATATTTCATGAAGGAATCACGGCCCGCCTACGTTGCTTCGCAACTTCGTCGCGGCAGCCTCCGCTTCCTTCTCGTCTTCGTCCGCCAAGCCTTCCGGCTTGCCGAGCCGAAGCTCGAAGAGCGTAGGCTGGTGGAGCTAAGCGGGATCGAACCGCTGACCTCTTGCATGCCATGCAAGCGCTCTCCCAGCTGAGCTATAGCCCCATCAAGGCAGTCCGGCGTGGCCGGTCCTGGGATGCTCCGGAGGGCGTTTCCTCTGGAGTGGCGGCTTCTTACTTGCGGTTTTCGCAGATAGCAAGCCTAAAAAATCCGACCCGGAAATTTTTTGTCATCCGGGCCGGCATTTGTCTGATCAGACTTCGTCTTCGTCGCCGGTCACGCCGATGATGTCGCTCATGTCGTCGTCATCGTCGTCTTCGTCAGGCGTGAGGAAGGTGTCGTCATCGTCGTCGCCTTCGATTTCGACATCGTCATCGCCGATATCAGGGATGTCGTCGCCAGAGGCGGCGTCATCGGCATCCTCGAGCGAAACCAGTTCGACTTCGGTGTTTTCGGTATCGACTTCCGCGACCTCGTCTTCTTCGGCAACATCAGCGATCGCCGAGGTTTCCTCGAAGAAGGACAGGGGATAGGACTTGCCGGTATAAGGGGAAACGATCGGATCCCGGTTCAGATCATAAAACTTCTTGCCGGTTTCCGGATCGGTGCGCTTGGTTCCAAGTTCCGCTTTCGCCACTATAAGCCTCGTGAGAATGGCCGAATCCGCGATTCGGCAAAATGCCGTGCAAGCCGGCGTTCCATCGGAATTTATAAGCCGGTCCCCTTAATCGCTGTGGCTTCCCATGTCAAAGCCAAACTTTATCATCTCCGTGCGGCCGTTTTCGCCGGCTGGCGGATGACCGCTGACGGCGTTTGTGGTAACGAGCCGCGGCGGTAGAAGAAGCGGGCGAAGGCAGCAGCCGGCCAGGCCGACGCTTCGGAAGAAATGCGCTGCAGTTACAGAGGATTACGCGATGCATGGCTCTGCGCCGCAGCCCGCCGCCAGCTTCCAGCTGTTCCAGCCCCATCCGCGCAGGATGACCCCTTCGGCGCCTCGCGGCGCATCATTGCAGGATTGATCCCCATGGCAACAAAGAGTTTCACCATCGCCATCGACGGTCCGGCGGCGGCCGGCAAGGGGACGCTTTCGCGTCTTATCGCTGAACGATACGGCTTTCACCATCTCGACACGGGCCTGACTTACCGCGCGACCGCCAAGGCGCTGCTCGATGCCGGCCTGCCGCTCGACGACGAGGCGGTGGCGGAAAAGATCGCGCGGGAGGTTGAACTTGCCGGGCTGGATCGCGATATACTTTCCCGACACGAGATCGGCGAAGCCGCCTCGAAAATCGCTGTCATGCCGGCGGTGCGCCGGGCCCTGGTCGAGGCGCAGCGTCGGTTTGCGGCAAAGACGCCGGGCACGGTGCTCGACGGACGCGATATCGGCACGGTCGTCTGCCCGGATGCGCCGGTCAAGCTCTATGTGACGGCGTCGCCGGAGGTGCGCGCCAGACGGCGTTACGATGAGATCCTCGGCAAGGGGGCGACGGCGGATTTCGATGCGATTTTCGAGGACGTCAAGCGGCGCGACGAACGCGACATGGGACGGGCCGACAGCCCTTTGAAACCAGCCGATGATGCGCACTTGCTTGATACGTCGGAAATGAGTATAGAGGCCGCGTTCCAAGCCGCTCAATCGATCATCGATGCGGTCTTGAGCCGAAATGCCTAAATTCAAGCGATTTTGCATGCTCAGACGCATGGATCGCTTTAATGCAGCCTGAAATTCCGTCCAAGCGCCGGATTGCCTTCGTGAAAGAGGGCGGACTGGGTTCAGGCCCATTCAACTCGAACCAACCGGCGCATACGTGGGCCTTGAAGCTATCGAAGGCCACGCAGGAGATTTTATGTCAGTAGCAACTCCCTCTCGCGAGGATTTCGCGGCCCTTCTCGAAGAGTCCTTTGCCAAGAACGATCTGGCTGAAGGCTATGTCACCAAGGGTATCGTCACGGGCATCGAAAAGGATGTCGCAGTTGTCGACGTCGGCCTCAAGGTCGAAGGCCGCATCGCGCTCAAGGAATTCGGCGCACGCGCCAAGGACGGTTCGCTGAAGGTCGGCGACGAAGTCGAAGTCTATGTCGAGCGCATCGAAAACGCGCTTGGTGAAGCCGTTCTGTCGCGCGAGAAGGCTCGCCGCGAAGAAAGCTGGATCAAGCTCGAAGCCAAGTTCGAAGCCGGCGAGCGCGTCGAAGGCGTGATCTTCAACCAGGTCAAGGGCGGCTTCACCGTCGACCTCGACGGTGCAATTGCCTTCCTGCCGCGTTCGCAGGTCGACATCCGCCCGATCCGCGATGTCACGCCGCTGATGCACAACCCGCAGCCCTTCGAAATCCTCAAGATGGACAAGCGCCGCGGCAACATCGTGGTTTCGCGCCGTACGGTTCTGGAAGAGTCCCGTGCCGAGCAGCGTTCTGAAATCGTTCAGAACCTCGAAGAAGGCCAGGTTGTTGACGGCGTCGTCAAGAACATCACCGATTACGGTGCGTTCGTCGACCTCGGCGGCATCGACGGCCTGCTGCACGTCACCGACATGGCATGGCGCCGTGTGAACCATCCGTCGGAAATCCTGAACATCGGCCAGCAGGTCAAGGTTCAGATCATCCGTATCAACCAGGAAACCCACCGCATCTCGCTCGGCATGAAGCAGCTCGAGAGCGATCCGTGGGATGGCATCCAGGCGAAGTATCCGGAAGGCAAGAAGATTTCCGGTACCGTCACGAACATTACCGATTACGGTGCGTTCGTCGAGTTGGAGCCGGGCATCGAAGGCCTGATCCACATCTCGGAAATGTCCTGGACCAAGAAGAACGTTCACCCCGGCAAGATCCTGTCCACGAGCCAGGAAGTCGAAGTCGTCGTTCTCGAAGTCGATCCGTCCAAGCGCCGTATTTCGCTTGGCCTCAAGCAGACGCTGGAAAACCCGTGGGCAGCATTCGCCCGCAGCCATCCGGCCGGCACTGAAGTCGAAGGCGAAGTCAAGAACAAGACCGAATTCGGCCTGTTCATCGGCCTCGACGGCGATGTCGACGGCATGGTGCACCTCTCCGACCTCGACTGGAATCGTCCGGGCGAGCAGGTCATCGAAGAGTACAACAAGGGTGACGTCGTCAAGGCTGTCGTTCTCGACGTCGATGTCGAGAAGGAACGCATCTCGCTTGGCATCAAGCAGCTCGGCAAGGACTCGGTTGGTGAAGCAGCAGCTTCGGGCGACCTGCGCAAGAACGCAGTTGTTTCCTGCGAAGTCATCGCCATCAACGACGGCGGCATCGAAGTGAAGCTCGTCAATCACGAGGATATCACTTCCTTCATCCGTCGTGCCGATCTCGCCCGCGACCGCGACGAGCAGCGCCCTGAGCGCTTCTCCGTCGGCCAGATTGTCGACGCCCGCGTCACCAACTTCTCCAAGAAGGACCGCAAGATCATGCTGTCCATCAAGGCTCTGGAGATTGCGGAAGAGAAGGAAGCTGTCGCTCAGTTCGGTTCGTCCGACTCGGGCGCTTCGCTCGGCGACATCCTGGGCGCAGCCCTGAAGAACCGCGGCGGCGAATAAGCCTCGCAGTCACGTCTGAATATGGAACCCGCCGGAGCGATCCGGCGGGTTTTTTATTTTCAGGTAATGAAAGCCGCTATTCCCAGCCGACCATGCGCTGATAGAGCGCGTAGACCGGATCGGCTGCCGTGTCGGGCCGATACGCCGACGGCTCGGCATCGATCATCCTTGGCGTCCTGCGCTCGGGTGCCGCTTCCGCCCCGTCAGCATCGGGCTCGGCATCCTCACCGCCGGATTTCGCCTGCTGCTCGTCCTGCGGCGCACCGTCCTGGTGATGGTGATGCTGGTGACTGGTTTCACCGGCCTTTTCGTTCGACGGCGTATCCTTGGCGAACTGATAGGGCAGCTGGGCATAGGCAAAGCCCTCCGGCACCCTGGCCGCGAGCGGCACATAAGAGGCCTCGGCCATTTCGGGAAGCGGCATCGGTTGCGGCTGTGCGGCGATTTCTTTCGACTGTCGGGCGGCGGCAGCCGTGGCTCCGGTTTCCATCTGCGACGGGTGGAGCGTTGCGGACTGTCGAGCGTCGGCGACCAGATCTGCCGGCTGTCTCGTCAAGGTCTCATTCGCTTCGCTGATGACGGCTTCGTCGAGAATGACATCGATCTCCACCGCCGCCTCGACAGCACCATCCTCCAGCACGTTTTCCGAGTCCTGTTCGCGGATGATGGTGACGATCATCTCGGAAACCTCTTCGGTCATCGAGGCGACGATTCCCGTCCAGTTCCGGGGAATGACAGGATCGGCTTTTTGCGACGTTGCGCGAGGCTGAATGACCGGCAGTTCCGTCACCTCGGCCGTGTCGTCACCTGGCTCCGCCGGCGCCGATTGCCGAGCTTCGACCTTCGGGGCAACCTCTGCTTTTGTCGCCGAAGCGGAGCGAATCCGGCTTTCAGACTGCGAAATTTCAGGATCAGCGGCTTCCACGGTTGCGACGGTCACCGCTTCCTCGGTTGCCGCAAGCAGGGCGGTCTCGAACAATTTGCCGGCTGGTTCGGTTCGCTTTTCCGCCGGCTGGCGCATCGTGGCGGGCAGGCTGTCTTCATGCAGCTGGATCTCGGGCCGGGCTTCGGCACGCATCGGAGACGCGTCGTTCTGGCCATAGGAGCGGACAACGGCACGGGCGGCAAGATCGCGATCCTTGTAACGCACCATTTCCAGATAGGCGATGATACGCGCCGCCTCAGGCCCCGCCGGGTTCTTCAGGGCTTCGGCGATCATCCGGAGCGGCAGGTTGTGACCTTGCTCATTCAGCTGGCGTTCGACCTCATCGATTCTGGCCGCCGGCAGCCGCTGAATGGCGTCGGCAAGCCGAGAGGCGAAGGCCAGATTGGTCTCGTCTTCACGGCGATCGTGGGAAATGGAACGGCCGGCCGCATCGATGACATCGAAAAGGGCTTCGACCATGCGCTCGCGCGCCGCAAGGAGCAGGATATTGAGCTTGCCGGCAATGGCGGAATTCAGGTCGGCGGCTTCGACCGCGTTGACGGGCGCGGGGGCAATCACCGAACGGTCAAGACCGCCAGCAACGATCGCCGCAGTCTGGCCCTGAGATGAAAAGCTTGCATTGGACGCTGCACGAACGGGGGTCAACATGGCATGCCCTTTCGTAAAGTGACGATGAAAGCAGGCTCTATGAAAGGACCGCGCTCATCCGGTCCCTTGCATCCCGAGCAGATCCTCCTGTCCGCTGACGCAAGCGGCGCCATCGAATGCCTAAAAATTAAATCGGATATTAAGAAACAGAGATTAACCAATCGCTAACGCCCGCGGATCAGTTCATCCGCGGCTGCAGACAGTGGAGACTGACGGCAATTCGCTTAGCTGTGAGCGAAGATATCGGCCTCTTCCCAGCCGAGAAGGTCGAGCTTGGCGCGGGTCGGCAGGAATGCGAAGCAGGCCGTAGCGTGGTCGAAGCGGCCGTCGCGGATCAGGCGGGCCGTCAGCTTGTCGCGAAGCGCGTGCAGATAAAGCACGTCGGATGCGGCATATTCGAGCTGGGCAGGTGACAGTGTCTCGGCCGCCCAATCGGAAGATTGCTGCGCCTTGGAGACGTCGACATCGAGCATCTCCTTTAGATTGTCCTTGAGGCCGTGGCGATCGGTGTAAGTGCGGCAAAGGCGCGAGGCTATTTTGGTGCAGAAAACCGGGCTGGTCGTGACACCGAAGGTATGAAAGAGCACGGCAATATCGAAGCGGCCGTAATGAAAGATCTTCTGGTGCGTGGGATCTTCGAGCAGAGCGACGAGATTGGGGGCCTGTGTCTGGCCGGCGGCAATGCGGATGATGTCGGCGGTGCCGTCGCCCGGAGAAAGCTGGACGACGCAGAGACGATCCCGCCGCGGCACCAGGCCCAGGGTCTCGGTATCGATCGCGATCGCGCCGGTATAGCGGGCCGCATCGCTCGCGGAAATATCGCCTTCGTGGTAACGTATGGTGGCGGCCATCGGACTGTCTTTCGTTCGGATATTCTCCACTCGCGCTATAGCGCAAAGGCACACATTGCGAAACTGCTTCCTGCTGCGGCTGGTTCAGAATGTCGGCGGCGTGTTGATCCAGAGGAGCACGGTTTCGCCATCGTGGCGGTTGCGCCAGGAATGGTAGCGGCGGCTTTCGAAATACAGTGAATCGCCCGGGCCGAGATCGAAGAACTGGTCGCTGTCGAGCACCAGTTCCAGCCGGCCGGACAGGACATGCATGAATTCCTCGCCTTCGTGGCGATAGGCGCCCTCGCTGGCGGCGCCGGGCGCCAGCACGAAACGGTGGCAATCCATCATCCTTCGGCCTTCGGCAAGCAGCTGCACCGTGACTCCGGGGGTCGTTTCCGGCCAGGTGCGCCACTCGCCGGCGCGTATCACTGCCGGCACCTCCTCGCTTTCCGCGCCGGAGAGGCGGGAGACGGTGGTGGCGTAATATTCGGCGAGGTCGTGCAGCGTCTTGAATCCGACGCCTTGCGAGGTGCGTTCCAGCGTCGAGAGCGTCGAAGCGGTGATGCCGATATCACCGGCGACCTGATCAAGCGTTTTGCCTGCGGCGTGGCGGAGGCTCCGCAATTTACGGCCGAGGCCGGAATCCTGGCCGGGTTCGGCACCGTCGGCGGAAGGTTCCTCGCTCTCCAGCGCCTCGCGAATGGCCGCGGGATTGAGACCGCGCTCGGCCCGATACCAGGAGATGCGCTTCAGCCGCGCCACGTCGTCGGCGCTATATTGGCGATGGCCGGTTTCGGAGCGGCCGGGAACGACCAGACCCTGGCTTTCCCAGAGGCGCAACGTCGAGGCGGAGACGCCCGCCAGCCGCGCGGCCTCCGCCACCTTGTAGCGCACAGGCCCGTTGTCACTCATCAGCCAATACCCCGATTCTCGTTGCGCGAACATTCATCAAATCGCGTGATGTTTGAAGCAAAAAATGCCGCTTGTTTTCTTGCAGGAAAAATGTAGGAATTTCCAGAGCATCTTACAGAACTTATGTAAGATAAATCCAAAAACTTCAAACGGGAGCAGATCGATGACCGCGACACACCTTACCGACCGGAAGAATGCCGCGATTTCGCGCGGTGTCGGCATGACCACCCAGATCTATGCGGACCGCGCAGAGAATGCCGAAATCTGGGACAAGGAGGGCCGCCGCTATATCGATTTCGCCGCCGGCATCGCCGTGCTCAACACCGGTCACCGCCATCCCAGGGTTATCGCAGCCGTCAAGGAGCAACTCGACCACTTTACCCACACCTGCCATCAGGTCGTACCCTACGAGAACTACGTCAGCCTTGCCGAACGGTTGAACGCGCTGTTGCCCGGCAATTTCCAGAAGAAGACGATCTTCGTCACCACTGGCGCCGAGGCGGTCGAGAATGCCGTCAAGATTGCACGCGCGGCAACCGGCCGCTCGGCCGTCATCGCCTTCAGCGGCGGTTTCCATGGCCGCACCTTCATGGGCATGGCGCTGACCGGCAAGGTCGTGCCCTACAAGGTCGGCTTCGGCGCGATGCCCGGCGACGTGTTCCATGTTCCTTTCCCGGTAGAACTTCACGGCGTCTCCGTCGACCAATCGCTCGCAGCGCTGAAGAAACTCTTCGCCGCCGATGTCGATCCGCAGCGCGTCGCCGCCATTATCCTCGAGCCGGTGCAGGGCGAAGGCGGCTTCTATCCGGCGCCCGTGGCCTTCATGAAAGCACTGCGCGAACTCTGCGACCAGCACGGCATCCTCTTGATCGCTGACGAGGTGCAGACCGGTTTTGCCCGCACCGGCAGAATGTTCGCGATGGATCATCACGAGGTGGCCGCCGACCTGACGACGATGGCGAAAAGCCTTGCCGGCGGCTTCCCACTTGCTGCCGTCACCGGCCGCGCCGAAGTCATGGACGCGCCGGGACCGGGCGGGCTCGGCGGCACATACGGCGGCAACCCGCTCGGCATCGCAGCTGCCCATGCCGTCCTCGACGTCATCGCGGACGAAGACCTCTGCAGTCGCGCCAACCAGCTCGGCGGACGGCTGAAGCAGCGGCTTGAATCCTTGCGCGAGAAGGTGCCGGAGATTGCCGATATTCGCGGACCCGGCTTCATGAACGCCGTCGAATTCAATGACCGGACGACGGGATTGCCGAGTGCTGACTTCGCCAACAAGGTGCGGCTGACAGCGCTCGACAAGGGGCTGATCCTGCTCACCTGCGGCGTCCATGGCAACGTCATCCGCTTCCTCGCGCCGATCACCATTCAGGACGAGGTCTTTGGCGAGGCGCTCGACATTCTCGAGACGTCAATGCTGGAAGCAAGCACGGGCAAGTGACCGCATCGGAACCGCATTCAATTCCCAATGAGGATATGACATGGCTTTCACCACCGCACTGACAAAGCACGTTCCTTTCTCTTCTCCCTTGCTTCGCGACGCCGGCTACATCAACGGCGTCTGGACATCAGGCAATGCTGCTGGAACTTTCGACGTGCTCAACCCGGCAACCGGTGAGCTGCTCGCCTCCCTGCCCGATATGGGCGCAGCCGAAACGCGAACGGCGATCGATGCGGCCCATGCCGCCCAGCCGGCCTGGGCTACCCGCCCGGCCAAGGAGCGCAGCGTCATCCTGCGCAAATGGTTCGACCTGATCGTCGCCAATGCCGACGAACTCGCGGCGATCCTGACGGCCGAAATGGGCAAGCCCTTCCCGGAAGCACGCGGCGAGATCCTTTATGCCGCCGCCTATATCGAATGGTATGCGGAAGAGGCCAAGCGCATTTACGGGGAGACGATCCCGGCGCCTTCCAACGATAAACGCATGATCGTCATCAAGCAGCCGGTCGGCGTCGTCGGCACGATCACGCCGTGGAATTTCCCGGCGGCGATGATTGCCCGCAAGGTCGCGCCGGCGCTTGCCGTCGGCTGCACTGTCGTGTCGAAGCCGGCCGAGCAGACGCCGCTGACGGCGATTGCCCTTGCCGTGCTCGCCGAACAGGCCGGCATTCCCGCCGGCGTCTTCAATCTCATTGTCGGGCTCGATGGCCCGGCGATCGGCCGCGAGCTCTGCGGCAACGAAAAAGTGCGCAAAATCAGCTTCACCGGTTCGACCGAGGTCGGCCGTATCCTGATGCGACAATGTGCCGACCAGATCAAGAAGGTGAGCCTGGAGCTCGGCGGCAATGCGCCGTTCATCGTCTTTGATGATGCTGATCTCGACGCCGCAGTGGAGGGCGCGATCGCCTCCAAATATCGCAATGCAGGGCAGACCTGCGTTTGCGCCAACCGCCTCTATATCCAATCAAACGTCTATGACGCCTTTGCCGCCAAGCTCGCCGCCAAAGTCGCCGCAATGTCGGTTGGCGACGGGTTCAAGCCGGGTGTCGAGATCGGGCCGCTGATCGACGAGCAGGGGCTCGCCAAGGTGGAGGACCATGTCGGCGACGCGCTTGCCAAGGGCGCCAATGTTCTGACCGGCGGCAAGCGCCTCGACGGCACCGGCACCTTCTTTGCGCCGACAGTGCTGACCGGCGTGACCCGCGGTATGACGGTGGCGCGCGAGGAAACCTTCGGGCCGGTAGCGCCGCTCTTCCGCTTCGAGACGGCCGAGGACGTCATCGCTCAGGCCAACGACACGGAATTCGGCCTGGCCGCCTATTTCTATGCCGGAGACCTCAAGAAGGTCTGGCGGGTGGCGGAAGCGCTGGAATATGGCATGATCGGCATCAATACCGGTCTGATGTCGTCAGAGACGGCGCCCTTCGGCGGCATCAAACAATCGGGCCTCGGCCGCGAGGGCTCGCGCCACGGCGCCGACGATTATCTGGAGATGAAATATCTCTGCATTGGCGGCGTTTGATCGGTCGTTTCACGGGTACGCGGCTTCCGCCGCGTGCCGCTAGTAATGCGGCGGGCGGGTAATCGCCGGGGCTTCCAGCGTCTGCTCCTCCAGCGACAGGAACCGTTCCGTCAGCCGGTCGAGCTTGGTGCGCATCTGCTCGACGATCTTCCATTGCTCGGCGAGTTGATCGGAAAGCTCTTCGATCGTCTTTGCCTGATAGGCCAGCATTTCCTCCAGCCGGGTGATGCGGTTGGTGTCGTCGGACATTGATCCTCCTTTGCCGGCACCGGCAGAACAGATGATTTTCCAAAGCGGAAATAGGCCACCGCGTCAATGCTTTCGAGGGCGGGCGCGCCCACGCGCGAAACCGAACCGTTTGGTTACTAAAAGGCCTTGCCGTGCCTGATGTTGTGGGGTAGGCCCTAATCCATCAGGGAGGAATACTGATGGACGCAGGCAACGGCTTTCTTCATCCGGACCGGCTCTTTCCGGCCGACCCGGCGACACGGACCATCGCGCGGGACCTCCACGAGACAGTGCGCAATCTTCCGATCGTCAGCCCGCACGGGCACACCGAGCCATCCTGGTTCGCCGACGACAAGCCCTTCGAAGATGCGGCCTCGCTGCTGGTCATTCCCGATCATTATCTCTTCCGCATGCTGCACAGCGTCGGCGTCACCCTGGACCAACTCGGCGTTCCCAGGCTCGACGGCAAGCCAGTGGCCGAGGGCCGTGCCATCTGGCGGACCTTTGCCAAACTTTACCATCTCTTCCGCGGAACGCCCTCGATCCTCTGGGTGGACCACGCGATGTCAGTCGTGCTCGGCTGCACCGAGCCGCTGACGGCTGATAATGCCGACGCGCTCTACGATCACATCAATGCCCAGCTCGCCCGTCCCGAATTCCGCCCGCGGGCGCTGCATCAGCGATTCGGCATCGAAACGATCGCGACGACGGAAGGCGCGCTCGACCCGCTTGTCCATCACCAGAAAATGGCGGCGGAGGGCTGGATCGGCAAGGTCCGGACCACTTACCGGCCGGACAGCGTCACCGATCCCGATGCCGTCGGCTTCCGCGACAATCTCGTCAAATTCGGAGAGATCACCGGCGCCGATGTGACGCGCTGGGACGGCCTGATCGAGGCGCATCGGCGTCGGCGCGCCTATTTCCGCCAGTTCGGCGCAACGGCGACCGATCACGGCGTGCCCACGGCTTTCACCGCCGATCTGCCGCTTGCCGAAAAGCAGGCGCTGCTCGACAAGGCGTTAAAGGGCCCGCTTTCGGCTGTTGACGCCGAGCTCTTCCGCGGCCAGATGATGACCGAAATGGCCGGTCTTTCGGCCGAGGACGGCATGGTAATGCAGATCCATGCGGGCTCGAGACGCAATACCGACAGCGGGCTCTTTGCCACCCGCGGCCCCAATATGGGCGCCGATATCCCTACACGCACAGACTGGGTCGGCGGCCTCAATGCGCTGCTTTCCAAATATGGCCATGCGCCGGGCCTGCGTATCCTGCTTTTCACGCTCGACGAGACGACCTATGCCCGGGAGCTCGCGCCGATGGCCGGCCACTGGCCCTGCCTGATGATTGGCCCGCCCTGGTGGTTCCATGACAGCCCGCTCGGCATCCGCCGCTATCTCGACCAGGTGGTCGAGACAGCAGGTTTTGCCAATATGGCCGGGTTCAACGACGATACGCGCGCGCTGCTGTCGATCCCTGCCCGCCATGACGTCTGGCGCCGCGAGGTCTGCCGCTTCCTCGCCGGGCTCGTCGCCGAGCACCGGATTTCCGGGAAGGACGCCGAGTTCGTGGCGCGCGAACTCTCCTATGACAATGCGAAGAAGGCCTACAAGCTGTGAGCGACAGACTGCAGAACGTGACCGGCCTTGCGCCGACGGCGAAGCTTCCCGCCTATAACAGGAATGCACTGAAGGCCGGCATCCTGCATCTCGGCCCGGGCGCCTTCTTCCGCGCCCATTTCGCACCCTTCACGGATGCGGCGCTCGCAGCCGCAGGCGGCGACTGGGGTATCGAGGTGGCGAGCCTGCGCACGCCCGATGTCGCGGACAATCTCTCCGCCCAGAACGGCCTCTATACGATGCTGATCCGCGATACATCGGGCACGACGGCCGAGGTGATCGGTTCGATCCTGAAGGCGCATGTTGCGCCGCGCGATCCGGCCGGGCTGCTGGCGCGGCTCGAGGATCCTGCCATCCGCATTGTCAGCATGACGGTGACGGAAAAGGCCTATGGTTTCGATCCCGCAACGGGCGGCCTCGACCTCAAACATCCCGATATTGTCGCCGATCTTGCCAATCGGCATGCGCCGCGCGGCGTCATCGGCTATCTCGTCGAAGGGCTGGCGCGCCGCAGGCAGAAAGGCATAGCCCCCTTCACCCCGCTCAGCTGCGACAACCTGCCGAGCAACGGCGCGGTACTGAAACGCCTCGTGCTGGAATTCACCTCGCGCATCGATGCCGATCTCCATCGCTGGATCGAGACTAGTGTCCCCTTCCCCTCGACGATGGTCGACCGTATCACGCCGGCAAGCACCGAGGCGACCTATGCCGATGCCGAGCGGCTGACGGGCCGCACCGACTTGGCAGCGATCGAGACCGAGCCCTTTACGCAATGGGTCATCGAAGACCATTTCGCTAATGGTCGGCCGGCCTGGGAAAAGGTGCGCGGCGCGCTGATGGTCGAGGAAGTTTCGGCCTACGAAAAAATGAAGCTTAGGATGCTGAACGGCGCGCATTCGTTGCTTGCCTATCTCGGCTATATCGGCGGCTATGAATTCATTCGCGACGTGATGGATGATGCGGGCCTCGCCGCCCTTGCCTACCGCCACATGCACGCGGCCGCGAGAACGCTCGACGCCGTGCCGGGCATCAATCTCGACGATTACGCCAAGGAATTGATAGCACGCTTTGCAAACAAGGCGATCGCGCATCGCACCTACCAGATCGCCATGGACGGCACGCAAAAACTGCCGCAGCGCCTGCTGGAGCCGGCTTGCGAGGCGCTAGCCCATGGCGACAGGGCGGAGACCTATGCGATCGCCGTCGCGGCATGGATGCGTTATGCGATGGGCGAGCGCGGCAATGGCGAACGCTATGAGCTGCGCGATCCCCGCGCTCAGGAAATCGCCGCGCTGATTGCCGATGTCCCCCGCACCGGTCCGGCGATTTCGGCGGCGCTCTTCACCCTGCCCGGCCTCTTCCCGTCGGCTTTGACAAGATTCCGGGCCTGGACGCAGGATGTTTCGGACAAGCTCGAGATCTTGATCCAGGACGACCGGCTGCCGCTGTTTTGAGAGCTTGAAGGCTTTCAGCAAAGGGCTTGCCGTTTGGCACCCCCCTCTGCCCTGCCGGGCATCTCCCCCACAGGTGGGGAGATCGGCTGGGCCCAGCGGTTTCGCCAAACAACACCGCTTGGCAGTCCGTGAATTGCTGGAAAGGGACCGAGCGGTCGCCTCTTGCCGATCTCCACCCTTGTGGGGGAGATGCCCGGCAGGGCAGAGGGGGGTGTCCCACGGCACGCCGTCTCTTCGCGTCACTTCATGTCAGCCCTTCACGCGCGCCATCTCCGGATCATAGAGCGGCGCCAGCGACACCTTGCAGGGAATGCGTTCCCTTGCGACGTCGAGCTCATAGACGCCGGAGAGGACGAAATCCTCGGTCACCCCCTCGGGATTGCGGACGTAGCCGTAGCCGATCGCCTTCCCAAGCGTATAACCGAAGCCGCCGCTCGAGAGCCAGCCGACACGCTTGCCGTCGCGATAGATGGTTTCGCGGCCGAGCAGCACTGTATTGGGATCGTCGGGAACGAAGCAGCCAAGGCGCTTTTTCACGCCGTCCTTCAGCTGCCGCTCGATCGCCCCGCGGCCGCGGAAGGGGATGTTCTTGCGGATCTTCACCGCCCAGCCGAGGCCGGCTTCGACAGGCGTGTGATCGGGGCCGATATCGAATCCCCAGGCGCGATACCCCTTTTCCAGACGGCAGCTCTCGATGGCGCGATAGCCGGCATTGACAAGGCCGAATTCGCCGCCTGATGCCATCAGCACGTCATAGACTGTGGTGGCAAATTCGACTGGGACATGCAGCTCGTAGCCGAGTTCGCCGACATAGGTAATGCGCAGCGCGCGCACCGGGCAGCCCGATATGCCGATGGTCCTGACCTGGCCGAAGGGGAAGGCCGCATTGGAGACATCGGCGCCGGTCACGTTTTCGAGCACCGCTCGCGCATTCGGCCCCATCAGCGACAGAACGGAATAAGCTGACGTGACGTCGACAAGTTCGGCATGCATCTCGTCCGGAATATTGCGTGCGATCCAATCGAAGTCGTGGGTGGCAAAACCCGTGCCGGTGACGATGTAATATTCGTTCTCGGCGATACGGGCGACGGTCAGATCGCATTCGATGCCACCCCTGTCGTTCAGCATCTGGGTGTAGACGAGCGATCCCACAGGCTTTGCGACATCGTTGGAAGCGATCCAGGAGAGTGCTGCCTCGGCATCCCTGCCCTTCAGCACGAATTTGGCAAAGGAGGTCTGGTCGAAGATGACCGCCGCTTCGCGCACCGCCTTATGCTCGCGGCCGACGGCCTCGAACCAGTTCTGACGGCCATAGCTGTACATATCCCGTGGCTCTTCATTGGCGAAGAGATCGGCAAACCAGTTCGGCCGCTCCCAGCCGAGCTTCTCGCCGAAACAGGCGCCCTGTGCCTTCAGCCGGTCATAGAGCGGCGATTTGCGGCAGGGGCGGCCGCTCGAATGCTCCTCGAACGGCCAGGCCATGGTGTAGTGTTTGCCATAGGCTTCGAGCGTGCGGGTGCGCACCCAGTCGGTATCGAAATGCGGGCGTCCAAAACGGCGAATGTCGACCGGCCAGAGATCATAGGGCGGCTCTCCCTTCGTCACCCATTCGGCAAGCGCCATGCCGGCGCCGCCGGCAGACGCGATGCCGAAGGCGTTGAAGCCGGCGCCGACGAAGAAATTCTTCAGCTCCGGCGCCTCGCCCAGAATGAAATTGCCATCCGGCGTGAAGCTTTCCGGGCCGTTCAAGAGCTGCTTGACGCCGACTTTCTCCAGCGCCGGAACACGGCCGAGCGCCTGCTCCATGATCTGCTCGAAATGCTCAAAATTGCTGTCCAGCAGCGTGTAGTGGAAACCCTCGGGGATCCCATCTTTCGCCCAGCCAATCGGATTCGGCTCATAGCCGCCCATGACGATGCCGCCAACCTCCTCCTTGTAATAGGTGAGCCGATCGGGATCACGCAGCGTCGGCAGGTTAGAAGGCACACCGAAGGATTCGGTGATGATATATTGGTGCTCTACGGAGACCAGCGGCACGTTGACGCCGAAGCGGGCGGCGAAGGCGCGCGTCCATTGGCCGGCACAGACGACGACCCGCTCGCATTCGATGCGCCCCTCAGCGGTGATGACGGCACGGACCTTTCCCTTGTCGATGTCGAGATCGAGAACCTCGGTATCCTCGAAAAGCGAGACGCCCGATATACGGGCGCCTTTCGCCAACGCCTGGGTGATGTCGGAGGGGTTGGCCTGACCGTCGGTTGGAAGAAAGGCGGCGCCGACGAGATCGTCAATCGTCATCAGCGGCCAGAGATCGAAGGCTTCCTGCGGCGTCAGCAACTGCATGTCCAGGCCGAAGGATTGAGCCGTGGTCGCCTGGCGCTTTACTTCCGTCCAGCGTTCCTCATTGCAGGCAAGGCGCAGACCGCCATTCATCTTCCAGCCGGTGCCGAGGCCGGTTTCCGCCTCCAGCCGCTTGTAGAGATCGACGGAGTAACCGAGCAACTGGGTGATGTTGGCGCTCGTGCGCAGCTGGCCGACGAGGCCGGCGGCGTGGAACGTGGTGCCGGAGGTGAGCTTCTTGCGTTCGAGCAGGACGGTATCGGTCCAGCCGAGCTTGCCGAGATGATAAGCTGTCGAGCAGCCGATGATGCCGCCGCCGATGACCACGGCCTTTGCCGTCTTCGGTAACTGTCTCGTCATTTATTGGTCCCGTTCAAAGGCTTGGTAGGCGCGCTCGAAACGCGCGAGATTCTCGGCCGTGTAGGTGGCATAGTCGAAATCGATGGTGGAATGGATTTCCGAAATCATGCTCCAGAGCGTCTCGCGCAGGAGCGAGGCGCATTTCATCGCGGCGTATCGTCTGATCAGCTCATCGGCTGGCGGCCGGTCGAAATAGATTTCCAGCATCAGCCGCTCGGCCGATTCCGGCAGTTCGTTGTTGGAGGCCAATCCACCAAGATCGAAAAGCGGCGTGTTGAAGCCGGCATAGTCCCAGTCGATCAGCCAAAGCCGCTTGCCGTCATCGAGAAAATTGGCTGCCAGCAGATCATTGTGGCCGAAGGCGATATCGAAAGGTCCTGCCGCTTCTTCCAGTGTCTCGGCCTTGGTGAGGAGTGTCGCAAGCAAGGGAAGGTAGGCGCTGCCTGCCGCTTTCAGGTTGGCGGCATAATCGCGAATGACGTGGAAGACCCAGAAGATCATCGCCGGGCCGCGGAAATGCCGGGCGATATCATGGTGACAGGCACGCACCAGCGGGACCACGCGGGCAAGCATGTCAGGCGCCCTGATGTCCTCCGGGACAAGCGCCCTCGCCTCGATATATTCGAGCACCAGCACGCCAGGCGAATGGTGAATGACGGCGGGCGACAGGCCGGCGGCATGTGCGGCGCGGCTGGCGGCAAGCTCGTTCTGACGGCTGATGTGATGGATCGGAATATCTGTGCCCAATCTCACCACGCAACGCGCGACGGCATCGCTGACCAGATAGTTCCTGTTGGTGATGCCGCCTGCTATCGGCGATATTTCGATCGAGCCCCGCCAGATGCCAAGCGCATGAATCCTATCCTCAGGCGTCATGCTCACCCCCTCCTTTCGGCCCCTTCCGAAAGGATGGGACAGAGCAGGATCGGCTGTCAAGCAGCGGCGGCGGCGCTACGCGTCCCTCCGGACTCGCGGGAGCGCTCCCGAGAGTCAGATCGTTTTACCGGCGGCGTCGAATACGTGGCAGCGGGCGGGATCGAAGAAAGTCTTCACATTGGCGCCCCGCTCGACCTTCTGCTGGCCGTCAAGGGCGATCGTCAAGAGCTGCCCATCCGGCGTCGTAGTGTAAAGCATGGTGGCGCCGCCAAGATTTTCGACGAGATCGACATTGACGGTCGAGAGCGTGATGGCGCCCTCTGTAAGCGAAAGATGTTCGGGACGAATGCCGAAGGTGACCTCCTGACCGGCCTCGCCTTTCAGCCGGCGCGGCAGGCGGACGGAGTTGCCGCAGACGTGGATGCTGGTTTCGGCCTCGCCGACCTTTTCGATGCGGGCCTTGAGGAAATTCATCTTCGGGCTGCCGATGAATCCTGCGACGAAACGGTTGGCCGGGTTGTTGTAGAGATCGAGAGGCGCGCCGACCTGCTCGATGCGGCCTGAATTCAACACGACGATCTTGTCTGCCATCGTCATGGCCTCGACCTGATCATGCGTGACGTAGATCATCGTGTTGCCGAGCTGCCGATGCAGGCGGGAGATCTCGACACGCATCTGCACGCGCAGTTCGGCATCGAGGTTGGACAGCGGTTCGTCGAACAGGAAGATGCGTGGCTCGCGCACGATGGCGCGGCCGATCGCCACGCGCTGGCGCTGGCCGCCGGAGAGCGCTTTCGGCTTCCGCTCAAGGAGCTTCTCGATCTGCAGGATCTCGGCGGCGCGTTTTACTTTCGGCTGGATCTCGGCCTTCTTGTAACCCGCCGTCTCCAGGCCGAAGGCGAGATTCTTGTAAACGGACATATGGGGATAGAGCGCGTAGGACTGGAAGACCATGGCGATGCCGCGCTTGGCCGGCGCCACCTCGTTCATGCGCTCGCTGTCGAGCAGCAGCGCGCCGCCCGAGATCTCCTCGAGGCCGGCGATCATCCGCAGAAGGGTGGATTTGCCGCAGCCCGAGGGGCCGACGAAAACGACGAATTCGCCGGGATCGATCGTCAGGTCGATGCCATGGATCACATCCATTGCGCCATAGCGCTTCTCGACCTTCTGAAGAACGACACTGGTTGCCATCTTCTCAAAACCCCTCTCTTTTGCAGGTTACTTCGTTCTTGCGCGCCAATCGGCGTATTTCGGACTGTCGGGACCGACCGGCAGCGGCACTTCGGCGCCGCTGTCGGAAGACTGGTAGATGGCTGTGACGAGTTCGAGCGCACGGCGCGCATCCTTCGTGGTCACCGGCAGGGGTCCAGTGCCGCTGAGGAAGGCGTGGAACTGACCCATCTGGGTGGTGAAGCGCGGCGCAACGGGCTGCCAGTCGCCGACCACGCGATCGATCTTTTCCTGAACGTCGTCATTGGCGGCGATGATCTTCCAGGGATCCTTGCCCGGCGTATAGGGTTCGTGCGTGCTTTCGAAGGTGACATTCTCGAAATGCAGTCTCAGCCGGCTGATCTGTTCCTGCGAGCCGAGCGTGCAGGACAGCGAGACGAAGGCGCCGTTTTCCATCAGCAGGCTGGCGGAAGCACAATCCTCGACCTCGATATCATTGACGCGGGTGGCGACGCGGCCGAAGACCCTTGCCGCTGGACCCATCAGATGCATCAGCATGTCGTGCAGGTGCAGGGCATGGGTGACGAGCACGCCGCCGAGTTCGGTCGCCCATTTGCCGCGCCAGGGCACGGCGTAATATTCGGGCTTGCGCAGCCAGAAGGTTTCCACGGAAGCCGTATAGGGCTTGCCGGCAATGCCGGCATCGATGATCCGTTTGGCCTTCTGGATGCCGTCGCCGTAGCGGTACTGGAAGATCGGCATCAGCACGCCTTTGGCGGTCTTTTCCGCTTCCATGATCGTATCGACGCCGGCTAGCGAGCCCGTCAGCGGCTTTTCGCAGACGACATGCTTGCCGGCACCGAGAGCGGCGACCACCTGCTCCAGATGAATGCCGGGAGGGGTGCAAATATCGATGATGTCGATCGTTTCGTCGGCCAGCAGCGTCTCGAAAGAGGTGGTGCGGCGTTCGATGCCGAACTCGTCGCCGACGGCAGCCATGCGTTCTTCGTTCAGATCGCAGATCGCCGCCACCTTGAACTTATCGGAATGCGGCAGATAGCCTTCGACGATATGCGAACGGCCAATGCCGCAGCCGACGATCGCGACGGTCTTGATGCTCATGTCACTCTTTTCCATTGCCGCCATCAGCGTTTCATGCCGGTCGTGGCGATGCCTTCGATCAGCAGGCGCTGGAAGAACAGGAAGAAGAAGAACACCGGCACCAGCGTCAGGGTCGACATGGCGAAGAGACCACCCCAATCCGAAGCGCTGGTGGAATCCACGAAGGTGCGCAGACCGAGCTGGATCGTGTAGGTGTTCATGTCGTTCAGATAGATCAGAGGTCCGAAGAAATCGTCCCAGGTCCAGATGAAGGAGAAGATCGCGGCCGTCGCCAGCACCGGCAGCGACAGCGGCAGCATGATCTTCCAATAGATCCGCCAGGCGCTGCAGCCGTCCATCATCGCTGCCTCGTCGAGTTCGCGCGGGATGCCGCGGAAGAACTGCACCATCAGGAAGATGAAGAAGGCGTCGCTTGCCAGAAACTTCGGCACGACGAGCGGCAGGATGGTGTTGACCCAGCCAAGGTTGAGGAAGAGCACATATTGCGGGATCAGCGTGACGTGATAGGGGATCATCAGCGTGCCGAGCATGATCGCGAACCAGAAGTTCCGGCCGGCAAAACGTAATCTGGCAAAGGCGAAGGCCGTCAGCGAGCAGGCGATGACATTGCCTGTCACGACCAGCAGCGAGATGACGAGCGAATTCCAGAAGAATCGTCCGAAGCTGACGTCGAGGCCGACCCACCCGCGCGCATAAGACGAAAAATCGATCGACGACGGAATGAGCGAAGTCGACGAGAAGATCTCGGTTTCCGGCCTGACCGAAGCCGAAACCATCCACAGCAACGGATAGACCATGAGCAGCGAAGCGGCGATCAGCAGGGCGTGGACAATGAGCGACCCGGGCAGGCTGCGTTTGGTGATATCGGATGGCGGCCTGGCCGCAGTCACGGAAGCGGTCATCTCAGTCATCGTAGTGCACCCAATAACGCGAGCTCAGGAAGGAGAAGGCGGTGAAGATCGCGATGATAACCACCAGGATCCAGGCAAGGGCCGAGGCATAGCCCATGCGGAAATTGCCGAAGGCCTCCTGATAGAGGTAGAGCGTGTAGAACAGTGTCGAGTTGATCGGGCCGCCGGTGCCGCCCGATATGATGAAGGCGGGCGTGAAGGCCTTGAAGGCTTCGATCGTCTGCACGACAGCGTTGAAGAAGATCACCGGCGTCAGAAGCGGCAGAGTGATCTTGTAGAACTGCCGGAATTTCGAGGCGCCGTCGAGGCTGGCCGCCTCATACATGTCTTGCGGGATCTGGCGCAGGCCGGCGAGAAAGATGATCATCGGCGAACCGAACTGCCAGACGGACAGCGCGACCAGCGTATAGATCGAATAGTTCGGATGCGAGATCCAGCTCGGCCCTTCGATGCCAATCTGGGCGAGGGCGGCGTTGACGAGGCCGTCGCTGGCGAAAAGCTGGCGCCAGAGCACGGCGATCGCGACGCTGCCGCCGAGCAGCGACGGCAGATAGAAGATGGCACGGTAGATAGGCAGACCGCGCAGGCCGCGGTTCAGCGCCATGGCGACCAGCAAGGCAAAGGTGAGCTTGAACGGCACCGAAAAGACGACATAGGTCAGGGTGACCTGCATGGCGGCCGAGAATTTCGGATCCGCCGTGGCGATGCGCACGTAATTCGCCATTCCTACCCACCGCGGCGACTGCAGCATGTCGAAGTCGGTGAAGGAGAGGTAGAGCGAAATCAGGGCCGGCCCGAGCGTCAGCCCGAAAAAGCCGATGAGCCACGGAAGGAGGAAGAGATAGCCGGGAGCATTGGCATTCCAAAGACGCCTGAAGCGTCCTTCGGCCACGGCCCCCTGGTATCTTTCCACTGTTATGGCCCCTGCGGGCGTGCGCATCGCATTGCTCATACGGGATCAGCCTCGTGCGAGAATCTGCGTAATTTCAGTGACAAGCTGCTTGCCGCCGTCGGAGGGAGAGAGCTGTCCGAAACCGACCTGTTCGGCAATGTTGCGCAGCATCAACTCGCCTTCGCCGGCACCGGCCGGGGGCGGCGGCGGCAATTTGCCGGCGAGATCGCCAAGGCCGCTGACATAGGCCAAGGCAACCTTGCCGTTGTCATCGAGCTTCGCCGCGACGACCTCGCGCATGGCGGCCGATTCCGGAATGCCGCGCTCGACATCCAGTAGCAGCACAGCCTCGGGGTTCTTGACGAAGAAGTTGATGTAATCAACCGCCTGATCGATCGACTTCGACTGCGCCGAGACCGAGAAGAACATCGAAGGCTTGCGATAATGGCCGCCCTTCGAATCCGACTTGATGCGCATGTAGTTGGTGAGCGCCAGCTTGTCCTTGTTCATGGCCTGATAGGCGACAAACTGGTTGGAATGGGCAAAACCGGCGGCAGCCTTGCCGAGCGACACCGTGTTGGTTTCGATATCATTCTTGTCGAGAGCCTGGATATCGGCAGGTACGCAGGCGCCGGCCGCACGGAACTTGGCCCACATGTCGTACCATTCCGATGCGTCGTCCACGTCGAAGGCGATCTTGCCGTCGGAGGTATAGAGCGCCTTGCCGCGCTGGCGCAGCCAGTTTTCGAACAGCGGTTCACCGCCGCTGCCGTCGGCGAGGCCGAACATGCCCTTGCGTTTGCCCGCCTTCGTAATTTCCGCACCCATGCGGGCGAATTCATCCCAGGTGGTCGCCTGCGTCGGCAGATCGACGCCGGCTTCTTTGAAGGCCGTTGTGTTCAGCACCGTTGCAGCCGAATTGGCGCCCAGGCTGACGCCGTAGAGATGGCCGTCGACGCTGCCGCCTTCGATCTGCGCCTTGTCGAAATCGTCGAGATTGAGCTTGGCCGGCATGTAGGATTCGAGCGGCGCGAGCGCGCCGCGCCGGGCGTATTGAACGATGTAGCGATAGTCCATCTGAATGACGTCGGGCGCATTGCGGCCGGCAACCTGGGTCGCCAGACGCGGCCAGTAATCGCCCCAGCCAAGGAATTCGCCGGTAATCGAGGTGCCCGGATTCTTCGATTGATAGAGCTGCGACACCTTGTTGGTGCGGTCGGCGCGCGGCTGCGAGCCCCACCATAGGAGACGCAGGCGCGTTTCCTGTGCCAAGGCGCTGGTTCCGAGCGCCGAAAGCGACAGAAGCGCCGCACTTCCTGCAACGAAATTACGTCTGCTAACACGTAGAGTCATTTTTTTCCTCCTCCAAAGGGAAGCGCCTCCACACGCTTCCAATTTAGTTTTGCTTGCGCAAATAACTAATTGGTTACAAGCTACGAGCAAAGCGGCAAGCCTGTCAAGCGGTGTCGGTCAGAGCATGATGCCGAAAGCGCTGGAGGTTCACGGCGACATCATGCTTTCAGCATTCCGCTCCAGTGAGCCGCCCTTCCAAATTCGGTTTTTACAATTTCGCACCGAAGGCTTATGAGCGCAACACGTGAAGACAAGGGTGGAGCGATGAACGACAGCGGGGAAAACAGGGACAAGAAACAGGCGCGGCGACCGTCCACGGAGCGGACGGCGCAGCGCGATCCGGAGCGGACACGCGCCGCGATCCTTGAAGCGGCAACCCGGGAATTTGCCGAAAACGGCATGGGCGGAGCCCGTGTCGACGCCATCGCCGAACGCGCCGGCACCAACAAACGCATGCTCTACCATTATTTCGGCGACAAGGAGCAGCTCTACCTCAAGGTGCTCGAAGAGGCCTATGTCGGAATCCGCACGGCAGAACGCGCGCTGCATATCGGCGACCGCAGCCCGGAGGAAGGCATCGGCGAACTCGCGCTCTTCACCTGGCGCTATTTCCTCCAGCACCCGGAATTCCTGAGCCTGCTCGGCACCGAAAACCTGCACCGCGCCCGGTGGCTGCGCCAATCCGTCCGGCTCAAGGAGCTGCATTCGCATCTGATCGGCGAGCTTTCCCAAGTGCTGGAGCAGGGAAAGAAACAAGGCGTTTTCATCGAGACCGCCGATCCCCTGCACGTCTATCTGACGATTGCCTCGCTGGGTTATTTCTACCTTTCCAACCAGTACACGCTTTCGACGATCTTCGGCCGCGACCTGATCGAGCCGGCCAATCTCAGTGCCTGGGAGAGGCATATCGTCCACGTCACGCTCGCCTCGATCCGGCGCTGATACCGAAAGCAGGATTTGACTATTGACAGGCTCGCCGCTCTTCTGCCATCAAGTAACCGTTTAGTTACCGGCTTGGGAGGGCCGGGCCAGGACGCCCGCTCCCACCGCAAAGATTGCAGGGAGGAAAACATGGCACGCTTGGGGATCATCTTGCACGGCGTCACCGGCCGCATGGGTTACAACCAGCACTTGGTGCGCTCAATCCTGGCCTTCCGCGACCAGGGTGGCATCACGCTGAAATCGGGTGAAAAACTCGAGATCGATCCGATCATCGTCGGCCGCAATGGCGCCAAGATGGAAGAGCTGGCGAAGAAGCACAATATCAAACGCTGGTCGACCGATCTCGATGCTGCGCTCGCCAATCCCGACGACACGATCTTCTTCGATGCCGGCACGACGCTGATGCGCGCCGAGCTTCTGTCCAAGGCTCTCGACGCCGGCAAGCATGTCTATTGCGAAAAGCCGATTTCCGACGATCTGCAGGTGGCGATCGATCTCGCCCGCAAGGCGCGGCGCTCCGGCCTCAAGCACGGCGTCGTGCAGGACAAGCTTTTCCTGCCGGGCCTGCGCAAACTTGCGCTGCTGAAGGATTCCGGCTTCTTCGGCAAGATCCTCTCGGTGCGCGGCGAATTCGGCTACTGGGTTTTCGAGGGCGATTGGGGCGTACCCGCCCAGCGCCCCTCCTGGAACTACCGCAAGGGCGACGGCGGCGGCATCATCCTCGATATGCTGTGCCACTGGCGCTACGTGCTCGACAACCTGTTCGGCGAAGTCAAGGCCGTCTCCTGCCTCGGCGCCACGCATATTCCCCGGCGCATCGACGAGCAGGGCAGGCCTTATGATTGCGACACGGACGATGCGGCCTATGCGACTTTCGAACTCGAAGGCGGCGCGATCGCGCAGATCAACTCTTCCTGGGCGGTGCGCGTGCGCCGCGACGATCTCGTCACCTTCCAGGTCGACGGCACGCATGGTTCGGCCGTCGCCGGCCTGACGAAATGCTGGAGCCAGCATCGCGTCAACACGCCGAAGCCGGTGTGGAACCCCGATCAGCCGCAGACGATCGACTTCTACAAGACCTGGGACGAGGTTCCCGATACGCAGGCCTTCGACAACGGCTTCAAGGCGCAGTGGGAAATGTTCATCCGCCATGTCGTCGAAGATGCGCCGTGGCCCTATGGGCTGGAAGCCGGCGCCAAGGGCGTGCAGCTTGCCGAGCTCGGCCTGAAATCCTGGGCCGAGCGCCGCTGGCTCGACGTTCCCGCGCTGGAGTTTTGAGCCGTGACGACGATCAATCTCCCCCTCGACGGCAAGATCGTTCCCTATACGCTGACCGGCACACCGATCGAGCTGAAGAGACGCGACGCCAAGAGCTTCCCGCGCATCGCCTTTGCCGCCGCTCACGTGGTCGCCGATCCGCTCGCCGACAACGATCCCTGGCTGACGCCGGCGATCGACTGGGAGCGGACGCTGGCCTTCCGCCACCGGCTCTGGGATCTCGGCCTCGGCGTTGCCGAAGCGATGGATACGGCGCAGCGCGGCATGGGCCTCGGCTGGCCGGAGGCGCGCGACCTCATCCGCCGGGCACTTGCCGAAGCGGCCGGCCGTAAGGACGCATTGATCGCCTGCGGCGCCGGCACCGATCATCTGTCGCCTGGTCCCGACGTGACCGTCGACACGATCATCAAGGCCTATGAAGAGCAGATCGAAACGGTGGAGGCGGCCGGCGGCCGCATCATCCTGATGGCGAGCCGGGCGCTTGCCGTCGCGGCAAAGGGGCCGGACGATTACGTCAGGGTCTATGACCGCATCCTTCGCCAGGTCAGGGAACCCGTCATCATCCATTGGCTCGGAGAAATGTTCGACCCGGCGCTCGAGGGATACTGGGGCAACGGCGATCACCTGAAGGCAATGGAAACGTGTCTGCAGGTGATCGAAGCCAATGCCGCCAAGGTCGACGGCATCAAGATCTCGCTCCTTTCCAAGGAGAAGGAAGTGACCATGCGCCGGCAACTGCCTAAAGCGGTGCGCATGTATACCGGCGACGACTTCAACTATGCGGAACTGATCGCCGGCGACGAACAGGGCCATTCGGACGCGCTGCTCGGCATCTTCGACGCCATCGCGCCGGCGGCTTCGGCTGCGCTCGATGCGCTCGGCCGCAAGAGCAATCACGAGTTCTTCGATCTGCTCGAGCCGACCGTGCCCCTATCGCGCCACATCTTCAAGGCGCCGACGCGCTTCTACAAGACCGGTGTCGTCTTCCTCGCCTATCTCAACGGGTTGCAGGATCATTTCACGATGGTTGGCGGCCAGCAGAGCACGCGTTCGCTGACGCATTTGGCTGAACTTTTCCGCCTGGCCGACAAGGCCCGCGTTCTTGCCGATCCGGAACTCGCGACTGATCGCATGAAACAGGTGCTTGCCGTCCACGGTGTTCACTGAGTGCCGGTGCGGCTATGGGAGAGAAATGATATGCAGGTCGAAGGACTTTCGATCAATCTGGCGACGATCCGCGAGCAATGCGGCTTTGCCGAAGCCGTCGATATCTGCCTGAAGCACGGCATCACATCGATCGCACCCTGGCGCGACCAGGTCGCCAAGGCGGGTCTCGACGAAGCAGTGCGGATCGTCAAGTCGAACGGCATCAAACTGACCGGCCTTTGCCGCGGCGGCTTCTTTCCGGCGGCAACCGAGGCCGACTGGCAGAAGAACCTCGATGACAACAGACGGGCCATCGACGAGGCGGCGGCCTTTTCCGCCGATTGCCTCGTGCTCGTCGTCGGCGGCCTGCCGGGTGCTTCGAAAGATATCGTCACGGCTCGTCAAATGGTATTCGACGGCATTGCCGCCGTGCTGCCGCATGCGCAGGCTGCCGGCGTGAAACTTGCGATCGAGCCGCTGCACCCGATGTATGCCGCCGACCGGGCCTGCGTGAACACGCTCGGCCAGGCGCTCGACATGTGCGAGCCGCTCGGCGAGGATGTCGGCGTTGCGATCGACGTCTACCATGTCTGGTGGGATCCCGATCTTGCCAACCAGATTGCCCGCGCCGGACGCATGAAACGCATCTTCGCCCATCACATCTGCGACTGGTTGGCGCCGACGAAGGACATGCTACTCGACCGCGGCATGATGGGCGATGGCGTCATCGACCTGAAGGGCATAAGACGGATGATCGAAGCCGCCGGTTTCTTCGGCGAGCAGGAAGTGGAGATCTTTTCGGCCGAAAACTGGTGGAAGCGTCCGGCCGACGAGGTGATCGCCACTTGCGTCGAGCGCTTCCGGAGCTGCTGCCAGATCTGATTCTTGAGCATTTCCGCTTTTCTTCGAAACACGAAAATGCTCTGTCTCTTTGTTTTTACGCAATTCCGGACGCAAAAACCGCTGCACACTTTTGCTGGAATTGCTTTGAAATCCAATTGTTTCATCACGTATGAAAGAGGAGTCATTCGATGGAGAAACGCCGTTTTGCCCTGATCGGCACCGGTAATCGCGGCACCACCATGTGGGGCAAGGACCTGCTTGCCGGATGGCGGGAGCATGTCGACCTCACAGCCATCGTCGAAAAGAACGCGCTTCGCGGCGAGCGTGCCCGCAACATGATCGGCAGCAATGCGCCGCTCTATGACAACATCGATTCCATGCTTGCCGAGCAGAGGCCGGATCTCGCCATCGTCTGCACGCCCGACCATACGCATGACGATATCATCGTGCGGGCGCTGGAATCCGGCATCGACGTCATCACCGAGAAGCCGATGACCACCTCGATCGAGAAAATTCGCCGGATTCTCGACGCCGAGAAGCGCACCGGCCGGCGGGTCGACGTCTCCTTCAACTATCGCTATGCGCCGACGGCCGCAAAGATCAAGGAACTGCTGAATGCCGGCGAGATCGGCCGGGTAACCTCGGTCGACTTCCACTGGTATCTCAACACCAAGCACGGCGCCGATTATTTCCGCCGCTGGCATGCCTATACGGAAAATTCCGGCAGCCTGTTCGTCCACAAGGCCACTCATCATTTCGATCTGCTGAACTGGTATCTCGACAGCGATCCCGAGTCCGTCACCTCATTCGCCGACCTGCAGAATTATGGCCGCAAGGGCCCGTTTCGCGGCCCTCGCTGCAAGCTCTGTCCGCATGCGCAGGAATGCGACTACTATCTCGATATCGAAAAGGATCCGTTCCTCGACCAGCTCTATGAGGATCCTTCGAAGATCGACGGCTATTTCCGGGACGGCTGCGTCTTCCGCGAGGACATCGACATCCCCGACACGATGGTCGTGTCCATCCGCTACCGCAACAACGTCCATGTCTCCTATTCGCTGAATACCTTCCAGCCGATCGAGGGCCATCACCTGGCCTTCAACGGTACCAAGGGACGCATCGAGCTTCGCCAGTACGAGGCCCAGCCATGGGAAGAGCCGAAGCAGGATACAATCCTGCTCATCCGCAATTTCCCGAACGGCAGGCAAGCGGTGGAGCGCATCGTCGTGCCGCATTTCACAGGCGGCCATTACGGCGGCGACGACCGGATGCGCAACATGATCTTCAAGCCTGATATGGAAGATCGGCTCGGCCAGCGCGCCGGCACACGGGCGGGCGCCATGTCCGTGCTCTGCGGCATTGCGGCGCTGACGAGCTCGCGCACCGGCAAGGTGGTCGATATCGCCGAACTGATGCCCGAGCTTGCCAATGACGGTTCGCCAAATTCGTTGAGAACACCACGCTGACCGCATGGCCAGCGCGATGGCGCGCGTCAGGCGATGTTTTCGAGATCTTGCCGGCGGATCTGGTAGAGCAACGGCCGGCCGGTCACAAAACGCTCGACCTCATCCGCCGCCATCACGCCGAGACGCGCCCGTTCCAGGCCAATGGCGCCGGCAATATGCGGTGTCAGGAAAACATTCGGCAGATCGTAGAAGATCGAACCTGCCTCCGGAATTTCCGGATCGGTGACGTCGATGACCGCATCGATGCGGCCGGTCTTCAGCTCCGACAGCAACGCGGCCTCATCGATGAGAATGCCGCGCGCGGTGTTGATGAGCGTTGCCCCATCCTTCATCAGCGACAGTCTTCGCGCATCGATCATATGCCGCGTCGACGGCAGTGATGGCGCGTGCAGGGAAACGATATCCGCGCGCCGCATCAACTCCTCGAGATCGACCTTTTCCGCTCCCAGTCCGGCTGCTTCGGTTGCTCCGAGCATTGGATCGAACAGCAGCACCCTGTAGTCGAAGGGTTTCAGGAGTTCGATCACCCGCCTGCCGATGCGCGAGGCGCCGACGATCCCGAGGGTGCGGCCATAGTTGCCGATCGCTTCGCGCTGCATCGGATAGGTCCGATCGCGATTGCGGTCGGCGACGTAAAGATCGTGGAAGCGGAAGGCGCGTTTGCCGGCAAAGAGGATCGCGGCGAGCGTGTATTCGGCAACGGGAACCGCATTGGCCTCGGCCGCGTGGCTCACCGCTATACCGGCTTCGAAGATGGCATCGTCGATGATGCCCTTCACCGTGCCCGCCGCATGGACGACGAGACGAAGCCGCGGCGCAGCGGCGAGAATTTCAGAGCCGATATAGGGCGCTCCCCAGCCGGTGATCAGGATCTCCGCTTCTGGAAGCAGGCGTCTTGCCCGCGCGTCGTCCAGCCGCTGCAGCGGCTCGGGATCGAGCAGACGGCCGATCGTATCGAGCCGGCGCAGGATCTCGTCGGGCAGGACATGTTCCGTGCGCGACGGTTCCATGGCAAGGACGATGGCCGGGCGGCTCATGGCATCTGACCCGGCGCTTCGATGGCGCTGACGGTTACGCCCTTTTCCCGCACCAGCGCCTCCAGCGCCGTGATATCAGGCGCTTTCGGTGGCCGCGCCCAGGCCGAGGAAACGGCAGCGGGATCTTCGAGCGCCAGCACCGCCGTCACCAGGATGGTCTCACCTGCCGGGATCTGACCGCGCAGTTGCGGCACGATGGTCTTGGCGACGATTACATTGGTATTGGGCTGGGCCTTCTGCGCGAGTCCGGCGCGTTTGATCGACGATCCCAAGTCGAGAATGCCGGTGAAATCGGCTTCGCCGATCGCATAGGCAGCGCCATCCGAAGCCGACAGCGTGTCCAGCTCGAAATCCCGGCGGGCGATGGCGAAGCCGCCTTCGGCGACCCTCAGCGGCCGGGCCGCCCTGATCCGGTGGAGGCGGATATGCCAGGGGGCCGCGGGCGCGAGCCAGCTCTCGACGCTGACATCGGGGAAAGGTGACCATTTCGCATAAAGCACGTCGCCCGCGAGTTTTGCCTCTTCATTCGTCTCTCGCACGCGGTAGTGCAGGCCGTCTTCGCTGAAAGCCAGCATCGAATCGAATGCGGCGAGGGCAAAGCCGCGCTCATCGGATTCGACGCTGAAGCCATAGCGGGTGGAATAGGCGAATTTGGCGTATTTTTCCGTGCCGAAACGCATCTGCAAGTTTTCCTGGCCGGAAGACAATGCGACGACATCGCTGCCCGCCCGCATGATCACCATGCCGGGATGGCGCTGGGGAACGACTGCCGACGTCTGCTGCGGCGCCTTTTCTTCAGCGGTCCAGAACGGGTGGTCCTCCGAGATCGCAAGCGGCAGAAAAGCCTTCAAGGCCCAATAGGGCGAGCCGGCGGAATTATAGCTCTCCGACATCAAGAGGTTTGGATAGCCGAAACCGATCGACAGCACGCCGTCGCGGTCGGCAATCGGCTTGTCCCTCCACCAGCGCAGATGCTGCAGGCAGAGATGCTTGACCTCACCCCAGGGCAAAGCTTCGACATCGGCAAAGGCGAGCGCTGACCAGAAGCCGGTGCAGGCAAAACGATAAGTCAGGCTGCGGCCGAACGGAATCGTCGCCCCGTCGGCGGCAAACCAGTGGCGGAAATCCCGGGCGAAAAGGACGGCGCGCTCGCGGTAGCGCTTGGCGTAATCGTCATCGACGAGCTTCGAATAGATCAGGCCATAAAAATGCATGGCGAAGGGGATGTAATGGTCGATGCGGCGCACGTTGCCGTCGCGATACCAGCCGTCGCCGATATAGAAGCCTTCGAGTTGCTGCAGATATTGCCGCGTCAGGCTGCGGTCGAATTCGGCGCCGAGACGATCGAGGGCGATATCGACGAAGATACGGAAAAATTTCCAGTTGTTATCAGCATAGTCAAACTGCCTGGCATGTTTGAGATAGGCGACGACATTGCTGCGGGCGCGCGCATCGAGCGGCTCCCAGATCTCTTCCGGCACCAGCGCCAGGGCAAAGCCGAGCGCAGCAAGCTCGACCATCCGCTGATCCCGGCCATTGAGCGTTCCCCAATATTCGGGATGGGCAGGGTCGGTGCCGTTTGCCAGACCTTCGGCAAAACGATGCCAATGGGCGAAGTCGCCGCCGCCGGCGCCAAAAGGCGCCAAGCCCCAGAGCGGCCGGGCAAAGCCCTCGAGATCGGCGGCTGCCCGGTCGAAATGGGCGGCGGCGCCACTGAGCCTGACGCGGGCATTGCCCTTGGAAAAACAGGAAAGCAGCGGATCGAAGAGAGCAAGCAGCGCGCGGCTCATATCGGCGCGGGTTTCAAGCGGATTGCCGGCAAGCGGATTGGCGCTGGCGGGATCGTAAGTCATCGACACCTCTTACTGGTTCTCGGCATTGGCAACGGTCCCCCCCGGAATGGGAACGACCGCCTGGCAGATCTGGCGCGCAGCCGCTGTCCTGTTGCGGAACCGGGACAGCATCAGGGATACGGCTTCCCGCCCGAGAGCGGCACGATCGACGCGCATGGTGGAAAGCCGCGGATTGGTCATCAATGCGCAGGGCAGATCATCAAAGCCGATGATCGCGAAATCCTCCGGCACCCGCAGGCCGGCCTCAGTGACAGCTTCGAGAACGCCAACGGCAATGAAATCATTCATGCAGAAAGCCGCTGTGAAGCCGGCATTCTCGGCAAGGACCGCCGCCGTGCTTTCATGAGCCTCGCGGCTTGCGCTGCCCTGGAGCGCGAGCGAAACGAATCGCCCTTCGGCGCCGGGGACGGCGGCGACCGCCGCCTCGAAGCCGCGAATGCGTTCCCGAATCGTATGGCGGTGAGAACCGCTCAGATGCAGGATGCGGCGGTGGCCAGCGCTTGTCAGCCGACTGGTGGCTTCGTAGGCACCAAAGAAGTTAGCCGGAGAAACACCGTCGAACTGCATCCTGGGATCAGTGCCGTTGACAAGCACGGTCGGTGTTGTGCTGGCCTGCAGCCAGTCCCGCAAGGCTTCATTGGGATCGATGCCGACGAGAAAGAGGCCCTCGGCCTCCGCAACCCGCATATGATCACGTACGGCATCCGGCGTGATACGATCCTCGCGGGCTAGGCGAATTTCAAATGGCATTCCCGCCTCGGCGGCTCCAGTGCGCAAGCCGTCGACGATCGCTTCGTAGAAGACGCTGAGCCCGCCCGTGATGCCGTCGCTGGCGATCAGCGCCAGCCCGCCGGCAACGGCCTCGGCGGTAGGCCTGACGGGATAACCGTGGTCAGCCGCAACCTTCAAGATATGACGGCGGACGCTTTCGCTGATGCCCGGCTCATTGGCAAGCACGCGCGACACCGTGGAGACGGAGACGCCGGCCAGAGTGGCTATGTCGGCCTGGCGCGGCCGCTTGGTTTTATGCTCGTTCATGCAGCAAACATTATGCAAACTATGCAAATTTGCAAGACATTGATTAATTCTTGCAATAGAAATATTTTTGCGTACTCTATCCGGCGAGTGTCCGGGCACGCCGTTGGAGGATGGCAGAGGACATATTGGGAACAAGGAGGAATATGATGCATCTCAATCGCCGTTCATTCCTAGTGAGTTCGGCCGGCGCCGCCGCCGGCTTTGCCTTTGGCGCAGGAAGCGCTATCCCGGCCTTTGCCGAGGAGGCGCAGCTGCGCGCCATGTGGTGGGGATCCAACGACCGTGCCAAACGCACGCTCGATGTCGCCAAGCTCTATCAGTCGAAGACACCCGGCGTCACGATCGTCGGCGAATCGCTTTCCGGCGAAGGCTACTGGACGAAGCTCGCCACGCAGATGGCCGGCCGGGCCATTCCGGACGTTTTGCAGCTCGAACCGGGCACAATCTCCGATTATTCCAAGCGCGGCGCCTGCCTGCCGCTCGACGAATTCGTCCCCTCGACGCTGAAGGTCAACAGCTTCGGCCCCGACATGCTGAAACTGACCACCGTCGACGGCAAACTCTATGGCGTCGGCCTCGGCCTCAACTCGTTTTCGATGTTCTTCGACACGGTCGAATTCGAAAAGGCGGGCATTCCGCTGCCGACGACAGATCTTACCTGGGATGAATATGCCAAGCTTGCCGTAGAACTCGCCAAGTCCTCGGGCAAGGGCGGTGGCCCCTATGGGGCGCGTTACAACTATGTGTTCGACGCGTGGCTGCGCCAGCGCGGCAAAAGCGTCTTTGCCAAGGAAAGCGTCGGGCTCGGTTTCGCGGCTGATGATGCCAGGGAGTGGTTCGACTATTGGGAGAAGCTGCGCAAGGCGGGGGGCACCGTTGCCGCCGACGTCCAGACGCTCGATCAGAACACCATTGACACCAATTGCCTCGGTCTCGGCAAATCGGTGATCGGCATGGCTTATTCCAACCAGATGATCGGCTATCAGCTGATCATCAAGAACAAACTCGGCATTACCATGCTGCCGCGCGAAAAGAAGGGCGGCCCTTCCGGACATTATTATCGCCCGGCGCTGATCTGGAGTATCGGCGCGACCACAAAGCATGGCGAAGCGGCCGCGAAATTCATCGACTTCTTCGTCAACGACATCGAAGCCGGCAAGATTCTCGGCGTTGAGCGCGGCGTGCCGATGTCGCCAGCCGTGCGTGAAGCCATTCTGCCGCAGCTGAACCCGACAGAGCAGGAAACGGTCAAATACGTCAACATGCTCAAGGATCAGGTCGGTGAATATCCGCCGCCGGTGCCGATGGGTGCGACCCAATTCGACCAACGCGTGCTGCGCCCGATCTGCGACGAACTCGCCTTCGAGCGGACTTCGCCCGCCGACGCAGCGACCCGGCTCGTCGAAGAGGGTATGGCAACGCTTAAGGGATGATCGCTTGCCCGATATGAAAGGAGGGCTCGCAGACACCCGCGGGCTTCTCTGACACCCGGCTGAAGCGCGTGTGGACCTTGATTGCGTGCTTCAGCTTGCTTCTTCCAACCTCGCCCTCGCAAACCGCGGCATGCGCGACATGGCGCTTAGTTAGCGGCCAGGCTTTTCACCACGCGCCAGTCAGGCCGGCCGAGATTGAACGGCCAGGCATGCACCTCCTGATCATTGAAATAGACCACTTCCTGAAGGTTCGGGAAGGCGCTCTGTTTCAACGTCGCGGTTTCGATCCACGGCCTCATATAGGCGTCGCCGCCTTCGTAGCCGAGCTCTGCGACCCAGATGGGCTTTCCATAGCCGGCGACAAGATCATAGCCCTGCTTCAGCGCTTCTGAGAAGGTCCGGTGCTTGTTGTAGGCAAGCTCGTCGTAGCGCTCCAGCCCGAAAACCGAGAGCCCGACAAGATCGACATAATCGTCGCCGGGATAATAGTCCTGCAGGCCGGGCACGCCCTTCGGCGACCACATTGTCTCGGTGCCGGGCGCCTCGTCGTGAACGATGTCCATCATGCGTCTGTAGGCGGCGATGAAGTCTTGCGGGTTCCAGCCGGCCCACGAAAACCGCCCGGATTTGTCTTCCATTTCCTGTCCCCAGCGGATGATCACGGGGCTTTTCAGCTGGGATATCATCTGCGCGATCGACCGCATGTTGACATCGTAGTCGCCGCGCAGAACCTTTGCGCGAAGCTCGCCAGAAGTCAGCCGCCGTTCAACGTCCCAGGACCAAGGCTCCACCGTTATCAGCAGGTTGCGGCCCCTGGCCAACGCATAGGCATCCGCAACGCGCAGCGTCTCCAGGTCAACGTCTTCCCAAGGCAGGAACAGGGCTTCGGTCGAGACATTGGCCTGGGCGCCGAAATCCCCATGGGGGTCGTAGGCACCGAACTTGATGCCGTCGGCGTGAACGACCGGGCGTTTGTCGATGATCGTCCGCGCGCTCGCCGCCGGGTTCGGCGCAATGCCCGCATATTGCACCTCGCTTCGGCCCGGCAACTCCGCGACGCACAACAGCAGCAGCGCGATCGCGGCGGTCGAGAGGTGATTTTTCGTCAGCTTCTTCATGGCTCACCCTCCTTTTCGGGCTATTTCCTGATTCAGCAGAAACTGCTTCAGTTCATACGCCTTGGCGCTGACGGTATCTGCGGAGACAAGCTTGCGGAATTCGTCATCCTGGCGCGCCGAAGAATGGCGGAAGATGTACCAATTGCCGTCCGGCTGACGGCGCTGGTAGATCGCGTTGCCGACCTTGCGATGACCGAAACAGGTACTGGCACGCGCTGCTCCCTCGGCGTTCGTCCAGGTCGCGCGCATGCAGAGCTGACCGAGATCGTCGACCACCCATCTGCCTTCGGCGAAGGACTGCTTGCCCTTGTCGTTGGTCCAGGCCACGAACCGCCGACCTTCATCGAAGAAACGACCGCCGCCGGTATCCCAGGTCCAGGTCTTGTCACCGTAGATCCGGTAAAGCTCATAGGCGCTGAGCGGCGTCGGCGCCTCGGTCTTGGCGGCCTCGGCACCCTGCGCTGCCAACGGCAAACACAGGCTGAGAGCAACGACTACTCCATACAGTCTCGACCCGATACGCATTGCATCTCCTCTCATCGGCCGGTGCCGCCGGCTCACACACCTTGTTCGTTCCGTCCCGTGCTTCCGAATCCGTTCCATCTGATGCGGAACTTCACGATCCGGGTTTTGCCGCCGAGGCCAGCACCGGCCACGGCAAATTGCGATTGGCTGAAACTGATAAGTGTCTGGCCGTGGGAAAGGGCTTCGAGGCCGCGAAGGCCGTGGGTGCCCGCCTGCATGCCGCCGGTGACACAGATCGCCAAACCCGTAGCCGTCGCAAGCCAGAGGCCGCGCGATTGCGGCAGCAGCGGCAGGCCGTTCTCGATCGCATGGCGAACGACGATTAGCACGGTTAGCGACAGATAGATCGCGAGGTTCATCGCAGCGAAAAGATAAAAGCCCTGGGCGGCAGCGGCCTCGCCGGCGAACACCATGGCCGCGGCGCAAAGCCCCGCGAGAGCAAGATAGGGCGCAACGACGCGCAGGGGCAAAGATTGCTGCTGCTGCCTTCCTTTCGGGGTAATGCGAAAGTCGACGAAAGAACCGGAGAAATGGTCGCGAATGGCCGCCAGGCTGCCGGCCAGCGACCATGGCCAGCGCAGAAAGATGAAGGCGAGCCCTTCCCATCCAAACAGTTTCGCATCGTGCGGCCGGAAGGTTCCCGTGGCCCGCCAGAAGAAAGCAAAGAGCGTCAGCACGATCGACAGCGGCGCGAAATGCAGCAGAAAATCCGGATAGGTCACGTTGACGAAGACCTGGCCCGTCAGCAAGGCGGCAACCGGCAGCAGGAACATCACTGCCATGACGGTGGAAAAGAGCGGATACCACAGCTGCGAAAAGACGAACTGGAATTTCAGCCGCCAGGGAAGATGGACGACGTAGCGGCGGGAATATTGCAGCAGGATGGTGACGAGGCTGCGCGACCACTGGAATTCCTGCACGGCGAGATCGACGAAATTCGCCGGGCCGTCGCCATGAGCGATCGCATCGACCGCGTGGACACCGCGCCAGCCGCCGGCGTTCATCATCAGCGTCGTCGAATGATCTTCGGCAAGCTCGGGGCCAAGGCCACCGATCTGGCGAAGGGCTGATGTGCGGACCGCATAGTGGGAGCCGATGCAAAGGGGCGCCCAGCCATTGTTGTAACCGGTCTGCAGCGAGCCGTGCAGACTTGCCTCCGCATAGAGCCTGCCGCGCGCGACCCAACTCGCCGCGGCATTCGCATCACAGATGCTGGGTGCGGAAACATAGCCGACGGCAGGATCGGCGAAAGGGCGCAGGACTTCACGGAGATAGGTCGGTGTCGGCACATGATCGGCATCGAACTGGGCGACGAAATCGTAACGCGCATAGCCGAAATGGTCGTAGAAATAGGCAAGATTGCCTTCCTTGCACCGCGTCCGGCGCGGCCAGGTCGTACGGTGATACTCCGCCACGCCCTTCCGCGTCGAGATCAGCACGCCGTGCTCGGCGCACCAGCGTCCGGTTTCCGCGGACGGATCCTCGTCGGCTAGCCAGACATCGAACTCGACACCAGTCTGATCGAGCATCGCCTGAAGCGTGGCGCGGACGACGGCAAAAGGTTCGGACGGCGCCTTGGTAACGACCATCGCCACGCGTCCTTCCGGCAGCCGGGCGCGCGAACCGATCGTTCTCGCATCGAGGAAAATCAGGATGAAATAGGCGGGGACAAGCGTTATCCAGGCAAGCACGGCGGTGACGAGCACGAAGGTTGGCCAGGAAATGATATGGGCGGACTGACACCACCAGCTCCAGAAATAGCCGAGCGCCGCCAGCCAGCAGAGGATGCCGAAACCATAGGCGACACGATTCCACCCTGTGAACACGGGGTTGAATGGGTCCGCAGCAGCTTTCGCCGTCCTGACCCGGTGATCGATCTCCGAAACCAGGCTCATGCCGTCACCTCCAGCCCGAAGGTCGGGCCGGCCGTGCGGATGATCGTGTCGAGATCGGAAAGAGCCGGCACGAAGCCGAGCTCCGCCTTCGCCCTTGCCGTATTGGCAAAGAGGATCGGCGGGTCGCCGGGGCGGCGGGCGCGATAACGGACGGGGACTTCGCGGCCGCTGGCGCGATAGACCGCGTCGATGATCTCGCGCACTGACGTGCCACGGCCGGAACCAAGATTGACGCTGAGCGAGGCGCCGTCTGCGATCAGGTGGTTGACGGCGGCCAAATGTGCCTGTGCGAGATCGCTGACATGGATATAGTCGCGAACGCAGGTTCCGTCCTCGGTCGCATAATCGGTTCCGAAGACATCGAGCCGGTCCAGTCTGCCGGCGGCAGCAAGAAGGGCGCGGGGGATAAGATGTGTCTCGGGCTCGTGACGCTCGGCAAGCTCACCCTCCGGATCGGCGCCGGCCGCGTTGAAATAACGCAAGGCAGCGAAGCGGATGCCATAGGCAGCGGCAAAATCCTCGAGCGCCATCTCGAAGATCAGCTTGGTGCGGCCATAAGGATTGACCGGCTGCTGCAGACTTTCCTCCCGTATCGGCAACGAGGCGGGAACGCCATAGGTGGCGCAACTGCTGGAAAAAACGATCTTGTCGATTTCCTGGTCGAGGCAGGCCTCGAGCAGCGTGAGACTGCCGACGACATTGTTGCGGTAATATTTCCTCGGCATGTCGACGGATTCGCCGACATAGGCATTGGCGCTGCAATGGATGACGCAATCGGGCGAAAATTCGGCCATCGTCCGGCGCAGCGCGATCGTGTCGCCGAGCTCGCCGCGAACGAGCGGTCCCCAGCGGACGCTGTCGGCATGTCCGGTCGAGAGATTGTCGTAGGTAACCGGGATCATCCCGGCGCGCGACAGCGTTTTGCAGATATGACTGCCTATGAAACCGGCGCCGCCGGTGACGAGTATGTAGCGGGGCATCTCATACAGCCTCCGCCTGCTCCGTCCCGGCAAGCAGGCCGTCGAAATATTCGACGGTGCGCGCCAGGCCGGCTTCGAGCTCGATATGAGGCTGCCATGCCAGTTCCTTCATTGCCCGTGAGATATCCGGCCGCCGCTGGCGGGGATCGTCGACGACAGCCGGAAGGTGAACGATTCGGGAACGCGAATTTGTGAGGTCCCGGACGATTTCCGCCAGGCGTCGAACGGTGAACTCGCTCGGGTTGCCGAGATTGATCGGACCGTGGCATGCGCTGCCGGCTGCCGAGAAGCGCAGAAAACCTTCGATGAGATCATCGACATAGCAGAAAGAGCGAGTCTGCTGGCCGTCGCCGTAGATGGTCAGGTCGGCGTTGCGCAGGGCCTGCACGATGAAGTTGGAGACTACCCGCCCGTCATCGGCGCGCATGCGGGGCCCGTAGGTGTTGAAGATGCGGCCGACCTTTATGTCGACGCCGTAGGTCCTGTGGTAGTCGAAAAACAGGGTTTCGGCACTGCGTTTTCCCTCATCGTAGCAGGCTCGCGGCCCGATGGAGTTGACATTGCCGCAATAGGATTCGCGTTGCGGGCTCTGGGTCGGGTCGCCATAGACTTCCGACGTCGACGACTGAACGACGATCGCGCCGGTCTTGCGCGCACAATCCAAGGTGTTGACGGCGCCGAGTACGCTGGTAAGCAAGGTGCCCACCGGATCCCGTTGATAGTCGGGCGGAGAGGCAGGAGAGGCGAAGTTGAAGATCAGCGACGCTTCGATATCGAAGGGCTGACGCACATCGTGCTCGATGATGCGAAAGAGGGGGTTCGATGCGAGATGCTCGACATTTGCACGGCGGCCGGTGGAAAAGTTGTCGAGGCATATGACGCTGTGGCCGCTTAGCAGAAGCCTTTCGCAGAGATGCGAGCCAAGAAAGCCGGCTCCGCCATTTACAAGAGCGGTGCCCAGATTCTTGAGCACCGCTATGTTCTTTACTTCCGAATAGCCTTCGCCGGGAACGAAACTACGCATTACAAACTCCTCCCCACGCTTTAGTCTTTTGTATTATTTACGCGGCTTACATCTTACCATACTCGGATGTATATTCATGCAATTGCGTACCAATACATGAATAAGTTCGAGGTTATTCTTCAGTAACTCATTTACTATTGAAATGATAAGGCGATTGTTATCAAGGTCAACTTCAAAAAACATAAAATATCCCAAATAATTACGCAGTTGTTCTTCAGAGTAACAAATGATTAATCATTTTACTTATTTTTTCACGTAAGACGGGAAACACGCCGTTGCTCAAACTTTGCTCAATAAAGATGGGATAGAAGAAGGAGAGGTCGGCTTCGCAGGGCTGCGCCACCGGTCTTGCATCCGGAAGCGTCCTATGAGAGGGATTTGGCATGTTCAAAAATCGCGCCACAGCCCAGCTGAAAGGCTGGCGTCCATTTCATTTTGCGATGCTTGCGGGGGGAGTGACGCTTCTTGCGATCGGAGCGACGGCTTGTGCGGTCGTTGACGACGACATGGCCGCTATCGCGAAAAAGAATGTTGTCGTCGTCGAGACGCGACCCGTTTCGAAGGCTTACACCTACCCGGAAAATCGAACCGCTCGGCCTGTTGCGGCACGAGCCCGCATCGTCGCCTATCACGGGTCCGCGCCCTATATCTGCTCTCCAAGCGGCTTCGGACAGAAGTCGCGCTGCTTTGCCCGTCGCTCGACCTGAAGCAAAAGCGCAACCCAAGCGCAACTCAAAGTGTGACAGCATTCTTTGCGCGCCTGAAAAAGCGCGGCGCTATCGATCAGTTGCGCCACCGGCTGGACATGTCGTCATCGCCGACCGGATGGTCGTTGAAGAAGCGAGACGCTGCTTCCGTACGGTTTCGCACATTCATCTTCTTATAGATGTTGCGGACGTGAACCTTCACCGTGTTTTCGGAAAGATGCAGCTTGTCGGCAATAATCTTGTTCTGCGTCCCCTTGCAGATGAGATCCAGGATCTGAACCTCCCGGGTCGTCAAGGCGGAGATGCTGTCGCGTCTCAGCTTGAGCGCATTGTTGCGGGCGGCATCAACCGACTTGGTCTGATAAAGTGAGGGCTCCAGTTGGGTCCCCTTATTGGTGAGGCGGTTGAGAAGCGCCGAGGGAAAATGCTCCCCGCCCTTCATCAGCAGATCCACCGCGGCCATGAAGACATCAAGCCGAAGATTAAGCGGCAGGACACCGTCGATGATCCGTGCCTCGACCAAACGGCTGACATAGGGCTCCATCATGTCGATGGCTTCGACGACAAGTCCGATCGAGGTTTCCGGATGATTTTCCCTGACCGCCTGCAGCGCTTCTTGCAACTCCGGCGTAGGTATATGGTAAAATAAAACCAGCTTTATATCGCTGCTATCCTTTGCCAGCATCGGAGTTGCGTTCGTTATGCTTGGCACATCGCAATTTGGAAATTTCTTTGCCAGCGCCTCCACCATGCATTCTGAAAACAGATCAGCCTTGGCTACTACAAGGATAGTATCTCCGGACGGGCTAGACTTTCTCGCCTGGTCCGCATTCTCCATTCCTGAACCTGTCATGAACATATACGCCTCCCCTAGCGGTACACTTTACTCAAACATGCGGCGATGTCAGGTATAAGATAGTATGAAATGCCGGTCCTATTGTGTCATCGCCTTTTTCTTTAGACATTTCTTAATTATGTTAATACGGATTGAGAAGGAAGGAAATGGCCCAAAGTGATTAGTTTTAGGGAGCGAGAAACAATAAGATACTACGTAGCGGTTGTATTTTTGCTCACCCTTATACTCCGAGGTTATATTTGCCCCTACTATAGATAATTCAGTGAATGTAATATTTCAGTACAAATTGTAATATTTTTTCGTCCGCCCCTGATGATTACGAGGCTCGCAAGTTGTCACTCAACCCGGTCACTCCTGGCAAAAGCCTCGCGTTCCCGGCTGCTTATGCCGGGCCGTGATCTCTGCAAGGCCAGCGCTGCGCTCGAACGTGTCCGGTCGGTCGCCGAGGCAGCGCATCGCAGAGGCTGACATCGTCCAGAGACCCTCGTGCGCTGGAACAGCGGGCACCAGCAAGATGAAGAAGGCGCGGCGTCTGCACTGGCGCACCTGCGCGGCTGTTGAAATGCACTCGACCGGGCGCATCATCACCATGCTCTTTGATTTTGAGCTGCAATCGCTGCTAAAAAGGCGGGAGCCTATTTTGCACTCCTCAGTGAGACGTCATGCAGATCGATGCGGACAGGGCAGAACGGGAACGGCTTCTGGCTATTCTCGATTTCTGGCATAAGATCGAGTTTTTCATACCTTATGATCTCTCCACTCGCCTCGTCTCGGGCGAAGGACGGACCGTTTTCTGGCTGCATGCAGAGACGCTCTTGCAGGACAGCGCTGCACTCAGCCGTCCTGTCATACCCGAGGAGAAGCAGATCACCGGCTTTACCTTGTTCCTCGGCGTTTTCAGCAAATCCGAGATCTCCGACATCCGCAGGCACTTCGACAGCGCTGCGGTCGACATTGCCGAGTATGAGGATGCCGAACGCAGCGATCTCGATGGCGATACCTGCTTTGCCAGCCTGCAGCTTACTCCGCTCGGACAGCCGATGTTCGAAACATTTTCCGTCTCGACGCTTCCGTGGGCCCTCGGACGGGTACGGAAAACCGGTCTCTCCGCGCTCAGCCATGAGGCATTTGCCAACGGCAAGCGGCAGCTGTTGGAATTGCTTCAAAACTTTCAGGCGCAGCGACAGCTGGGGTCTTCATCCTTCGAGGCTGCCACCGATCAGCCGATCGATGCCGGCGAAATCGTGGCGCTGCATGAATTGCTCTGCGATTGGGCAGGTTTTGCCTCACGCCAGGAAAAGCCCATCGCCGCCGTTGAAATACGCTACCGCGACAGGTCGGAAAGACCCGAGCTCATCTCGTTGCCGCCTCAACAGGAGGATCATGCACCCAACGCCGATGAGGAAGACGAAAGTGCCAGCCTTGATGAAGACATTGGCATTCTGAACAGCTTCTTTATCGAGGATATCGAACGGGCGATGATCTGCGTCAAGCAGGGCAATGTCCCGGAGCCGCTCCGGCGGTACCTCAACCCGCCGGCAGATGAAAATCGGGTCGACCTTTATTCGGAAGAAGGACGCCGGGCGATCATTCGGGCGCTGCATCCCGGCAATCTCAACCGTGGACGCTGGCTGAGCGAGCCTCATCTCGCAATGAGCCTCATGCAACAGTTCGCGATCAATGCGGCGATCGGCGGCCTGTCGGAAACGGGATTATTCTCGGTCAACGGCCCGCCGGGCACCGGAAAGACCACGCTGCTGCGTGACATGTTCGCGGACAACATCGTTCGGCGCGCCCGGGTGCTCTCCTCCCTGACGACGGCGCGCGACGCCCTTGACGGCTCGCCACGCCGTGTCGGTTTTACGGATCGGAGCACCGCCTCCATATCGGCGCTGATCCCAGCCCTTGCCGGATTCGAAATGGTCGTCGCCTCCTCTAACAATGCCGCCGTGGAGAATATTTCGCGCGACCTTCCCAAGCGGAGCTCGATCGCGAGCACGTCTTCCTTTCAATATTTGCAGACGGTTGCACACAAGATCGCCTGCCAGAAAGACAACGGAGCGGTCGTCAAGCTCCCTGACGGCGACCGCCCATGGGGGTTGATCGCCTGCGCGCTCGGCAATTCCAGGAACCGCCGGGCCTTCAAAGAACGTTTCGCCTTCATGGAGATCGCCGAAAGACCGAAGCCCGGCTGGTCGGGCGCAGCAAAGCCGCAGACCATCTGGGAATGGTTGAAGAGCTATGAGGGGCCAAGCTTCGCCGAAGCGGCATCGGCTTTTCAAGCCGCCGACGAGATGGTTCGCGAAAAGATCAGCCAATATGCGCGCTATGCCGATCTGCGTGATGAGATAGCGCCCGTTTCGCAGGATGCATTCTGCCGCGAAGCGCTCGAGAGGGTGGCTGTCGCCGCGGACGAAGTTTTGCATGCGCAGAATCGATGCGACATGCTGGCGACCGAAATGCGCCGCATCGCCGACGGTTTGTCTTACCTGAAGGAGGAGGAACAGCTGCTCGACCGCAGCGCCCCTGCGCGATGGAGGAGAGTGCTCTCGACCAACCCGGCCCGGCAGCATCGCCAGGATGTCATCACCAATGCGCGGAAGCAGCTGGAACTGCGCAAGGCGCTGGCCGAATGCGAAGATCAGCTTGCGAAAACCGATAAACCCACATTGGAACGGGCTTTGCGAGAGCATGACCGGGCCGAACGGGCACTGCGGTCACGACAGAAAATCTGGTCTGCGAAAAAAGAGGAACTCGAGCGGCTGGGGGAAATTCTCGATCATCCCGCCGCACCGGAGCGTCTCACCGATCTCGATGAGGATCAGGTGCAGATCGACGGTCTCTGGCATCAGGACGAACTGGCGGCTCTGCGTTCGGCATTGCTGGAAGCAGCGTTGACGCTGCATGAAGCTTGGTTGGCCGATGTCGGCAGGAAGGGCGGAGGTTTTGGCGGAAATATCGTTGCCGTCACCAAAGTGCTTTCCAACAACAATCCCGTCGATGACAAGCACATTGCATCGATCTGGCAGAGCCTTTTCATGATCGTTCCGATCGTCTCCACGACATTCGCGTCTTTTGCCAAGCAGTTCCGCGGGCTTGGGCCCGGCTCGATCGGCTGGGTCTTCATCGATGAAGCCGGCCAGGCGGTGCCGCAGGCGGCGGTCGGTGCGTTGATGCGGGCACGTCGCGTCATGGTGATCGGCGATCCCTTGCAGATCGAACCGGTTTTCACGCTCCCCAGCTCGCTGATTTCAGGCGCTTCGGCTCTTTCACCCCACACGGCGGCAGGCCAATATTCGCCGAACAGGGCGTCTGTGCAGATGCTGGCCGATGCCGCCAATCGCTACGGAACGACGCTTCAGGGCGAGGAGGCAGATGGGCTCTGGATCGGCAGCCCGCTCAGAGTGCATCGACGCTGCATCGATCCGATGTTCAGCCTTGCCAATCAGATCGCCTATCGGAACAAGATGATCTTCGGGCTGGAAGAGCGCCGGCCGGCCGGCGACGCATCGCCCTTTTATGGCGACAGCGCCTGGATCGACGTAAAGGGAAAGGTCTCGGGCAAACAGGTCGTTGCCGAGCAGATAGACTTCATCGTCGACCTCCTCGCCGCGACTTATCACCGGGACGGTGCATTGCCGGACATCTACATCATCTCGCCGTTCAAGGAGATCAAGACCGGTTTGAGACAGGCTCTTTCTCATGCGATCTGGATCGACCAAGACGGATATGCGCGCGGATCTCCAGCGAAACTACAGAAATGGCTTCAGGAACGGGTAGGCACGGTTCACACCTTCCAGGGCAAGGAAGAAGATATCGTTTTCATGGTTCTCGGCGCCGATGCCGAACATCGCGGAGCGGCCGGCTGGGCCGCATCCAAGCCAAACCTGTTGAACGTGGCGCTGACGCGCGCCAAGCGCCGTTTCTACATCGTCGGCGACCGCACGCTCTGGCAAACGCTTCCCTATTTCAGAGAGGCGGCAAATGCGTTGCAGACGATCCGGCCCGCGGAATTCCTGACCCGAAACGAGCTGAACATGAGGGATCGGACTCCGGCGCCGTTCGCTGAACGCATGTTGTGACGTTCCCCCAGAAAT
>NZ_JBOBHU010000027.1:0-87197 GCF_050587665.1 Rhizobium sp. Nf11,1 | reverse complement strand
GGCGACCATCCACGAAGCCCAGGGGCGCCGCGGCGCACTCTCCTCCCGCCTCAAGCCCGTCGACTACCGCATGAAATTGTGCGGCCCGGCATTCACGGTGAAGTGCGCGCCGCGCGACAACATTATGCTGCAGCTCGCCATAAACTATGCAAAGCCGGGCGACATCATCGTCGTCTCGGCCGGTGAATACGAAGAGGCCGGTTCCTTCGGCGATGTCCTTGCCAATGCCTGCCTTGCAAAGGGCATCGGCGGTCTCGTCACCGACACGGGCGTGCGTGACACGCTGCAATTGCGGGAACTCGGTTTCCCGGTCTTCTCGCTCAGCGTCTGCATCAAGGGGACGGTCAAGGAAACCATCGCGGCGGTGAACGATCCGATCATCGTCGGCGGCGAAATCATCAATCCCGGCGACATCATCGTCGGCGATGCCGATGGGCTGGTGGTCGTGCGCAGGCAGGATGCCCAGGAAGCCGCTCGGCTGTCGCAAGCTCGCGAAGATGCCGAAGCCGGTTATATCGCCGACTACAAGGCGGGCAAATCGGTCATCGAGGTCAGCAAACTGGAAGCGGTGCTGAAGGCCAAGGGCCTTGTTGTCGACATCTGAGATGACATAGACGCCGTCTTGCAAGGGGGCTGCATGCCGTCGCCCGCCTTGACTGGATAAGCTTGGCTCGCCTGGGGGGATTTCTGCAGACGAACTCTGGACACTATTATGGACACATGTTCTATAAAGCGGACAGCGTTGACGGGAGCAGGCGATGCATCTTTCCATGTGGACATACCCCTGGGACGTTCAGGACCAGGGGCTCCGGCCGCTCGCCACCGAGCTTCGCCAACGTGCCGGTCTCACGGCAATCAGCCTGGCGACCTCCTATCATGCCGGCCGCTTCCTCCAGCCGCGCAGCCCGCAGCAGAAGGCCTACTTCCCCGAAGACGGGACGGTCTATTTCCGGCCGGATGAAAGCCTGTGGCAGGACAAGCTGATCCGGCCGCTGATGGCCCAGAATGTGACCGAGCGCGGCGACATGCTCGAAGCGCTCGTCAGGGAGCGGGAGACCACGGGTCTCAAGGTCTCCTGCTGGACGGTCTGCCTCCACAATAGCCGCCTCGGCATGCTGCATCCCGACCACGTGACGCGCAACGCCTTCGGCAATCCCAACTATTACAATCTTTGCCCCTCCAGCCCGGCCGCGCGCGACTATGCCGTCACCCTTGTCCGCGACATCACGGTGAATTACCGGCCCGACATGGTCGAGCTCGAAAGCCCGAACTTCATGGGCTTCGCGCATGAATACCACCACGAGAAAGACGGCGTCGGCCTGAATGCCGAAGATGATTTCCTGCTGTCGCTCTGCTTCTGCGATCATTGCATCGCGCGCGCCGCAAAGGCCGGCGTGCCAGTCGGAGGCGCGCGCAGAACTGTGGCGCGCTTCATTGCCGAACTCTGCGAACGAGCTGTGCCGGAGCGGCAGTTCCCGGATTTCCCGGCGGCTGGCATCGATGCCTTCTGGGATCATCCCGATCTCCATGCCTATCTTGCGTGGCGCAGCGAGCCGGTGACCAGCCTGATAGGCGAGATCAAGGGTGCGGCCGATCCGGCGACTCGTATCGTGCTCATTGACCTGAAGGACGGCTGGCTCGGCGGCGTCGATCTCGCAGCCGTCGGCAAGCTCTGCGACGGGGCGATTCTTTGCTGTTACGACATGACGCCGGAGGCCGTCGGTGATGTCATCCGAGCCGGCCGGGCGGCAATGGGGCCGGGAAAGTTCCTCGGAGTCGGGCTGCGCGTCTTCTATCCCGAGGTCGGCGGACCTATGGTGCTCGCCGCACGCGCCAAGGCCGCCCTCGATGCCGGCGCCGATGGGGTGAATTTCTACAACTACGGCCTCGTTCCGGCAAAGCGTCTCGATTGGGTCAAGGCCGCGGTGGACGCAATCAGTTAAGCGCGAGCGCGCGCGGGGATTGGCTCAGGATGCGGTGAATTCGGCGACCTGGATCAGGCAGTCACCGGCCTGGCTGTCGCAGTGCAGCCTGTGCGAGATGACAATGCCGCTTTCGACAAAGCGCAGCTCTTCCTCTGGCTGGTCCAGGCGCTCCAGATCATGATACCATCCCGCCAGATCGCCGGCGGCAACGGTGGCGCCGAGCGCGACAGCCGGCTCGAACCAGCCTCTGCGGCTCGCATAGATGCCTTGGCTGTGCCGGGATAGCGAAAGCAGTTGCAGCGGCCCGGGCTGAAGGAGCGGTCCTCGCGACAGGACCGGGCGCTCAACGATGCCGAGTGTCAAAAGCAGCCGATCGATTGCCGCCGCCGTGAAGGTCATCGTCTCGGGCGTCACGGTTCCGCCCCCGCCAAATTCGCCGGAAAGCCCGATTGTCCCCGCCCGTGCGGCAGCACCCATCGATGTCGGTGCCGCCCGCCCGTTATCGGCGATGAAGGCATAGGATGCGCCGAGCGCCCGCATCAGCGACACGGACCGCTCGAAGCGGGCGGCATCGGCCTGCCGCTCGATCAGCGCGCACGGCAGGTGCGCCATCGACGTGCCGCCTGAATGCAGGTCGAGCACGACGTCGTGGCGCGGAAAGAGTTCACGTTCGAGGAAATGCGCCATCCGCGCTGTCGGCGATCCCTGAGGATCGCCGGGAAAGGCGCGGTTGAGGTTGCCTCCGTCGAAGGGCGAACAGCGCTTGGCCGCCATCACCGCCGGCAGGTTCGCCATCGGCAGGATGGTGACGGCGCCGCTTATTTCCGTAACGTCCAACAGCCGCATCAGCCGGCCGAGTTGCAGTTCACCCTCGTATTCGTCACCGTGATTGCCCGCCATCAGCAACAGAGACGGGCCCTCGCCATTCCTGAGATGGAGGACCGGGATGCGGATCTGATAATAGGGCGAACGGTCTACCGAATAAGGAATGGCGAGGTGGCCGGCCTGCCGGCCCTCGCGCGAGAAGTCGATCGGATTGACAATGCCGCTGTGCATCATGTCTCCAGTCCGGGCGGTTACTTCGCCCTCAGAGCGCGGCGATCGCGGTCATTTCGACACGCAAATCGGGATCGGCGAGGCGTGCTTCGGTGCAGGCGCGCGCCGGCGGGTTTTCGATGTCGATCCAGCCGTCATAGACGCCGTTCATCGCCTCGAAATCGACGATTGCCGGCAGGAAAACATTGACGGCGATCAGACGCGAGCGGTCCGTACCGGCTTCCTTCAAAAGAGCGTCTATCTTGCCGAGCACATCGCGAGTCTGCTCTTCGATCCCAGCCTTGCGATTTTCCGCGACCTGGCCGGCAATATAGACGAGACCGCCATAGCTGACGGCTTGGCTCATTCGCGAACCTTTCTGATAACGCTGGATCATGGGCAGGTTTTCCTTTTCTTGCTTTTGAAGGGAAGGTTCAGCCGAAGCTTGTGAGATAGGCCGCCGTCACCGAGTGATCGGGGTCGAGGCCATAGAGAATGGCGTGCCGGTCAAGGCAGGTGCAGGGATGCGAGATGCCGAACTCGATGACGTCGCCGACACAGACGTCATTCGCCTCGGCAAGGGCGACGAAGGCATGCTGATCGTTGAGGCGGCAAACCTCGGCGCCCTTGAGATCGCCGAGATATGCCCCATCGCGATAGAGCGCCAGCGGCCGCGGCAGCCCTTGGTCCATGGCCACGTCGCGCATGCCCATGCCTGAGATTGCAAGCCGCGGCTCCGGCCGCGAGAGGACTTCGGCCCAAACCCTGAGCGCCGGACGAAACCCTGCCGCCGCCGAAAGCGTCTCGCCAGCCATACGGAAGCCGCCGCGCGCATCGAGACCGGCAAGGCCGCGCTCATAGACGCCGTGATCGTGGAAGAAGATGGCGCCGCTTCGCAGGATCAGCCGGCAGGCCGGATCGGCGGCAACCGCGGCTGAAAGCCCGGCAATCACGAGATCGAAAAACACCGAGCCGCCTGATGTCACAAGAAGCGGTCGGTCAGGGCCTGTGCGGGTGCGCACCTTCGACAGAAAATCTGCCGTCATTGCCATCAGAGCCTCGATGCGAACAATTGTCTCTGCCGCATCGGCGGTCGCGGCAGCACCTTCATAGGCGGCAATGCCGCTCAACCGGAAGGTCGACGTCTCGGCGGCAAGAATTGCCTCGAGAACTGCCTCAGCGGCAGCGGCGCTGCGGATGCCGGCCCGGCCCGCGCCGAGCTCCACCAGCAGGCCCAGAGGCGGCAGGTCCGTACGCTCTCGCCACGCCGACCGGAGCGCTTCGACGAGTGCTACCGAATCCACGAAGATGTGGAGTTCGGCATCAGGATACCGGCCGAGCAAAGCCGCAAGCCGTCGGGCGGCTGCCGCCCCGCCGATCTCGTTGGCGAGGATCAGGCGGCGTTGTCCAGCCTTGAGCAGCACGGCGGCCTGGCGGATATCGGCGACCGTGGCGCCCCAGGCACCAGCCGTCACAAGCGCGTCCGCGAGCGCCGTCGACATCGGCGTCTTGGCATGCGGAGCGATTTCGGCATCGTGGCTTTTTACATAAACGATCATCAGGTCGACATTGGCAGAGAAGGCCTGCCGGTCGAGCGAGATCAGCGGCAGAGCCATCCTGCCGTCATAAGGCTTCCAGCCCTGTTTGCCGATTTCCGAGAGCGGAAGCGGTGGATGACCCGGCGGAAAGCCCCGCACCCGCTCATCGATCAGCACGTTTTCCCACACAGCATGAAGGTCAGACATGGCAGCCCCTCCCGGCTTCGGCCGGGTCGGCGATCCCGAGACGGTAGGTATCGTTGGCGGTGGCGAAGAACAGGGCGCGCTGGTCGTCCGGAGAAAGCCGCGAGGCGACCGTACGGAAAACCTCATAGACCTCGTCGAAAGAGGCGTGCAGACCTGCGACCGGAAAATCGCTCGCAAACATCGAACGTTCAGGCCCGAAACAATCGAGGCAATGCTCGATCACCGGCCGCAGGCTTTCAAGCGTCCAGTTATTGTCGTAGGCGACGAGATCGGAAATCTTCAGGCGCATGTTGGGTTCTTTACCGAGTGCCCGCAGGCCGCGGCGCCAGAGCGTCATGCCATCCTGCGTCCGGTCGACGGGGCTTCCGCCGTGGTTGAGGACGAAAAGCGTCTCCGGAAAGGCCTGTACGAGCTCAAGCGCTTCATCCATCTGCCAGGGATAAAGCATCAGGTCGAAGACCAGCCCCAGCCGCGTGGCATGCGCAAGCCCCGCCCGCCAGACAGGATCGCTCATGCGATCCGGACTCGACGCAAAACTCTTCGCTGCATCGGCATGCCAGCTGAGAATATCGCGGATGCCGACGACATTGGGATTTTCCGCTTCCGCCTCGATCAGGCGCAGGGCGTCCGGCCGGTCGAGGGCAATGCCGGCGACATAACGGTGCGCCACGCCGGAGCCGCGGTCGAGGCCATCCAGCCAACGGCTCTCCTCCAGCGGGTAGGCAACGGACCAGCCGGCCTCGACATGGACGGTCGCAACCACGTTCTGGCGCGCGGCGTCGGCGCGATAATCGTCGATGCCATAGTCGCGCAGGATCGATGCCAAGCTCCCGAACACCATCCCTTCATCTGATACCCGCGCCTTCTGAAGCCAGGGATGACGCTGCAGGCCGAGATCCCAGAGATGGTGGTGCGGGTCGATCACCGGCCCGTCGTAACCTCCCGTCATCGGCGCGCCTCCCGGCCGGAAACGAGCAGAAGGGCGAGGATCAGAGTGCCGAACATGATCGACCGCCAGCCGGGCGAGGCGTTGACGACGGTGATCAGCGCCGTCGCCGTCACAAGCAGGATCGCTCCCGGAATGGTCCCGGCATAGGTGCCGCGCCCGCCGAGGATCGAGGTGCCGCCGAGCACGACGGCGGCGATCGAGGTCAGCAGATAGGGATCGCCGATGCCGACATAGCCTTGCCGGTTCATGCCGAGAACGAGAATGCCGGCAAGACCTGCGAAAAAACCCGACAGGGTATGGGCGATCAGGGTGTTGCGCGTGACGCTGACGCCGGAAAGCCGGGCGGCCAGCGGGTTCGCTCCAAGGGCAAGGAAACGGGCGCCGATCGGCATGCGGTGGACGAGCAGGAGGACGAGAACCGCGACGGCGAGCCACAGAATGATGCCCGAGGGAATGCCGAGCGGCCGCGACTGCCCAAGCATGATGACTGCGGGATTGCTGACGGTGACGGCGCTGCCGCCGGCGACGATGACGAGCAGGCCCTGCAGGAAGGTCGCCATGGCAAGCGTCATGATGATCGGCGGCACGCGGAGATAGGTGGCACCTGCGCCATTCACCAGGCCGATTCCGGTGGCGATGGTAAGGGCTGCCGCGATGCCGGCAAGGCCGGTCGGATCCCATGCCGGCGAAATCAGCGGCAGCAGGATCGCCGTGACCGTGATGACCGCGCCGACGGAAAGGTCGATGCCGCCCATCAGAATAACCAGCGTCTGCCCGGCGGCGGCGATGCCGATCACGGCGGCGAGCTCGAGAAGGTAGCGCAAATGGCCGTAGGCGCCGAAGCCGCGCAGCGTAAAGCTTGCGACGATCCAGACGAGCGCCACCAGAAGAAAGGTCAGGAGCGGCGGGTTGCGGAATGCTGATCTGATGATGTTCATCGTCTTGCCCTCCAGGCGCCAAGAAGTTCCGGAACGGCAACCGCGCCGACGATGATCAACCCTTGAGCGACATATTGTGCGACCGGCGGGAAGCCGAGGAAGAACATGACGTTGATCATGACCGAGAGCAGCAGGCTGCCGCTGATCGCACCGCGCATTGTGCCCTTACCGCCGAGGAAGCCGACTCCGCCGAGCACGGCGGCGGCGATCGAGTTCAGCGTGAAGGGTGTGCCGATCACGGGGTCTCCGGAGCCGGTCTGGGCGGCGACGAAGAGGCCGGTCAGCGCTGCCAGAAGACCGGAGAGCGCAAAAGCCGTGACCTTCACGCGTTCGACCGGCACGCCGGAACGGAATGCGCCGACCGGGTTGTCGCCGGCCGCGTAGATGCCGAGGCCGAGCGGCGTTGCGAGTAACAGCTTCCACAGCGCCAGGATCGCCAAGAGCATGAGAAAGGCGACGGGCGTATGGCCGGCCAGCACCGTCGACAGCCAGTCGGGGATTGCGCCACCGGGTCGCGGCAGCAGGATGAGTGCGACGCCGCTGATGATGAAGGAGCCGGCGAGCGTGACGATGATCGCAGGAAGCCTCAGATGGGTGACGATCGCGCCGGTGGCGGCGCCGACCGCAAGGCCGGCGGCGGCGACCGCGAGAATGCCGCCTGGCACGCCGAGCGCCCCTTCCATCGTCGTCGCGGCGATGACCGCGCCGAGGCTGACGAGCGGACCGATCGCCAGCGTGATGCCGCCGTTCAGCATGAGCAGCGCCTGCGCCATGGTGACGAGTGCGAGCGGGAACCAGTTCTGCGTGAACTTCGAGAAGCCGCCGATCGAAAGGATGCCCGGAAAGAGCATCGCATAAAGGATCAGAAAGGCCGCGACGACAAGATAGAGGCCGGCGAGGCCGCGATTGCGGCGCATCTGAATCGAGGGATAGAGCCGGGATGAGGAACTGGTGTTCATGCCGCCTCTCCCTGTGCCGTGGTCGTGACGCCCATGGCCGCACCGACGATCGCTCCTTCGCTGATCTCATCCTGCGACAGCATCGCCGCGACGCGTCCTTCGCGGAGAACGACGACACGATCGCAGAGATGCACGAGTTCGGGCGTATCGGAACTGGCGAGGATGACGAGCCGCCCTTCGGCGGCGAAGGCGCGAAGCATGAGATAGATCTCCCGCTTGGTCTCGATGTCGACGCCGCGAGTGGGATCGTTGAGCAGCAGAACAGATGGATCGAGCGGCAGCCATTTGGCAAGCGCCACCTTCTGCTGGTTGCCGCCGGAAAGCGCTTGCACCGGGCGGCCCGTATCACCCTTGATCGTCAGCCGGCGCGCGAGATCGGCGACGAGGCCGGTTTCCGCCTGGCGGTCGCGAAGGCCCTTGGCGGCAAGCCGTCCGAGCGAGGGCAGGATGAGATTGGATGCGATGGAATGCGGCAGCACCAGCCCCTCATGCTTGCGGTCGGCCGGGACATAGACGATACCAGCCGCATTCGCCTCGCCGACATCGGCGGGCAGGCCCGATTTGCCGGAGACTTCCGCTCGGGCGGCGGCGGCCGGAATGGCGCCGTAGAGGCCAAGCAGCAGATCTTCCTGCCCTTGACCCACAAGCCCGCCGATGCCGACGATCTCGCCGGCGCGGGCGGAGAAGGCGATGTCGCGCACCATGCCAGCGGAAAAGCCTTCGACGCTGATGCGCATGACACCGGGCGTGGTGGCCCCGCGCGGCGGGAACAGGTCGCCGGGCTCGCGGCCGACCATGAGACGCACCAGCCCTTCGCCGTCGATGCCGGAAAGCGACTGATCTGCAGTGACGCCACCATCTTTCAGCACCGTAACATGCGAGCAGAGCGCCTGCACCTCGTTGAGGCGGTGGGAAATATAGAGGAGTGCCATGCCGCGCCCCTTGAGCGTCTCGATCAATCGGGCGAGGACGCCGGCTTCATGGGCCGAGAGCGACGAGGTAGGCTCGTCTAGAATGAGCACGCGCGGCTTGCGAAACAGCGCCTTGGCGATCTCTACCATCTGGCGGCGGCCGAGCGCGAGATCGGCGACCGGCATGTCGAACGGCTCGCTGAGCCCCACCATATCGCACACCTCCTGCACGCCGCGGTGAAGGGCTCGGTAATCGATGAGGCCGAACCGGCGCGGAAAGGCGCCGAGTCCGATATTTTCGGCAATCGAGAGGCTGGCCGTCAGGCTCAGCTCCTGCTGAACCACGGCGATACCGGCTTTGCGGGCCGCCGCCGGGCTGTAACGGCCGACCGGTTGGCCGTCTATCAGGATTGACCCGCCGTCCGGCTGGAGCGCGCCGGACAGGAGGTTGATCAGCGTGGACTTGCCGGCGCCGTTTTCGCCGAGCAGGGCGTGAACCCTGCCCGGCAGAAGGGCGATGTCGACGCCCTTCAAGACGGGGTTGCCGAAAAACCCCTTGAACACCTGCCGGGCTTCCAGCAGGGGGCTTTCTTCCGTCATGACGACGTTCCCCAACGCGGATTACTTGCTCAGCAGCTTGTCGAAGAGTGCCTTGTCATAGTCCGAGTAGATATAGCCGTCAGCCGGGAACTTGTCGGCGCGCGAGAGATAGCTGCCGATCGAGCTGTCGTCGATGACAGGCAGCGGCACTTTGACGAAGGCAGGGACATCCTTGCCCTGCAGCGCCTGGACCGCGGTATAGACGGAGAGCGCCCCGAGCCAATTGGGCTGCATCGTCGCCCAGCCCTTCAATCCCTTCTCTTTCCAGAGCTCGAGGAACTGGCGGGCATTTTCGCCTGTTGTCGGCACCTGGTCGCGGCCCTGACGCTCGAAGGCGAGGACGGAACCGGCCGACAAGGCGCCGCCGAGCGACAGTACGCCGTCAATTTCCGGATTGGCGAAAAGCAGGCTTGTCATCGCTTCCTGTGCCGGCGCGACATTATACTCCGTGTTGGTTTCGGTAATCACCTGGATGCCGGGATTGGCATCGAGAACCGGCTGGGCGCCCTTGCGGCGGTCGTCGCTCACCGAAATGCCGGCCGGGCCGTTCATGACGATGATCTTGCCCTTGCCGCCGAGTTGGCTGACCATCCACTTGGCCGCCGTCGCGCCCCATTCGTTGGAATCGGTGTTGATCTTCGCCGTCACCTTGTCGGTATTGACCAGACTGTCGAAATTCACCACCGCGATACCCTTGTCGCAGGCATCCGAGATGACGCGGTCGAGCGCCGTGGAGGAACCGGCGATCACGACGATGGCGTCGACATTGGCATCAATCATAGACTGGATATGCTGGATCTGCGTCTGGGCGTTGCCCTGCGCATCCGTGATCATCAGATCCTTCACCAGCCCGGCCTTCTTCAACTCCTCCACTTCGGCGGTGATCGTGCCTTCGGTCTGTTTCATCCAGGTCGGCACCGAATAGATGTTCGCCCAGCCGATCGTGTAGGGCGCCTTCCTGTCTCCCTTGATACAATTGGCGGCAGCCGAGGCCGAGCCGGTGGAAAGAACGAGAAGGGTGGCAGCGGCGGCGGCTCCGGCGAGAAGGCGGCGGCGGCGCGAGGCGGAAATGCTGTTCTCAGAATTTTTCATGTCGATCCCCTTTTGTGTGGCAGCGTTAACGCTTGCTATCTGTTTTTGTCCAATATAATGTACACATGATCTAAATACCGGACGCGTCGATCTTATGCCGATTTTTTTGCCTCGCAAGGGGGATGAAAAAAATTTTCGTCGGCTGGCAACAACAGGATCGGTTGACAGATGCGGCGGAGGGTTTGAAAAGCTTGGCCGAACAGAAATTGGGATCGACAGCAATGGACGCAATTCAGGACGAAGCGATCGGCAAGCGGGCCCGTGGGCTCGACCGGGCTTTCGAAATCCTCGATTTCCTGCGCCAGAAGCGGCAGGCCTTGAAGCCGAATGAAATCGCCGCACAGATCGGCGCGCCGCGCTCATCGGTCTACGAGCTCGTCAACCTTCTGCTGAGCAACGGCATACTGGAATTCACGGGCGGCGAGGGGCGGGTCTATCTCGGCCGTAAGCTCTATTTCCTCGGCGCCGCCTATGAAAACCATTTCGATTTCACCCGCGAATGCGAGGCCGCGCTGGAACAGCTCGCCGACGAAACGCGGGAGACGGCGCAGTTCTGCATGCTGGATGGAAACAAATATACGGTCGTGCGCATGCGCGAAGGCGCGCGGCCGTTCCGCATTTCGACGGATATCGGCCAGTCGGTGCCGATCCCGTGGACGGCCTCCGGGCGCTTGCTGGTCGCGCATCTGTCGGATCAGGAAATCCTGAACTTCATTCCGTCGCAAGATTTCCGTCTGCCGAACGGCGAATGGCTCGATCCGCAAAGCTTCATCGTCGAGGTCCGCCAGGCCGAGCGAGAAGGTCTCTTCACGTTCAACAGCATCGTCGACAGCTTTACCCATTGTTTCGCCGTGCCGGTGCGGGGCGAGGAGGGTCATGCGGCCGCAACGCTCTGCCTGGTCACGCCGCGCGACGACGGCATTGCAAACCGCGACCGCTACCTCGATTGCCTGAAGAAGGCCGCCACTGGCCTGGAGCATGCCCCGGCTCGGCCGAAACGGGGCTGATACCCCGTACACGACGCGCATTGATCGCCGGCGACACTTCCTGCGGGAACTCGCGCCGAGCCACGTGCTTCCTTAAATCTTAGCACGCGTGCCCGCGTGCACATCGAAGAGCCGCTGCAGGACGAGCTATGTCTCGTTGTGCTCTTCGATGTTGATTTCCAGTTTGAGCCCAATCCCGCAAATCTATTCACTCTTCCCCCGAAACTACGAAATGATGTTTCTCTATTAAATTTATAGAGTACGTAATTAATATTCCGACGGCAAACGACGAACGGAGAGGATGCGAAATGACACGGAAAATCAGGCTTGGGGCATTTCTTCCCGGCGGTGGACAGCATGTTGCATCGTGGCGGCATCCCGACCAGCCGGTCGATGGGGCGACCAGTTTCGAGTTTCACAAGCAGCTCGCCCTGACGGCGGAACGAGGCCTCTTCGATGCCTACTTCCTGGCCGATGGATTGGCCGTTGGCTTCGGCGGAGCGCGTGAAGGCGGTAACGCCCGCGTCGCCGGCTTCGAGCCCGTCACCTTGTTCTCCGCCCTTGCGCCTCTCACCACCCATCTCGGCTTTATAGCGACCTCCTCGACCACCTACGAGGAGCCCTATACAACCGCCCGCAAGTTCGCTTCGCTGGATCTGATTTCGGGAGGCCGTGCCGGCTGGAACGTGGTGACCACGACGGGCGACCTGACGGCGCAGAACTTCAACCGCGAAACACAGCTTCCGCATGCCGAACGATATCGCCGCGCCGCCGAGCATGTCGACGTCGTCCGCAAACTCTGGGAGAGCTTCGAGGATGACGCGTTCATCCGCGACAAGGAGACCGGCGTCTTCTTCGATCCGGCGAAACTGCACGACACCGATCACCGTGGCGAGCATTTCAGCGTACGCGGCCCGCTTAACGTTTCGCGCTCGCCGCAGGGCCATCCCGTTATCGTGCAGGCCGGCCAATCGGAAGACGGCCGGGGACTCGCCGCCGCCACGGCTGAAGTCATCTTCACCGCCCACCAGAATATCGAAACCGCCCAGGAGTTCTATCGGGATATCAAGGCGCGCGCTCGCGGACTCGGCCGCAATCCCGATCATATCCTGGTCATGCCCGGCGTATCCGCCTTCGTCGGCCGGACCGAGGCCGAGGCGCGCGAGAAATACGACCGGCTGACCTCGCTCATTGTGGAAGAAGACGGGATCGGCCTGCTCAACGGCCTGACCGGCGGCACGCTGGACCTGCACGGCTATGATCTCGACGGGCCGCTGCCGCCTGCACCGCCGACGGAAGGCATGAAGAGCCGCCAGGCCCTCATCCGCCAGATCGCAGACGAAAACAACTTCACCATCCGCCAACTCTATCAGTGGATCGCATCGGCCCGCGGCCACTACACCATCGTCGGCACGGCAGAGCAGATCGCCGATACGCTGCAGACATGGTTCGAGAACGAAGCGGCCGACGGCTTCAACATTTTGCCGCCTTGGCTGCCGACGGCGCTCGACGACTTTGTCGATCTCGTCATCCCGGAACTCCAGCGCCGCGGCCTGTTCCGCACTGCCTATGAAGGCAAGACGCTCCGGGAAAATCTCGGCTTGCCTTTCCCGACAAACCGCTGGGCTGCCGGACGCACTGTCCTTGAGGCAGCGGAGTGAGGAGAAACCCATGGCCTACGAAATCAACCAGGCTCTTCCGAGAAGCTTCGGCCGACTGAAAAGCAGCAAAAGTAATAGTTCCGCTCTGGCTTCCCATATACGCGGAGTGCTCGCGGCATTTCTGCCGCGCTACGGTCTGCTCATCAGCTTCCTCGTGCTCTGGCAGGTGTCGAGCACCAGGGGCTGGATCAATCCCGCCGTCTTCCCACCTTTGAATGTGATCCTATCGGCGCTGTGGACCAATCTTTCCAATGGCGCCTTGCTCGATGACATCGCCATCAGCCTGCAGCGATCCGGAACGGCCTTCGCCTTTGCCGTCCTTGTCGGTATTCCGCTGGGCCTGTTCATGGGACAGTTTCGCTTGGTCGAACAGGCGCTCGACCCGATCCTGCAGCTCTTCCGGCAGACCTCGGCGCTGGCGCTGTATCCGGTTTTCATCCTGCTGCTCGGCCTCGGCGAAACGTCCAAGATCTTCGTGATCTTCTGGGCGACACTGTTTCCCGTGCTGCTCTCCACCATCGGCGGCGTGAAGGAAGTGGACACGAAGCTCATTGAGATGGCGCGCACCTATGGCGCCGGACCGCTGACGGTCTTCCGCCGTGTCATCCTGCCGGCATCGGTGCCTGCGATTTTCGTCGGCCTGCGTCTTTCGGCGACGACTGCGCTTCTGCTGCTGATCGCTGCCGAGATGATCGGCGCCAATAAGGGCATCGGCTTTCAGGTGATGAACGCCCAGTACAATTTCCAGATCCCGCTGATGTTTGCGGCGATCCTGCTGCTCGCCTTTCTGGGGCTTGCCGCGAATGCCCTGCTCGTTCTCCTGCAGCGCCGTCTCTGCCGCTGGTCTCAGCCGAGCACGTAACCCGCTTCCCCCGATTTTCCTCTTCCGAAAGGACATTCCATGACATTCCATCCCCGCAATCTTCTCCTGCCGGCCGTGATCGCTCTCGGTCTTGCCACGCCGGCCGCAGCCGCCGACACTGTGAAGCTGCGCTACCTCGCCAGCCAGGGCGGTCTTGCCGCCCATGAACTTGCCGAAGAGCTCGGCTATTTCAAAGACACCGGCATCACGTTTGAGAATGTCGGCTATGCCCAGGGCGGCCCTGCGTCTCTCATCGCTCTCGCATCCGGCGACGTCGAGATCGGCAGCGCCGCCACCTCCGCCGTCCTCAATTCGATCATCGGCGGCAATGATTTCGTCGCCGCCTATCCGTCGAACGGCATCAATGACGAGGTGCAATCGACCTTCTACGTGTTGGAAGACAGCCCGATCAAAAGCATCAAGGACATTGCCGGCAAGAGTATCGCGGTCAACACGCTGGGCGCGCATCTCGACTATACCATCCGCGAGGCCCTGCATTCCGTCGGCTTGCCGAGCGACTCCGCCAATCAGGTCGTCGTTCCCGGGCCGCAGCTCGAGCAGGTGCTGCGCTCCAAGCAGGTCGACATTGCCGCCTTCGGCTATTGGCAGACGACCTTCGAAGGCGCTGCGCTCAAGAACGGCGGCCTGCGCCCGGTTTTCGACGATACCGACGTGCTAGGAGACATTGCGGGCGGCTTCGTGGTCCTGCGCCGTGATTTCACCAAGCAACATCCGGAAGCCTCGAAGATTTTCGTCGAGCAGTCGGCCCGCGCTCTCGACTATGCCCGCGAGCATCCCGAGGAAACCAAGAAGATCCTGGCCAAGGCGCTCGCCGAACGTGGCGAGAATCCCGATATTGCGCAGTATTTCCGCGGCTACGGCGTGCGTGCCGGGGGTCTGCCGGTCGAGCGCGACATCCAGTTCTGGATCAATGTCCTGGTGCGCGAAGGCAAGCTGAAGCAAGGCCAACTGGCGGCAAAGGACATTCTCTTCTCAGCCGACGCCAAGCCGGCAAGCAACTGAGGAACCGCCATGAGCATCGCCGAGCACATTCGCCGCGGGGAGGTGACGATCCGTCGCCTCTCAAAATCCTATAGGCTGAACGGCAGCCACCTACAGGTTCTGAAGGACATCAACCTCCATATCCGCTCCGGCGAAAGCCTCGCCATAGTCGGCGCCAGCGGTTCGGGCAAGACGACACTGCTCAGGGTTCTCGCCGGGCTTGAGGATTGCGATACCGGAGAGGTGCTGGTCGACGGCAAGGCAATACGAGGCGTCGGCGCGGAACGCGCAGTGATTTTCCAGGAGCCGCGCCTTCTTCCCTGGCTTACGGTGCTCGACAACGTTGCTTTCGGCCTGGAAACGAGAGGCCTGTCGCGTGAGCAGGCGAGGAACCGGGCGCGCCGCTATGTCAAGCTCGTCGGCCTGCAGCAATTCGAAGCGGCCTATCCCCGGCAGCTCTCCGGCGGCATGGCGCAGCGCGTCGGCATCGCCCGGGCGCTTGCCGTCCAGCCCGAAATTCTGCTGCTCGACGAACCGCTCGGGGCGCTCGACGCCATGACCAAGATCGGCATGCAGCAGGAGCTCGCACGGATCTGGCGCGACGAGGATGTAACGACCATTCTCGTCACACACGACCTCGAAGAGGCGATCTATCTCGCGGACCGAATCCTGATCCTGCCGCGGGAGAAGGGAGCCGAGCCGCGCCTGATCGAAATCGATTTGCCGCGTCCGCGCGACCGCAGCGCGCCGGAATTCGTTCGCCATCGCGAGGAGCTGCTGAACCTGTTCGGATTGCACTGAACGCTGCGGCCTCTATCGGTTCTGCAGGCCGAAGACATTTCACCCGGCCCAGGGATCGATCAGCTCGATCCCGAAGCCGTCGAAATCCGTAATATTGCGCGTCGCGAGGCTGAGATGATGAGCAATCGCTGTCGCCGCGACCAGGCCGTCCATTGACGACAGGCCGCGGCCTTTCCGTCTTGCATCGCCCATAAGATCTCCGCAGGCTAAGGCAACCGGTTCATCCACTGGAATGATGCGATGCTCGAAACGTTGCGTCAGGTCGTGGGCAAGCCATTCGGCCAGGGCGTCGCGTTTGCGCCCCTTGTCCATCAGGGCAACACCGCGCCGGATCTCTGCTACCGATACGATGCTGATGAAGGAGCGATCCTCATCGAGCTTATCCAGCCATTTCAGGACGCGCGCATCCGGGTTCGGCTTAGTCACCTCGGACAGGATATTGGTATCCAGCAAAAGCTTCACAGCGCCGGGTCACGCGGTTCATCGCGTTGACGCTCAAGGTCCAGATCGGCGCCGCGTAGGGGCGATTGCATCAGAAATTCGGCAAGCGTTCCCTTGCGGGCGGTCTTCCGCTGCCATTCCTCGGCAGAGACGACCACGACACTCGGCTTGCCGTTTCGCGTAATCGTCTGCGGCGTGGATTGCGCGCGTTCGATGACCTCGGAAAGCTTCGCCTTCGCACTGGCAACGGTCCAGCTTTCATCGACGTGCGGTGACGGCTGCATCGCGCATTCTCCTGATCAGAATGACTATAATGACTATATACGCCGAGACTGGGTGAGCGGCAAGCAGCCGTCACTGGTTAGCTCACGTGGGCCGAAGATGCTCGGCCGCGTATTGCCCGGAAAAGACCGCAGACGGTTATGAAGGCTTGCTCCTTGCTCCGGCCGTCAGATAGGGCCGCCGGTCCAGTTCCGCCGACCGATAGGAACTGCGCAGCCGCAGCAGATCCTTGCGGGCGATCAGGCCGCACAGCTTGCCCGATGCTGCATCGACGATCGGAATGCGGCCGCTGTCCGTCGACAGCATCAGGTCGGCGATGAAGGCGACCGTATCGTCCGGATGCCCGACAGGCACGGAGTCATCGGTTACATTCTCCGCAAGCGTCTGGGCAGCGAGGTTCGGCTTCCCCTGCCAGAGAAGGGCATCGGCCCGCGAGACGATGCCGGCCAGCCTGCCCGCAGCATCGACCACCGGATAGATTCGGTGCGTTTTCTCTTGAGAGACGAACAAGTCGCATACCTGACCGACCGTCATGCTGACAGGAAGCGTGTCGACATCGCTGATCATGATCTCCCTGGCTCGGGACAACTCGAACGGATCGACGCCATATTCGCGGGTAATGTGCTGGCCGCGGCGCGCGATCTTCTCGGTGAGGATGGAGCGGCGCAGCAGCAGCACCGTGACGGCATAAGCCACCACCGTTGCCGCGAGCAGGGGAACGAGGGTGCCGACGTCGCCGGTGATCTCCATCGCGAAGAAGGTCCCCGTCAGCGGCGCGCGCATGGTTCCGCCCATCATCGCGGCCATTCCGAGCAGCGCCCAGAAGCCGGGATCGTTGCCGGGCATGACGATCCCGACGAGCCATCCGAGCGCGCCGCCGAAGATGAGAAGGGGAGCGAGTACGCCGCCCGAAGTCCCCGACGAAAGGGCAAACAGCCAGATGATCGTCTTCACCAGCAGGATCGACAGCACAGCCGGTGCGAGCAGCCGATTGTTGAGCAGCCCGTCGATGATATCGTAGCCGACGCCCATCGCCCGCGGTTCGATCAGGCCACCGAGACCGATGACGAGACCGCCAAGCGCAGGCCACCACATCCAGTGGATCGGCAATGCTTCGAACAGGTCCTCGATCTTGTAGAGCAGCGTCGTCAGCAAGCCGGATTGCAGACCTGTAATGATGCCCATTGCCGCACAGGCGAAAATCCCCCACCAAGGCAAGGTCACCTGGAAATGGGTCGGGAACAGCGAACCGCCGCCGAACAGCAGCGGGCGCCAGCAGATCGATACGCAGGCGGCGACGGCGACGGGAATAAAGCTGCGCGGCTTCCATTCGAACAACAGCAGTTCGACCGCCAGCATGACCGCGGCGATCGGCGAACCAAAGATCGCCGTCATGCCTGCCGCCGCACCCGCAACGAGAAGCGTCTTTCGCTCGGCCGCGCTCATGTGAAAGAATTGGGCAAAAAGCGAGCCGATCGCGCCACCGGTCACGATGATCGGTCCCTCGGCGCCGAACGGACCGCCCGTTCCGATCGAGATCGCCGAAGACAGCGGCTTCAGGACAGCGACCTTCGGCGACATCCGGCTGCCGCCGATCAGGATGGCCTCGATCGCTTCCGGGATGCCGTGGCCGCGGATCTTCTCGGAGCCGAAGCGAGCCATCAGCCCGATGACGAGGCCGCCGAGCGGCGGCACCATTACCACCCACAATGAACGCGTCACGCCGGCCAGCGAGGCGGACTCGATGCCGATCTTGCCGAACCAGATGACATTCGCCACCAGCGCGATAAGGCTGACGAGGCACCATGCTGCAAAGGCGCTGGCGGAGCCGATGATGATAGCCATGCCGATCAGGACGAGGACCCGCCTGTCGGTGGTGAAATCTCCGGCCTCGCGCCGTGAAAGACCGCCCGTAAAGTCGTGCGGCCGGTTGCTGGTTTGATGCTGCGCCATGGAAGCCTCTGCTACGCGGAAATAAGTATGCTTGAGAGGCCTGGATATATCGTACTACGATATAAATCAACGGATGAAAGCGTGAAGACGAACATGTCTTTTGAACATGCTTCCCTTGACCGGCTGACGCCTGCCCATCTATTCGAGACCGGAAATAACTCCCGCACGGATCGCCACTTGCGGCAGAGGAGAACGAGTTTGAAGAAAGCCGCGCCGCCGCTGAGACGGGAGGATTACGAGGCTCTTGCCGATCTCAGATTCGCACTTCGCCAATTCATGGACTTCAGCGCCTCTGCCGCACAGTCGGAAGGCCTGCCTGCCCAGCAGCATCAGGCGTTGCTGGCGATCAAGGGACAACGCGGCGAAGCGATGACCATCGGCATGTTGGCCGAGCGGCTGATCATCGCGCCTCACACGGCGACCGAGCTTGTCGGGCGGCTGTCGGATGCGGGGCTGGTCGAACGCCATCCCGACCCTGCCGACCGGCGCCGCCAGACGCTTGCCTTGACCGACAAGGCGGACGAGCTTCTGACGAGGCTGAGCGCCGTGCATCTCTCAGAAATCAGGGTGATGGCCCCGAAGCTGATCGAACTTCTTCTCGAGCTTCAGAAGTCGGCGTCGAAGGCGGAATAGTCGACTCGCTCCACGATCACAGGAATATACCTGAGACACCGAACCGCGAGTGGAGGCGGCACCGCAACCATTACCCGCGGCCAAGATATCACCTCAGCAGGAAAGCGTCCTGCTGAGGCGATGGATATGGGCTGCGCCGATGCCGCAGCAGCCGCCGATGATCGTGGCACCCGCTTCGGCCCAGGAGCAGGCAAAGCGCGAATAGGCGTCGTCATTCAGGTCGTCACGGGTATCGTGCAGGCCTTCATTGGCGGCTGCCTCGCCTGTTTCCCCTTCGAAGGCATTGGCGTAGACACCGATTTCGATCTGAGCATTCCTCTCCCTGAACACCCGTGCCGCCGTCTCGACCGCGCCCTGCATAACCTCGGGCTTGCTGCAATTGAACAGGAAAGCCGCCGCACCCGATGACACCGCCCAGGACGCCGCCTCCTCGACGCTTTCGCCGGAGCGGAGTTTCGGCGCGCCGCCCCTGATCGCCGCCTCGTCATCCGCCAATGTGAAGGAAATCCACAAGGGCTTGCCCGATGCCGCCACCGCTTTGCGGACGGCCTCGCCCTCGGCAATCAGGCTCAAAGTCTCACCGAGCCATAGGTCGACGAAGGGAGCGAGGTTTTCGACCAGCACCTCGAGATAGTCCTGCACCCGGGAAGGCTGGAAATTCTCAGGCTCGTAGGAGCCGAAGATCGGCGGCAGCGATCCGGCGACGTGCACCTTCCGGCCGGTCACGGCATTGGCGGCCTCGCGCGCCAGACGACCTGCAAGTCGCATCAGCGCCGGCCCCTCCTCTTGGAAGCGGTCTTCGCCGATATGGAAGGGCACGAGCGCATAGCTGTTCGTCGTGATGATTTCAGAGCCGGCGGCGATGAATTCCTGGTGCACCTTCCGCACGACCTCAGGCGAATTCATCAGCGCCAGCGCCGACCATTCCGGCTGCTTCAGTTCGGCGCCCAGCCGCAGAAGCTCGCGGCTCATGCCGCCGTCGAGAATTCGCGTTGTGCTCATGAGGTAGTCTCCATTCAGGCTGTCGCGCCATTACCGGCGCCGGGCTTTTCAAAACATATGGCGAGCTTCCGCCTAGCGGCGAACCGGCACCTGCGCTTCGAGACTTCGAAAGATGCGGGCGATCACGGCAGTCAGGGCGAGATAGAAGAGAGTGACGACGATGAGCGGTTCGTAGACGAGCAGCGTGTCCTGACGAACCTTGTTGGCGACGGCATAGAGGTCCATCACCGTCACCGTGAAAGCGAGCGGCGTCGCCTTCAACTGCATGACGATCTCTCCGGCAATGGTCGGGAGGGCAATGCGAATGGCGCGCGGCAGCCAGATGCGGCGGGTGAGCTTCCAGGGCGACAGGCCAAAGGCGCGGCCGGCCTCGAGCTCGCCCTTGGGAACGGCAAGCAGCGCGCCGCGCAGCACTTCAGCCTCATAGGCCGCATAATTCAGCGTGAAGCTGACGGAAGCGAAGAAAAACCCCTCGCGCAGGATCGGCCAGAACAGGCTCTGGCGGATGCCGGGGATCATGGGCAGCAGCGAGCCGACCCCGTAATAGAGGAGCCAAAGCTGGATCAGCAGCGGCGTACCGCGGAAGAAGGTGCAGTAGCCGCGGGCGGCGAGTCGCGTCAGCCTGCCGCCGGTGACCTGCGCGAAAGCGAGCCCGATGGCGATGACGAAGCCGAAGACCACGGAAATGACCAGCAGCGCTACGGTCTGCCAGGCGCCGGTCAGAAGAAGCGGCCAATAGGAGGAGATCCAGGTGAAACTCATGGCGCGCTTTCTTCAGGCCAGACGCGGCTGTCCCCGCCGCACCCGCCCTTCGATCAGTTTGAAGACGACGTTGGAAGCGAGTGTGATGGCGAGATAGAGAAGAGCCGAGGCAAGAAAAAAGACGAAGTAGTGTTTGGTGCTTGCCCCGGCGAGGCGGGTGGCGAGCGCCAGTTCCTGATAGCCGACGACCGCGACCAGCGCGCTGTCCTTGGTGACCGACATCCATAGATTGGCAAGGCCGGGCAGCGCATTCGGCAACAGTGCCGGCAAGAGGACGCGACGGAAGCGCAGCACCGGCCCCATGCCGAAAGCCTTGGCGGCCTCGATTTGGCCGACGGGAATGGCAAGGATCGCGCCGCGCAGCACCTCGGTCATATAGGCGCCCTGCACGAAGCCGAGAACTGCGACGGCGGCAACGAAACCGTTCACGTCGACCGGCGGCAGGTTGAATGCCGCCAGCAGCCGGTTGAGGCCATCGGTGCCGGCATAATAGAGCCCGACGATCAGGATCAGCTCGGGAACGGCGCGAATGACTGTCGTATAGAGATCGAGCACAAGGCGGAGCACAGGATTGCCTGAAAGCTTTCCAAGCGCACCGCCCGTGCCAAGCAGCAGGCCGACAGCGAAGGCGCAGGCGGAGATGGCGACCGTAGAGAGCGCACCTGCCAGAAGAACGCCGCCCCATCCCGGAGGATAGGGGGAGAGCAGGTCCAGAATCCCTTGTTGCGCGGTCGCCATTTCTAGGAGAGCTTACTTCGCGCCGTAGATATCGAAATCGAAGTATTTCTTGGTGATTGCGTCGTATTGGCCGTTGGCGCGAACAGCAGCGATCGCCTTGTTCAACTTGGCTTTCAGCTCTGTATCTTCCTTGCGCAGGCCGCCCGAAACACCAGCGCCCAGGATCTCCTTGTCGTCGGCGACATCGCCCATATTGGCGCAGCAATCCTTGCCCGCATCGCTTTTGAGGAAAGCGTCGAGCGCGAGGGAATCACCGAAGACATAGTCGATGCGGCCGGAAGCGAGATCCTGGAAAGCTTCGTCGAGCGTCTGGTAGGTCTTTTCCTCGGCAACGGCAGCAAAATACTTCTTGTAATATTCCGACTGGATCGTCGACACTTGAATACCGATGGTCTTGCCCTTCACATCCTCTGCCGTGGCACCCGGCTTCTGGTCCTTGGGGCCGATCAGGGTGCTCGGGGTGTTGTAATATTTGTCGGTGAAGTCGATCACCTTCGAACGTTCCGCGGTGTTCGACATCGACGACCAGATCACGTCGAACTTCTTGCTCTCAAGAGCCGGAATGAGGCCGTCCCAGGAGATCTCGACGATCGAGCACTTCTCTTTCATCTCTTCGCAGACGGCATTCATCAGGTCGATTTCCCATCCGTGCCATTCGCCCGAGGCATCCTTGGCGAAGAAGGGCGGATAAGATTCGTTCATGATGCCGAAGCGGACTTCGGCCTGTGCCGCGACGGCGGAAAGCGCAAATGCGACGCCGGCGAAAAGCGTGGGGAGCAGTTTCATTCGCAGGATTCTCCTGGTTCGTGTTGTCGGTGATGGCTCGATGCAGTGATCAGTGGGCGCTAAGGCGGGTGAATTCTCGGCAGCGGGCGCTGACGGGCGCCCCGAAGACCTGCTCCGGCGGACCTTCCTCCTCGATCCGCCCTTGGTGCAGGAAGAGGACGCGGCTCGAGACGTCGCGAGCGAAGCGCATTTCATGCGTGACGATCAGCATGGTCCGGCCCTCTTCCGCCAGATCACGAATGACTTTCAGCACCTCGCCAACCAGCTCGGGATCGAGCGCCGATGTCGGCTCATCGAACAGCATGACGGCGGGATCGACGCAGAGTGCCCTTGCGATCGCCGCGCGCTGCTGCTGGCCGCCGGAGAGAAAGGCGGGATAGGCGTCGCGCTTGTCGAAGAGCCCGACCTTGTGCAGCAGGGCTTCCGCCTTTTCGATCGCTTCGCGCCTGGAAACGCCCATGACATGCACCGGCGCCTCGATGACGTTTTCCAGCACGGTCCGATGAGCCCAGAGATTGAAGCTCTGAAAGACCATGCCGAGCCCGGTTCGCAGCCGCTCGATCTGCCGCCAGCTCTGCGGCTGCAGCCGTCCGCCGCGGCCGCTCTTCAGAGCGACTTCCTCGCCGTTCACGGCGATGCGGCCACGATCCGGCGTTTCCAGAAAATTGATGCATCTAAGGAAGGTGCTCTTGCCAGAACCGGACGAGCCGATAATGGAGATGACGTCAGACTTATGGGCCTCAGCCGAAATACCCTTGAGAACCTGTTGCGAGCCGAAGCTTTTATGAAGATCTTCGACGCGAAGAGCAGGAATGGGCTGATCCGACATGCATGGGTCCGGCTAAAATGAGTTTGCGAAGGATAATGATAAAGTTGCGCGGTTTTTTCGCGCAATTTCTGCCTCTTCTGCATTTAATGTGCAAAATAATCTTTCTCATGCGGCAAATCAGGCAGAACGCATGAGCCGCGAAACGCCGAAATGGACTGGATAATGGAACAACTGGATCGTTTTGACCGTGACATCCTCGATATCGTTCAGCGCGACTGCCAGCTGAAGGCCGAAACGATCGCCGAGCGGGTAGGTTTGTCGGTCTCGGCCGTGCAGCGGCGGCTGAAGCGGCTGCGCGAGGAGGGCATCATCAAGGCGGAGGTCGCCGTCCTCGACCGGAAGGCGACGGGGACATCGATGGTGTTCATTGTCGGAATGGAGATCGAGCGGGATAATTACGACGCCTTGGCGAAGTTCCGCCTCTGGGCGGAAAAACAGGATCATATCCAGCAAGTCTATTACGTCACGGGCGCGGTCGATCTGATCGCGATCGTCACCGCCCGCGACGTCGAGCATTATGACGACATCGCCGCCCTGATCATGGCTGACAATCCGCAGATCCGCCGCATGCATACGAATGTGGTGCTGCGGGACGTCAAGCTCGGCCTGTTCGTGCCGCTGGAATAGCCATCACCTCATACCGCCGGCAAGCTGCTGGACTCATGTCGGACAAAGGGCATAATTCCGGACGCATTTCGGGAGGAACGAGCCTTGACCCTACGACACCAGATCATCGCATTGGCGATCGTCCCGCTCGTCATTTCGATCCTTGCGATCACCACCTTCATAACCTGGCAATTGGCAAATCTCGCCAAGAACAGCATCGACACATTCGAACAGAACATGCTGAAGACCAAGGAAGGCGAAATCCTCAACCTGACCAATCTTGCCTTGTCCGCCATCCAGACGATTTACGACAAAGCCGGCCCCGACGACGAAGCCGCCAAGCAGCGGGTGGCTGGGATTCTGACCTCTCTCGACTATGGCAGGGATGGCTATTTCTTCGTCTACGACTATGACGGCAACAATATCGTCCATCCGCGCCAGAGTTTCCGGCATGGCCAGAATTGGCTGGACCTGACCGATCCTGACGGCGACAAGGTGATTGCCGAGCTGATCGCCACGGCAAAGGCGGGCGGCGGCCTGCATCAATATAAATGGCAGAAACCTTCCACGGGACAGATTGCCGACAAGCTCTCCTTCGTCGTCAGCCTCGACAAATGGCACTGGGTGGTGGGAACCGGCGTCTATCTCGACGACGTCTTTGCTCAGAGTGCTGCCGCCAACGCCGTGATGCGCGCCAACATCAGGCGAACCTTCGTCATCGTCGCGCTGATTGCCGTGCCCTCGGTGCTCGTCGTCTTCACGACCTGCATGCTCCTGACCTTCCACGAGCGCCGCATGGCCGACAGCCGCCTTAAGGAACTGACGCAGCGGGTCATCGACACCCAGGAAGAGGAGCGCACGCGGCTGGCGCGCGAGCTGCATGACGGCATCTCGCAGACCCTTCTCGGCGTACGCTATGCAATGGATCTGGCCGGCCGCAAGGTCAGGACCAATGTCGACGATGCGGCGCTGACCATCGAGCGCGGTGTCGAGGCGCTGAACGGCGCCATCAAGGAAATACGGCTGCTCTCGCACGATCTGCGCCCCCGCGTGCTCGACGATCTCGGCCTGACCGCGGCGCTCGAGGCTCTCTGTCATCACTTTGCCGAACGGACGGGGATCGAGACTGATATCGACGCCTCGGGCTTTAATGGCATGCTGAAGGTGGAAGCCAGCACCGCCCTCTACCGCGTCGCCCAAGAGGCCTTCAACAATGTCGAGCGGCACTCGGGCGCCTCGAAGCTTTCGGTCAAGCTGTGGAGCGACGGCGGCCGCGCCCGCATGACGATTTCAGACAACGGCACCGGCTTCGACGGCAGCAAGGACGGCGGATCCGGCGGATCGGGTCTCGGGCTGCGCAACATGCAGGAGCGCATGGCCCACTTCCGCGGGCTGTTGCTCATCAACAGCAGCGAGTCCGGCACGACGCTGACGGCGATGATGCCGAGATCGGCCAATCTGCCCGCCGGCAAGCAGGCTGAAGCCGCATGAACGAACGCGCGAAAATCAGAGTTCTCCTGGTCGACAACCATCCGCTGGTGCTGGACGGGTTGAAAGCGGTGTTGGAAACATTCGACCATATCGAAGTCGCCGGTACCGCCGGGCTCGCGCAAACGGGTCTCGACATCGCCCGGCAGATCCAGCCGCAGGTAGTGTTGATGGATATCAACATGCCGAGACTCAGCGGCATCGATGCGATCGAACTATTCAGGAACGAGCTTCCCCAAGCCCGGGTCGTAATGCTCTCCATGCATGACAGCCGCGAATACATCTCCTCCTCGGTCATGCATGGCGCTGCCGGCTACGTGCTGAAAGATGTTTCGACGGACGAGATCGTTGCGGCCATCGAGACCGTGGCTGATGGGGGCACCTATTTCTCCTCGGGGGTCTTCGACGCGCTGATGGGCGAACGCGCAAACGAGGGCAGCGATCCCCTGACGCCTCGCGAGCGCGACATTCTCGGACTGATCGTTGCCGGCAGAAGCAACAGGGAGATTGCCGAAGCGCTCGGAATAACCTCCGCCACGGCGGAAACGCACCGCAAGAACCTCAAGAAGAAGCTCGGCATCGCCACCACGGCCGGCCTCATCCGTTACGCGCTCGATCACGGTATCGTCTCGAAAATCAGCGGAAATCCTCGCCTACCCACTTCTGGGTAGATGCCGGCATTTCCGCCCAGCGCCCATCTTGTGACGACAAAACCGACGCCATAGGACTCCCTCCGCGGCTGGCCAAGTGTCAGTCGTTGGGAGGAATTCATATGCGTTACATCAGCTTTCGATCGGCTGGAAAGGTCGAGCGATCCGAACCGGGCTCGCCGCAGCCTGCGGCTGACAGACCCGCCTTCCACGCCGACAACTGGAACATGGCGACCGCCCCCCGCGGCGCCTGAAAGGTACCCGACATGGAAAAACCACATAGCAAGGCAGCGCTGTGGCTGCTTATCATCCCGTACATAGGGCTGCTCTGGCCGCCGTTCTACAATCTCCGTGAGCCGGCGCTTTTCGGCTTTCCCTTCTTCTACTGGTATCAGCTTCTCTGGGTGCCGATCACCGCGACGCTGACCTGGATCGCCTATCGGAGTGTTCGCCATGACGACTGACATCGACGGTACGGCGCTTGCCGTCTTCATCTTCTTCTTCGCGCTTGTCACCGTCATGGGTTTCGTCGCCAGCCGCTGGCGCAAGCCCGAGACGCTGGCCCATATCGATGAATGGGGTCTCGGCGGACGCAACTTCGGTACCTGGATTACCTGGTTCCTCGTCGGCGGCGATTTCTACACCGCCTATACCGTGATCGCCGTGCCGGCGCTGGTCTACACGGTCGGCGCTTACGGCTTCTTCGCGTTGCCCTATACGATCGTCGTCTATCCCTTCGTCTTCATGGTCATGCCGGTGCTGTGGAAACGCGCCAAGGATTTCGGCTATGTGACGGCCGCCGACGTCGTCCATGGTCAATACGGATCGCGCGGTCTCGAGCTTGCCGTCGCGGCGACCGGCGTCATCGCCACCATGCCTTACATCGCCCTGCAGCTCGTCGGCATGACGGCGGTCCTGAAGGCGCTCGGACTGCATGGCGAACTGCCGCTGGCGATCGCCTTCATCGTGCTGGCGCTCTATACCTATTCGGCGGGCCTGCGCGCGCCCGCCTTGATCGCCTTCGTCAAGGACATCATGATCTATATCGTCGTGATCGCCGCGGTCGCGCTGATCCCGTCGAAGCTCGGCGGCTACGCCAATGTCTTCGCCTCGGCCGATGCGGCCTTCCAGGCCAAGGGCTCCGGCAACCTGCTGCTGGGCGGCAATCAGTACGTCGCCTATGCCACGCTCGCTCTGGGCTCGGCGCTTGCGGCCTTCATGTATCCGCATACGCTGACAGGCATCTTTGCCTCCAACAGCGGCAAGACGATCCGCAAGAATGCGATCATGCTGCCGGCCTATACGCTGCTGCTCGGCCTTCTGGCGCTGCTCGGCTATATGGGCCATGCCGCCAACCTGAAGCTTGACAGTGCGAACGACGTCGTTCCCACGCTGTTCAAGACGCTGTTTTCGGGCTGGTTCTCCGGCTTCGCCTTTGCCGCGATCGCCATCGGCGCGCTGGTGCCGGCGGCGGTGATGAGCATTGGCGCGGCCAATCTCTTCACCCGCAACTTCTGGAAGGCCTATGTCGATCCCAAAGTCAGCGATGCGGGCGAGGCCAAGGTCGCCAAGGTGACATCGCTCGTCGTCAAGGTCGGCGCGCTGCTTGTCATCCTCTTCCTGCCGACGCAGTTCGCCCTCGACCTGCAACTGCTCGGCGGCATCTGGATCCTGCAGACGCTCCCGGCGCTGGTCTTCGGTCTCTACACCGGCTGGTTCCGTGCACCCGGCCTGCTTGCCGGCTGGTTCGTCGGCTTCTGCGGCGGCACCTTCCTGGTCTGGGATGCCGGCTGGAAGCCTCTGCATCTGATCAGCCTCGGCGGCGAACCCTTCACCGTCTATACCGGGCTGCTGGCGCTGGCGGCAAACATCGCGGTTGCAGTCGTGGTCAACGCCCTGCTTCCGGCCAGGGCCCCGGCTCGGGCGTAGGCACGAAAACGCGAAGGGCAGCAAACGCTGCCCTTCCTCATTGCAAATTATGGCAGGGGCGCAGGAGCGCTTCCGCGATCAGAATTCTTCCCAATCGCCCGCCAATGCCGTGCTCCCCTGGACCGCCGCGCCGCCCTGGAACGACTTGCCGATCTTCGCGATCATCTGCCGAGCGGGCGAGGCGACAGCTTGAGCGTGCTGCGCTGCTGCGGCGGGCGGCGTCATGCGCCTTGATGCCACCGCTCCGCCGATATTGAACTGGCTGAGCAACTGGAACAACGCATCGGCTTCCTTGGCGAGGTTGTGGGCGGCAGCTGTGGCTTCCTCCACCATGGCGGCGTTCTGCTGCGTGCCCTGATCCATCCTGTTGACAGCGGCGTTGATCTCTTTCAGCCCCGTCGCCTGTTCCTGCGAAGCGCCGACGATCGCGCCGACATTGCCGTCGACCTGCTGCACCTGCGCGGCAATCTCCTGCAAGGCCTTTCCGGTCTCGCCGACCAGGGCGACGCCGCTCTTCACATGGCCGTTCGAAGCGTTGATCAGTTCCTTGATCTCCTTTGCCGCCTTGGCGGAACGCTGCGCCAATTCGCGCACTTCCTGGGCGACGACGGCAAAGCCCTTGCCGGCTTCACCGGCGCGGGCGGCTTCGACGCCGGCATTCAGCGCCAGCAGGTTGGTCTGGAAGGCGATCTCGTCGATGACGCCGATGATGCTTCCGATCTCAGTGGCAGAGGATTCGATCTTGCCCATGGCGTCGACCGCATCGCGAACGACGCTGCCGGAGCGTTCCGCATTGTCCTTGGTCTTGCGGACGAGCTGCCCGGCTTCCTGAGCCCTGTGGCTGGAGTCGGCGACGGTGGTCGTGATTTCTTCCAGAGCAGCGGCGGTTTCCTCGACGGAAGCGGCCTGCTGTTCGGTCCGCTTCGCGAGATCGTCCGAGGCCGACCGGATCTCCTGTGCGCCGGCCGCGATAGCGCTGGCGTTCTGAGAGACCTTCTGCATGGCGGCGCGGAGCTTTTCGACCGCGGCATTGAAGTCGGCGCGGAGCTTTTCCAGGGACGGAATGAACGGGGTGTCGATCTGCTGCGTGAGGTCGCCGTCTGCCAGGGCCTGCAAGGCGTCGCCGAGCCGGCCGACAGCCTGGTCCGTTTGCTCCGCATGGGTGCGGCGTTCGTCGGCATCCTGCTCGAGGCGTTGCCGCTCCGCGATAGCCCGCTTGCTTTCCTCATCGGCTTGCCGTTCCGCCTTCGCCGAAATCGCGTCACGCAAGCCGGCCACGGCGCGCGCGAGCTTGCCGATCTCGTCGCCGCGCGCTTCGAGGCGACGGTCGCCGTCGAGATTGCCTTCCGCCATCGCTTTTAGCGAAAGCTGGAGTTTTGCCAGCGGACCGATGATCGTACGGGATGTGATGACGGCAGCGACAATAGAGAGAAGAGCCGCGATCCCTAGCGCCGTCAGCACGATCGGCTTGAACCCGCTTGCGGAACTGCGAACAGTACCGCCGATCGTTTTGTTCAACGCTTCCTGATAGTCGATGAATTTATTGATGGCGCCGAGCCACTGCACAAAGGCCGGACGGGCCTGTTCGAGCAGGATCTTGCGGGCCGCCTCGCCGTCGCCCTTCTCCTGCAGCGCGATGATCTCGGCGGCCAGAGGATTGGTTTTCGCCTGAATGCCGGCAATCTCGTTGAGAATGGCTTTTTCCTGATCCGTGGCACCTGCCGGGGATGCAATCATGTCGGCCATACGCTTTTCATTCTCGGCATAAGTGGCCGCGAGCTTATCGATCAGCGCCTCGGCGGCCTTGCGTTCATCCGCCGAGGTTACCAGGGTCACGTCGCGGATGGCGATCGCCCGATCATGCACGCTGCCGCGATAGTTGATGGCAAAGCGTTGCTTGACGCTGTTGACGTCATTGATCGTTTCAAGTTTGCTGTTGATCTTCGCGACCTCGACCGCCGAATAGATGGCCAGGCCGGCCATCAGCAGAACCAGGAAGCTGAAGCCGAGGCTGAGACGCACCGCGATCCCGAAATTCTTAATGCTGTTCATTGGCACTCTCCATGGTTGGCGAGGTTGTCAAAAGTCGCTGGGGCATCAGGATCGCTCGCGACTCCTCATTCAAGCGTGCGGTCCTCGGTCCGTGCCCGAACGCGTCCCGAGGCGCTGTTCGCGCCCGACATGCCACTTCGCATGAACTGCACATTCAGGGAGCGGCCGAGCCAATGCCCAGAAGCGCGGAAGCGCGCGTGAAAGTAACATCGTCGATTTCGTGCAAGATTTCGGAAGCCCGGCTCGCCGTCATGGCGTAGGTGACGATCCTGAGAACGCCTTCCCGATATCCTAAAAATTTAGGGGAATATATTTTAGAGAATGTAAACGGAGACGGCAGAGAGCCAGTAAGCTGCGCTTTTCGTATATCTTGCCGGCATTTTTTACACGGACGTAACGCGCGAAGTGTATGCTAAGTTGTTTCGCAGAAACGGCCGACATCTGCTGTTGTAAATTCGGCGCTCAACTCTTTGGCCGCCTTGCACTCGGACAATGATCTGGGAACGCCGGACAAAAATCGCGAATCACTTCGGATGCACTGCGGCAGCGCAAACGATGTTTGGCGCCGACTCAACGGCCTCAACAATGTGCTGCAACGATCCGACATTCTGTGTTCATGGAATTGCCCGTCAGCGGCGTCAGCCACGCAGCAGCGGCAGCAGCTGATCGCCCTGCCGCTTGATTTCCGAGAGATAGGGCGTATCGGACAGCACGAAATGCGTGATCCCCAGATCCTGATATTTGCACAGCGATCGGGCGACATCCGCCGCCGAGCCGACCAGCCAGGTGGTGCCGGCGCCGCCGCCGCCGAACTTGCCCGGCGCGGTATAGAGATTGTCGTCGAGGACGTAGCCGCGCTCATACAAAGAGAGCAGCCGTTGCTGGCCGACAGCCAGCACGCGCTGGTGATCGTGCCAGCCGACGCCGTTGTTCTTCGCCATCTCGGCGACCTTCGCCTCGGCATCGGCCCAGGCCTCATCCGTCGTGTCGCGGACAAGCGTTGTGATCCGCAGCCCGAATTCCAGCGGGGGAAGGTCGCGGTCGAGGTCCCGGCTCAGTCCCTTGAGCCGGTCGATCCGTCCCCGGACGCCTTCGAGCGGCTCGCCCCAGAAAAGCTGCACATCGGCCTCGGAGGCCGCCACCCGTTCGGCCGCCTCCGACGCACCGCCAAAATAGAATTTCGGGTGCCGGCGGTCGCCGCGGACCTCGATGCGCGGCACCACGGTGGATTCGGTGACCCGGAAATGCTCGCCTGCCGAGGTGACGTTTTCTTCCGTCCATAACCTGCGCACCAGCCGCATGAACTCCCTCGTCCTGCTATAACGATGCGCCTGATCGCCCTCGCTGTCGCCATAGGCGGCCAGATCATCCTTGCCTGAGACGATGTTGATCCGCACGCGACCGCCCGTGAGGTGGTCGAGCGTCGCCGCTGCGGACGCGAAATTCGCCGGCTGCCAATAACCCGGACGGATTGCAATCAGCGGCTCGAAGGTGGTGGTGCGTGCGGCGAGCGAGGCGGCGACGGTGAACGTGTCGGGGCGGCCCCAGCCGGTGCCGATGAGCGCGCCCTTCCAGCCATGCTCCTCCAGCGCCTTCGCATGGCTAGTCAGCGTGTCGAGGCTGTTGTGATTGTCGACGGCGGAATCGCCGCGATGGCCGGGCCTGACATCGTTTGGAATATACCAGAGAAATTCGGAATTATTGCTCATGCGATGCTGCGGATCTTCGTGGTTGGAAGAAGAAGGCCTCCCGGCGAATCATGCGGTTATCTGCCTCGCCGAGGCGCCCATGCGGGGTAAGATGGAGCATTACCCACTAAATCAGTAGACTATTTTATTTAATAATGGCGGCGCTGATGAAAAATTGTGCCACAGGTCGGTGCCCGCGGGCTTGGCAGCGTCCCAATAGGAAAAACGCCTGGAATGCTTGTTCGCAGACGCTTTAAGATTGTTCGATCCCTGTTCTCGATCTTACGGCCGGGCAGCGTCCGTCGCTCCAGTCGGCGCGGAAAATGCCCGGCGGTCAGGCAATGGCCGGCGGGTATTCGTTGGCCCGGAAGACGTGATGATGCACCTTGCCGGTGAAGAGCTGCAGGAGTTCGCCGGTGACCTCGCGGCTCTCGAAGCGCACATCGGAGCGAAGCGCTGCGTTCACCGCATCCATATCGGGATAACGTATGGCGAGAGCCATGGCATAGACCGGAGCGCCTTCGTCGCGCTCCATGCCATCAAGCACCCGGACTTCCTCGGCGCCTGGAAATTTCGTCCAGAGAGGGACGAGCCGCTGCCTGACAAAGGCCCGGAATTCCTCTTCTCGGCCGGGATGGATTTGGCCTTCAAACAAAGCATAACGAATGATCATGGGTTCTCTTTTCCAAAACTCGCCGGAGCTGGATCGATATTGGCGTGGTGTCAGCGGGGGTAAGGGCGTATCCGCAGATACGCCCTTGGGAAGGCTTATTTGCCCCAGATTTTCTTGTATTGATCGCGATAGCCGTTGTCGGGATCGAAGCTGTTCTTCGGCCCGCCGTCGAATTCGACGTTCGCGCTGGTCACCACGTGCAGCGGCGACACGTAGCCCGACCACGGCGCACCCGCGAAAGCGCGGTTCAGTTCGTCGACGAGCTGCCAGCCCTGGAGGTTGAGCGGCTCGGCGACCGTGACGGCCTGATACTGCTTGGCGCGAATGCGCTGATAGGCGCTCTCCGAACCGTCACCCGCGGCGACGTTGACCGGCTTTCCGTCGCCGGCAATGCCGGCCGAGGCGAGCGACGGTCCCATGAAGTCGTAATAGAGGTCGTTGATCGCCAGCGAATGCGTCCACTTGGCGCCGTACTTCTGCAGCAGCGACGTGGTCAGCTGCGGCATGCGCTGCGAGGTTTCGGCAATTGGCGTGTCGACATATTCGAGCACCGTGCCGCCGAGATCTTCGATCTCCTTCTTCATGCGGTCTGCCTTGGCAATCGCGATCGCATAGGTGGAGTCGGTGAAAATAATGACGCCGGGCTTGCCGCCGGCATCGGCAAAGGCCCAGTCCGCCGCAGACTTGGATACTTCCATTGCATCGGTAGTCACGTTGGCGAAGACGCCGACTTCCGGAACCGGACCGACGGCCGAGGCGGCGTGCCAGGAGACCATCGGAATGCCGGCAGCCTTTGCCGCTTCCATTGCCGGCTTCTGCTCGACGGCGTCGAAGCCGTTGATGATGATGCCATCGGGCTTCAGCGCCATGGCTTGGCCGAAGGCCGCCGTCCGGCCGCCGATCGAACCAGCGCCGTCGAGCACTTTCACGGTCCAGCCGAGCGCGCTGGCCGCTTCCTGCACGCCATTGGCCACGCCGAGGATTCCGCCGTTTTTCATATCGGCCGCAAGAATGACGATGTTCTTTCCGGTGGCGCCTTTGGGGCCGCTCGTCGGGCCATCCCATGCGCTCACCTTGGACGCATATTTCTCGACCACCGCTTTGGCGTCGGCCATGGAATCGGCCAGTGCCGGCACGCTGAGCATAAAGGCGACGGTTGCGACCGTTGCCTGCAATAAAGTCCTGCGCTTCATGTTCACTCCTCCATTTTGTTTGTTATGAAATGCCGGCCGGGCCGGCATCCTCATTTGGATGCGGGTGTGATCCTCCTCACAGCTCCGCGCTTGCGCTGGGCGTAGCCTGCGATGCCGATGGCAATCAGCAGGGTCACGCCGTTGAACAGCGGTTCGACGAAAAACGATCCGCCGAATTGCTGAATTCCAGATATCCCCACCGCCAGGATGATGACGCCGATCAAGGTGCCCCAGACGTTCACCCGTCCCGGCTTGATCGTCGTCGATCCAAGGAAAGCGCCGACAAGCGCCGGCAGCAGATATTCGAGGCCGACGCTCGCCTGGCCGATGCGCAGCTTCGAGGCCAGCAGGACCCCGGTCAGGGCCGCCAGCAGACCTGACGTGACGAATGCGCCCATCACGAATTTGCGGACGGGAATGCCGTTGAGGGCCGCGGCCTTGGGATTGGCGCCGATGGCATAGAGATAGCGGCCGATCGGCAGGTATTCGAGCACGATCCACATGCAGATCGCGATCAGCAGCACGTAGAAGCCGGTGATTGGCAGGCCGAACAGCATAGTGCCGTTCAGCGCGTAGAAACCTTCAGGCAGGACGCCGACCACCTGCCGGCCGCCGGTGTGCCAAAGGGCAAGCGCATAAAGGACCGTACCGGTGCCGAGGGTGGCGATGAAGCTGTCGATCTTGGCGACCTCGACGAGCAGACCGTTGATGAAGCCGGTGAGGACGCCAAGCGCGAGAACGATGAGGACGGCGACCGGCCAGGGAAGGCCGTAGACCGTCTGCAGGCTGATTGCGAGAATATGCCAGAGCACGATGCCGTAGCCGACCGTCAGGTCGATGCGGCCCGACGCCATCGGGATCATCGCGGCGAGCGACAGGAGCGCAATGATCGCCTTGTCGGAGACGATCGAACGAACATTCAGGACCGTCGGAAACGTATCCGGCAGCATGATCGAAAAGAGCAGGATCAGGCCGACTGTCAGGATCACCAGACCATAAACCGGAATCAGGCGCCCGATCTTCTGTCCGGCGGACAAGCCGGCCATTTCGCTCTTGGTCGGCTCCAGCGCGGTGGATTCAATGGATTGCATGGCTGTTCTCCCGATGGCTCAAGCAGCTTCCGATGCGGATGCGGCCGTGATGACCGCCTCCGTCGTCAGGGCGCTTCCAGTCAGTTCGCTGACGATTTTGCCGCGCGAGAAAACCAGCGCGCGGTGGCAGATATGGGCGATTTCCTCGAAATCCGTCGACACAACGACGACTGCGAGACCAGCTTCCAGCGCCTGCGTGATCAGGCGGTAGATTTCCGCACGCGCGCCGATGTCGACTCCGGCGGTCGGATCTTCGGCGATCAGCAGCTTCCGGCCGGTCGCCAGCCAGCGGCCGACGACGACCTTCTGCTGGTTGCCGCCCGACAGAGCTTCCACCGGCAGATCCGGATCGTTCGGCCTGAGGCCGACGGACTGGCCGATCGCATGGGCAAGGTCGGCTTCGCCGCGCGGAGACAGGAAGGAAAAAAGCCCGCGTCCGACGGCGCCGGGGTTGATATAAGTATTTTCCCGAATGGACAGCGAGAGCGCGACGGATTCCTCCGTCCGGTCGCGGGCGATCAATCCGATGCCCGACGCCATTGCGCTCAGCGGGCTCGAAAGGTCTGGAGTTTGGTCATGCAGCAGGATCGTGCCGCCGAAAGGCTCGCAGCCGAACAAGGCGCGGCCGATCCGTTCCTGACCGGCGCCGCGCAGGCCGGCGAGGCCCAGAAGTTCGCCCTGTCTTATATCGAACGATATCGGGCTCGTGCCGGCGCAGACGAGATCGCGCACCTTGACGATCGCCTTGCCGGGCTTGATCTCGGTCTTCGAAAAGAGACCGTCGCCGCTGCGGCCGATGATCATCGTCACCAGTTCGTCGGGAGTGGTCTCGCTGACCGGCTTCTGCCCGACCATGCATCCGTCGCGCAGGACGGCGACGCGATCGGCGATGCGGAAAATCTCGTCCAGCCTGTGGGAGACATAGATCATGCCGACGCCGCGCTCCTTCAGGGGACGGATCGCGTTGAACAGCCGATCGACTTCGTCGGCGGGCAAGCTCGCCGTCGGCTCGTCAAGCACCAGAACGTCGGCTTCGACGGCAAGCGCGCGGGCAATGGCGACGAGGGATTTTTCGGTGCGCGACAGAGCCGAGACCCGCGTCGTCGGATCGAAATCGCAGCCGACCAGCTTCAGGGCCTCTTTCGCGCGCGCCTGCGTCCTGTTCCAGTCGATCAGACCCCGGCGCATCGAGAAGCCCTGCGACAGGCCCATATTCTCGCCGACCGTCATCCACTCGATCAAGCCGAGATCCTGATGGATAAAAGCCACCGGCTGCCGCTCGTTCGGCTTCGGCGGGCGATGATGGTAGCTCTGCCCGCGAAACAGGATGTCGCCGTTATCGGGCTTGTAGATGCCGGCCAGGGTCTTGATCAGCGTCGATTTCCCGGCGCCGTTTTCGCCGAGCAGCGCCAGGATCTCGCCCTCGCGCAGGTCGATCGAGACGTCACGCAGCGCCTGCGTGCCGCCGAAGCTTTTGGTGATCGATTGGAACTCCAGCAGTCTCTTGGCTTCCACTGTGGCTCCTCCCAAAGCTGCAGCTGTCGTCATGAACGGATGTTATCGATAACATCGCCGAATAGTCAAGCGGAAAGTGACAATCTCGCAAGCCTGAAATGAGGTCAGTCGGCGGCAAATCCGTCGAGCAGGCGCATCATCTCGGCTGAGTCCTTCGGCCCAAGGCCGGCAGCGCAAAGCAGGCGATGAATCTCTACGACCGCACCCGTCATCGGCAGCGGCGTTTTTGTCTTCAGTGCAAAGGCCTGAACCGAGTCCAGATCCTTCAGCATGTTGTCGATCCGGCCTGTCGGCGAGAAATCCCGGGCGGCGAATTTCGCCATGAATTCCTGCAATATCCGGCTGTCCGCCCTGCCGCCGGCAAGGGCGGCCGGAATGGCGGAGGGATCGACACCGCCGGCTTCCGCCAGCTTGACGGCTTCAGCGACCGACTGGAACAGCACGGCGCAGAACAGCTGGTTGATCAGCTTGGTGGTCTGCCCGGCGCCGGATGCGCCCATAAGCGTATAATTGGCAGCAAGATGCCGCATCACCACGCGCGCCCGCTCGAAATCCTCGAGGCTTCCACCGGCCATGATGGTGAGCTTGCCACCGAGCGCACCGGGCACGCCGCCCGAAAGCGGGCAATCCACCCATGCCATGCCCGTTTCCCGCCGCAGCCGCTTCGCCATGTCGGCGGTCTCGGCCGGGTCGATCGAAGACATATCGATCAGCAGCCTATCAGCGCTTGCCGCCGCCGCAACCCCCTTCTCGCCGAAGACGACGGCGCGGACGATATTTGCGTGATTGAGGCTGAGGACGCAGAATTCCGACCGCGAGACCGCATCCTCCACCGAAGCGGCCGCGTGGGCGCCCTTGGCTGCCAACGCCGCGACCTTTTCAGTATCGAGATCGAAAACCGATACTTTGTGGCCGGTTTCGATCAATCGCGTGGCGATCGCCGCTCCCATGATGCCCGCGCCGATGACGGCGACATCTGCTCTGTGGTCATCCTGCATGATAATCTCCTCCCTTGACGGCCACGCCTCGCAGCCCCTCACAAGCCAGCGCCACCATATCATCCAAAGCCATATCGATCGCCACCGTCACGACACCGGGCTCACCGGTCGGCGGCTCCAGCGTCTGCAGCTGGCTGTCGAGCAGCGATGCCGGCATGAAGTGGCCCTGACGGGCCTGCATCCGCGACAACAGCAGATCACGCGACCCCTCCAGAAAAACAAAGGCCAGGCGCCCATCGGCCGCCTGCCGCAGCCTATCCCGATAACTTCTCTTCAGCGCCGAACAGGAAATCACCAATCCCTGCGACGCCTCTTGCACCGTCCTTATTTCCTCGCCGATCCGGTCGAGCCAGGGCAGGCGGTCATCGTCGGTGAGCGGGATGCCCTTGGCCATTTTCTCGACATTGGCAGCCGGGTGGAGTTGGTCGCCTTCCAGGAAGGGCATGCCGTATTGCACGGCGACGCGCTCTCCAACCGAGGATTTGCCGCAGCCGCTGACGCCCATGATCACGACGGCCAAGGGTAGTGCCTTTTTCTCGAGGTCCATGGACTGATCTTTATCAGAGGCAGGTCGTGATGCCGCCGTCGACATAAAGCGTATGGCCGTTGATGAAGGACGAACCGCGCCCCGAAAGGAAGACGGCGGCACCTACCAGTTCCTCGACATTGCCCCAGCGTCCGGCCGGCGTCCGCTTTTCGAGCCAGGACGAGAATTCCGGATTATCGACGAGCGCCTGGTTGAGCGGCGTCTTGAAATAGCCCGGCGCAATCGCGTTGATCTGCAGGCCGTGCTTGGCCCAGTCGGCGCACATGCCGCGGGTCAGATTGCGCACCGCGCCCTTGGTCGCCGTATAGGGAGCAATGCCCGGACGGGCGAGCTCGCTCTGAACCGAGGCGATGTTGACGATCTTGCCGTGCCCGCGGGAGATCATCGCTTTGGCGGCCGCCTGGCCGACGTAAAACACGCTGGAAATATTGGTGGTCAGCAGCAATTCCCATTTGTCCGCCGGGAAATCTTCCAGCGGCGTGCGGAACTGCATGCCGGCATTGTTGATCAGGATGTCGAGCGGACCGATATCGGCTTCGATCGCGGCGATACCCTGCGCGGCAGCCTCCTTGCTGGTGACGTCGAAGATCGCCGCATGGGCAGAAAGACCTTGAGCCTTGAGGCTTTCGACTGCGCGTTTGACGCTTTCGGGCGTGCGGCCGTTGATGACGACCTCGGCGCCATGCTGCGCCAGGCCCTCGGCCAGCGCATAACCGATCCCCTGGCTCGAGCCGGTGATTAGGGCAAGCTGCCCGGTCAGATCAAACAGGTTCTTCATGCAAATCACTCCTCCGGTGTCGCTGCGAATGACGGCTTATACCGCCACTTGCGGTGAAACTCACTTGACATCCCTTTCTCGGATTATATGTTATCGATAACATAATCAACAGCCAAAATGCGGGATGGAGACGAAATGCCAGACGTAGAAATCTTGATGGCCGGGGCCTATCCGGAGTGGGACATGGTCGATCTGGAGGCGAGCTACCGCGTCCACCGCCTGTGGGAAGCCGCGGATCGGCAGGAACTGATTTCGAAAGTCGGCAGCAATATCCGCGCCGTCGCGACGCGCGGCGAACTCGGCGCTTCGGCCGAGCTGATGAAGCAACTGCCGAGGCTGGAGATCGTTTCCTGCTACGGCGTCGGCACCGACGCGATCGACCTCTCCTATGCCCGCGCCAACGGCATTCGCGTGACGAATACACCTGACGTGCTGACGGAAGACGTCGCCGATATCGCGATCGGACTGCTGCTTTCCACGGCACGCCAGATTCCGCAGGCCGACGTTTTCGTCCGCACGGGCCAGTGGGGCAACGTTCCCATGCCGCTGGTAACGCGGGTTTCGGGCAAGAAGGTCGGGATCGTCGGCATGGGGCGGATCGGCAAGGCGATCGCCAAGCGGGCTGCCGCTTTCGGCTGCGACATCTCTTATTTCGCCCGCAATAGGGACCAGGATGTCGCCTATGGTTATGAAGCCAATCTGGTCGCGCTTGCCAATTGGGCCGACTTCCTGATCGTCATCGTTCCCGGAGGGGCCGCGACCATGAAGATCATAAACGCCGAGGTGCTGGAAGCGCTCGGTCCGGAAGGCATGCTGATCAATGTTTCGCGCGGAACGACCGTCGACGAGGAAGCGCTGATCACAGCGCTTCAGAACCGCACCATCCAGGCCGCCGGCCTTGACGTTTTCCTCAACGAGCCGAAAATCGATGCGCGCTTCCTGACGCTGCCGAACGTCGTGCTGCAGCCCCATCACGGCTCCGGCACCATCGAGACCCGCAGGGCCATGGGCAAACTGGTCAGAGACAATCTCGCCGCGCATTTTGCCGGTCGCGCGCTTCCGACTCCCGTCGTATGAGGATCCCGATATGAAAGCCATCGTCATTCACGCCGCCAAGGATCTCAGGATCGAAGAGCGCGAGCTGGAGGTTGCCGGAGCTGGGCAGGTGGAGATATCAATCGAAGCCGGCGGCATCTGCGGCTCCGACCTGCATTATTACAATCATGGCGGCTTTGGCGCCGTCCGCCTGCGCGAACCGATGATCCTCGGCCACGAGATCGCCGGCACCGTCAAGGCGCTGGGTGCCGGCGTGAGCGACCTTGCCATTGGAGACCGCGTTGCGGTTTCCCCGAGCCGGCCCTGCAGCCATTGCCAATATTGCCTGAAGGGACAGCAGAACCACTGCCTGAACATGCGATTCTACGGCAGCGCCATGCCGATGCCGCACATTCAGGGCGGCTTCCGCCAGCGGCTGGTGGCGGAGCGCTGGCAATGCCACAAGGTCGCCGACGGCATTTCCATTCATGAGGCCGCTTTCGCCGAACCCTTTGCCGTGACGCTGCATGCGGCAAGCCGCGCCAGATCGCTGCTCGGCAAGCGGGTGCTGGTCACCGGCTGCGGCCCCATCGGCATGCTGGCGATCGTGGCCGCCCGCGTTCTCGGCGCCCGCGAAATCGTCGCGACCGACGTCACCGATAGCGTCCTGGCAATTGCCCGCACCAGCGGCGCCGATCGCACGATCAACGTTGCCACGCATGCCGCCGACCTTGCCGCTTACGGCGCCGACAAGGGATATTTCGACGTCATGTTCGAGGCGTCGGGTAATGAACGGGCCGTCCGCGCCGGTCTCGAGGTGCTGAAGCCCCGTGCCGTTCTCGTCCAGCTCGGTCTCGGCGGCGATGTCTCCATTCCGCAGAACATGATCGTTGCCAAGGAAATCGAGATGCGCGGCACATTCCGCTTCCACGAGGAGTTCGGGCTCGCCGTCGAGCTGATCAACGCCCGCCGCGTCGATCTGAAGCCGCTGCTGACAGGCGTCTTCGGGATCGACGAGGCCGTCGCCGCTTTCGAACTGGCAAGCGACCGCAGCAAATCGATGAAGGTGCAGATCGCTTTCTGACTATGCAGCGCGGGCGCGGTCCGTGCTTTCGCGCAGCACGACCCTGTAGCTCGTCAATGTGATCTCGTCGCCGGTCGCCTCGCCGCTGCCCTGGAGGGCATCGAGCAGGCGGGCGGCGGCCTGACGGCCGATGCCGTAACAGTCGACATTGATGGTGGTGATGCTGGGATGACAGATCGACGAGATCTCGTAATCGCCGAAGCCGGCAATAGCGATATCACCCGGCACCCTCATCCCCCTGCGCTTGCATTCCATGATCGCGCCGAAAGCGGAAAGGTCGGAGACGCAAAGAACCACTTCCGTGTCCGGCCAGCGCTCCAGCAGGCTCACGACCGCCTGGCCGCCCTGTTCCATGGTGATGGGCGGAACGCCGAAGGAAATTGCCCGGCCCGGCCCCAGGCCCAACTCCTCGACGGTCTTCAGGAAACCGCTTCGCCGCTGGCTGCCGCGCGTATCGCGCGCCGTCGTTCCGCCGATATAGCCGAACCTCCGATAGCCCTGGCTGGCCAGCGTCCGCACCAGCAGCGACATCGCCTCGCTATTGGAAAAGCCGACGACATGGTTGATCGGCTCCTCCGGAAGCTCCCAGGTTTCCACCACCGGAATGCCTGCCTTATCAAGCATGCGTCGGGCGCGGTCGGTGTGCGAACCGCCTGTCAGGATGATGCCTTCGGGACGCCGGCGCAGCATCGCTTCGATCAGTTTTTCTTCTTTCTCGGCGGAATAGTCGGTATAGCCGAGCAGAAGCTGAAGGCCGGTATTCTCCAGCGCATCGGTAATGCCGCGGGCGGTGTCGGAGAAATTCGAATTGTTGATGGAGGGCACCAGCGCCGCGATGAAGCCGCTGCGCCGCGAGGAAAGACTGCCGGCCGAAAGGTCGAGCACGTAGCCCAGCGCATCGACGGCTTCCATGATGCGCTTGCGCGTCTCTTCGGAAACACTCGCATCCTGCCGAAAGGCGCGCGAAACGGTCATGGCCGATACGCCGACATATTTGGCGACCTCAGCCATCGTCAGCTTTTGGGCGTCTCCAGTCTTGAGGCGCTTGACCTTTGGCTCATCGTCGTTTTTCACTGCTCTCTGCTTTCAAACAACGCCGGAATTGTGTAATTCAGCACACGATAAAGTTATCGTTATCATCGCACAATCGATTTTATCGAAGAAGTATGCGGTTCCACAGCCGGAAAAGCCTGCTTCTCACCGGATTTGCTAGGTTACCGGCGCCTTGGCGGCTATACGAATCCCCGAAATCCGAGCAAGATGATATCGATAACAATCTTGAGGAGGAAGACTTATGTTCGGTGAAATCGAAGGTACCGGGTTCGAGGTCCTCGACCCGCGCTTTGAAAGCTGCTTCGTCGGCCATGCTCGGGTCGAACGCCTCTGGACGGGCGGCCGCTGGCTGGAGGGACCGGCCTGGTTTGCCGCCGGACGCTATCTGGTCTTCTCGGATATCCCGAACAACCGCATGATGCGCTACGACGATACCAGCGGACATACCTCCGTCTTCCGCTCGCCCAGCAACAACTCGAACGGCAACACCGTCGATAATCAGGGCCGGCTGATCACCTGCGAGCATCTGGCACGCCGGGTCACCAGGACGGAGTTCGACGGCAAGGTCAGCGTGCTCGCCGACCGGATCGCGGGCAGGCGGCTCAATTCTCCGAATGATGTGACCGTCAAGTCCGACGGCACAATCTGGTTTACCGATCCGAGCTACGGCATACTTCACGACTATGAAGGCGACTACGGCGAAGAGGAAATCGGCGGATGTCATGTCTACCGGCATGATCCGGAAACTGGCGTGACCGATCAGATGACGTCGGATTTCATCAAGCCGAACGGTCTGGCTTTCTCGCCCGACGAGTCGGTTCTCTACGTCGCCGACACCGGTGCATCGCACTTGCCGGGTGGTCCGCGTCATATCCGAAAGCTCGCGGTATCAGGCGACGGGACGCTGAGCGACCTCGGCGTGTTCGCAGAATGTACTGTCGGCATGTTCGATGGGTTTCGCGTGGACCGGAAGGGCAGGATCTGGACAAGTGCGGCTGACGGCGTGCACGCCTATGATCCGGATGGCACGCTGCTGGGCAAGATCCATATTCCCGAGATCGTCTCCAACGTGACTTTCGGCGGAGACAAATTGAACCGCCTCTTTATCACCGGGACTACGTCTCTCTACGCCGTTTATCTCACGGCCAATGGGTCGAGACCGGGGTAAACTCATGCAGCGCGGCCGCGCTTTCGGGCGGCCGCGCTTTCTGGGTGCTCCGCAGCTCACCGTTGACTGAGACCGTCGGCCAGCCTGATGAGCCCGAGGAAATCCGACCTGTAGCCGAAGGGATCCGCCCCCCGCGATGCCGCGGCCAGATCGGCAACCGCCTGATAGGAATAAGTGTCGAGGGCGGGGAGGCGGCTCAGTTTCTGGCCGAAGGCGGCGACGGCCACCGAGAAGCGGACATCCTGTGGCGCGGCATCGACGCTGGCGACCGCATTGACGTCGCCGACCGGCGTGGTGATGAGCGCGCTCTTATCCTCGCCCGGCCGCTTGTAGCGTATCTTGACGAAGGCGATCTCGCCCCGGTGGGCATTGTCCGGCGTTATGGTCGGCGCCTTCCCTTCCGCGCCATAACGCAGGTCGTCGTTCATGACCGCGGGGCTTCCCTTGGGCGTAATCTCGTAGATCGCCGTGACGCTGTGGCCAGAGCCGATATCGCCGGCATCGACGCGGTCATTGTTGAAATCCTCGCGGTTAAGGGCGCGCGTCTCGTAGCCGATCAGCCGATATTCGGCGATCCGTTCCGGATTGAACTCGACCTGGAACTTGACGTCCTTGGCAATCGGAAACAGTGTCGATCCGGCCTCTTCGACGAGCGTCTTCTGCGCTTCCGCCAGGGTGTCGATATAGGCGGCGCTGCCATTGCCGTTCTGCGCCAGCGTCTGCATCAGGGAATCGTTGAGATTGCCGCGTCCGAAGCCGAGTACGGTCAGGAAGATGCCGTCCTTGCGTTTCTCTTCGATGATGCGCTTCAGGTCCTCGTCGCTCGACGGGCCTACATTGAAGTCGCCATCGGTTGCCAGCATCACGCGGTTGACGCCGCCCTTGACGAAGGCCTGTTTGGCAAGATCGTAAGCCGCCTCGATGCCCTCGGCGCCGCCGGTCGAGCCGCCGGGCTCCAGTCTGTCGATCGCCGAGAGGATTTTCGATTTTTCGGCCACGCGTGTCGGTTCCAGCACCGTGCCGGCATTGCCGGCATAGGTAACGATCGAGACGGTGTCGTCGGCCTTCAGCCTGTTTACCAGCAGACGGAAGGCGCTCTTCAGCAGCGGCAGCTTGTCCGGCTCGTCCATCGAACCCGAAACGTCGATCAGGAAAACCAGATTGGCACGCGGCGTCGTCGCCGGCGCGATATCATAGCCCTTGATCGCCACATGCATCAATTGCGTGTCGTGGTTCCACGGTGTCGGCATCACCGTTACGGTCGCCTTGAAGGGCTGATCTGCGCTCTCGGGGCGCGGCCAGTCATAGGGGAAATAGTTGATCATTTCCTCGACGCGAACCGATTGCGGATCGGGCATCGCCCCGCTCGTCAACGATCGGCGGACAAAGGAATAGGAGGCGCTGTCGACATCGGCGGAGAAGGTCGAAACCGGGTCGGTTGCAACGCTCTTGACCGGATTTGCCGCAGCATTGGCAAAGCGCTCGCGATTGGCATCGGGCTGGATCTGCACACGCCCTTCCGCCGGCGGCAGAGGCGAGGGGGCGACTGCCATCGACTCTGCCAATTGCGGCTGGGGGGCGCCGGGAGCGGCCGGCGCGACGCGTTTGGCCGCGCCGAGCGCCGCAGCCGAGCCCTCGGACTTCGTCAGCGGGGCGATCTCGCCGGCATCGAATTCAGAAGGCGCAGCGGGTTTAGCGGCGGCCGGCTGCTCCTCGTCCTGCAAGCCTCGGGTGCTATCAGCCGCCGATGATTGAGCTGCCGGCTGCTTCTCTTTCGCCGGTGCTTGGGCAAGCTGAGGTGCGACCTCGACGGGTTCGGCCGGCTCTGGCGCATTATTTTGCGAGACGTCACTCGCGATCTTTTCCTGATCGACGATCGGCAGTCCGTTGTGATTCAGCGCTATCACGAGATAACCGGCAGCGGGAATGACGAGCAGCGTCGCAAGGGCTGAACCGGCAAGGAATTTCTTGTTCATGGCAGGGCTCCATATCCATTTGATGACGGAGCTTTGACGCCAGCCATTCAGATTTCCTTGGGCTGCGGCAGTATCATTTCCTGCGTCGTCGAAGGCCTGCATGGCGGCGGCAAGCGCACGTGCGCGCGCCTCCGGATCGGCTGCCGGCGGCGTGGTGCGGGAGAGTTTTTCCAGTTCCTTGTCCACGGTCATACCTCTTCCTTGCCGAGCATGGCCTTCAGTCTCTTGCGCGCTTCATGCACCTGCCAGGAGACGGTCGTTTCCGAGCAGCCCATAATATCGGCGGCAGCGGAATGACTGAGGCCTTCGCCATAGACGAGCAGCACCGCGTCGCATTGCCTTTCCGGCAAAGCGCGCACGGCCGCCCACAATTCGCTCGATATCTCATCGTCATTCTTACTGGGCGCATCGGGCAGCGGTTCGGCGGCATAAGCACGGAACGTCTGTTCTTCTCGAGCCAGCTTGCGCCTATGGTCGCGGGCGGCGTTCAGCGTCAGGGTGTAGAGCCATGTCCTGAAGCGGCTGGTGCCGCGAAAGCCGCGGATCGCCGCGCCGAGCTTGACACAGACGTCCTGAGCGATGTCGTCCGCATCGGTGGAACTGCCCGACCACCGCCACGCCGTCGCATGGACGAAATCATAATGGCGCGAGACCAGCTGCCCAAAGGCCTCCCGGTCACCGCGCTGCGCCCGTTCTATGAGCTCCGCATCCAATGCGCACCTACCCCCAAGCTATCAAGCAAGATGCTATTTCGGGATTGAGACGTTTCTCCGATGGCGTTCCTTGGGTCGACGGCAAAAAAATTATGGCTTTTTCTGAAGCGGCGGCAAGTCTCCGCCCCGCAGGCCAAAAATAGTGGACGCCGCGACATCCATGGGTCGCGACCAGACAGATTGCCTCCGTTTTGAAGGCGCATGATGATGGCAGAGTCGGCCAAGGGCATGGATCTGCATGTCCCAAATCGAAAGGACTCTTCATGTCCGCTCCATCGCCTGTCCCTACCGAAAAAGCCATCCTGCAGTTTCTCGAGATTTGCGATAGTTTCTATCCCGCCGACGCGGTCGAAGCGTCGGTCGAGCAGCAGCGAAACTGGTACGATGCCCTTTGCGCCCGGTTCGACCGCCCGCTGCCGCCTGAAATGATTTTTGCCGACGGCATGGTCCAGCGCATTGCGATCCGGCGCTACCGTCCCCGCAAGATCAGCACGCACACGGTACTTCTCTATCTCCATGGCGGCGGTTTCGTCGTCGGTTCGCTGGAGAGCCATCATGCCATCTGCGCGGAGATTGCCGATTTTGCCGGTGCCGAACTCGTTTCCGTCGATTATCGCCTGGCTCCCGAATATCGCTGGCCGGCACAGACGGATGACGCCTTTGCCGTGCTGAAGCATCTGCTTTCGGCCAACAACAAGGTCGTGCTGATCGGCGACAGCGCCGGGGGCAATCTTGCGGCGGGCCTTGCACTGCGGGCACGCGACGAAGGCCTACCGGGCGTCGTCGGTCAGGTCCTGATCTACCCGGCGCTCGGCGGAGACCTGGCCGCCGGCTCCTATGTCGAGATGGCTGCGGCGCCTGGCCTGACCACGGCCGATGTTGCCTATTATCGCGAGATCCTGCAGGCGCCGGCAGGCAGCGAGATCGCCGAGCCGCTGAATGCGTCTTCGCTTGCCGGACTGCCGCCCACCTACATCACGGTCGCGCATTTCGATCCGTTGAGAGACGACGGCCGCCAGTATGCGGCCCGGCTTGCAGCGGAGGGTGTCGAGGTCTCCTTTCGGGAGGAGCCGCAGATGGTGCATGCCTGGCTTCGCGCCCGTCACATGAGTGAAGGCGCGCGCGACGGCTTTCACGCCGTCTGCGAGGCGGTTCGGCATTTCGCATCAGCCTGACGATCACATCAGGTCGCGCGCGATCCGCTTTTCGGCAAAGATCTTTTCGAAGATCTGCACATCGTCCTCGAAAGCGGTGACGACGGCGCTGACGATCCAATCACTGCCGGTGCAGGCAATCCGCGCGGTCGCGACCGTGCGCACGAACCAGCCGGGCCGGTGCATGTCGCAAGTCCAGGTCGAGGTGCCGGTCATCGACAACGGGTCATCTGGCGAAATCGACCAGACCTCTTCGCGCAATTGCCGCGTCGACAGGCCGGTTTCCGGGTGTCCGTAAAGCCCGGTCTCCTCGTGGATGCAATAATCCGTGCGGTTGGCCGAGAGGTCACGGACGACCTGACGCTTCGTCACGGCGCCCGCATGCTCGATATATTTGGGCAGGGGATCGGGATTGGCCGGTTCATCGATTTCGATCTTCCGGTGGTCCCCGAGCAAGGGCAGCGCCAGGCCGAGCGAGGCGATATCAATCTCGACCCCTTGATCATCGGGCGGCGGCAGGATCATCGGCCAATAGGCGGTCGAAAGCGAAAGGCGGATTCGATGGCCCTTGCGGAAGCGATAGCCGCATGCATCGAGCACCAGCCGGATCGCCACTTTCTCGCCCGGCGTGAGAGGCTTGGGATCGGCATTGCCATCGCGGTGCGTGAGATTGACGACGCCGAAGGCGACACGGGTGGCCGTGCCGTCCGGATGGACATCGACCAGGCGGGCGCAGAGATTGCCGCCTGTTGCGTGGGGGCGCAACGCAAGCGTTACGACGGGCCGGCCGAGATAATCATGATCCTCTGCAAGCGGCACCGTGTCGAAGACCAGCGAGCCGGAATCGTCTGAGCGTTGGTCGATGGCCATTTCGGCGTCGGGCTTCAGCGTAAAATACTCTCCGGACGCCGTGCCGGTGTCGAGGGGAGAATGGAGATGGACGGGATGCTCGGGCGCATGCGGGATCGGCATGCCTTGCGTCAACCGGCCGAATTGCTCGACATAGAAGCATTGCATCCGCGGCGGCGTCCACATGTCCTTGGCGATCCAGAAGCCTGGATCGCTGTCGCGTCGGGCGGCAGGCCTGACGGCATCGAGAATATAGGCGCGAGCCTGCGGCAGTCGGTCGATGCCATTGTCGTCGCCGCGCAGCCATTTGTTCCACCAGGCGATCGCTTCGCTGTGGAAGTCGACGCGCGGCTTCGGCCAGGCGAAGTGCGGATATTTGTGGACCCATGGGCCGATCAGGGCCTTCGCCTTTCCGCCGAGACCTTCGACCGCCATCAGAGGCGTATTGCGGTAGCCGTCCGCCCAGCCGGCAATGACGAGCGCCGGGATATCCACCTGCGAAAAATCCTCCGAGATCGAACCGTGACGCCAGAAATGGTCGCGCCGCTGGTGCGCCAGCCACTCCTCCATGAAGAACGGTTCGCCGGCGAGGCGCTCCAGCCACATTTCCTTCCAGCGTTCGCCGACAAGTGCCGGATCGGGCGGGCGCGACTGGTAGCCGAGCATGGTCGCCGCCCAGGAGAGCTGCGCGGAGAGGTGGCAGCCGTTCTTATAGTGGATGTCGTCGTTGTAACGGTCGACGGTCGAGGCGATCGAGATGACGGCTTTGAGCGCCGGGGGGCGCAGTGCCGCGACCTGAAGGCTGTTAAAGCCGCCCCAGGAGATGCCCATCATCCCGACCGAACCGTTCGACCACGGCTGCGCGGCAATCCAGGCGATCAGCTCGCAGGCATCGGCAAGTTCGCGCTCGGTATATTCGCCGTCGATGACGCCTTCGGATTCTCCGGATCCGCGGATATCGACGCGCACGCCGGCAATGCCTGCGGCCGCGAAGACCGGATAGGTCGACTCGTCGCGGGGGCTGGTTCCGTCGCGCTTGCGATAGGGCAGGAATTCGAAGACGGCGGGAACCGGATCTTCTTCTGCGCCGTCGGGCATCCAGATGCGCGCGGCAAGCCGCGTTCCATCCTTGAGCTCAATCCATTCATTCTCGATGGTGGTGAAGCCGCGGGATGTCATGCTCACTCCTTCATTCACATTCAATTGCCGGCGCTTTCCATGCGGCGTGTCGCAAGCACCCGTTCCAGCCAGCCGATTTCCATTTCGGGCACGGATTTCAACAGCAGGTCGGTGTAGTCGTCAAAGGGCGGCGACAGTGCCGTCGACTTCGGGCCGAACCGCACCAGCTTGCCGCGATGCATCACCGCGACGCTGTCCGCGATCGCCCGGACGATGGCGATGTCGTGGGTGATGAAGACATAGGAAAGCTGCTCTTCCTCCTGCAGGCGCAGCAGCAGCTTGAGGATGCCCTCGGCCACCAGCGGATCGAGCGCCGAGGTCGGCTCGTCGCAGAGGATGAGTTCCGGCTTGGCGGCAAGGGCTCTCGCGATCGCCACGCGCTGCTTCTGACCGCCGGATAGTTCAGCCGGATAGCGGTCGATGAAGCCATTACCCATTTCGATCTGATCGAGCAATTCCTTCACTCTGGCGGTCTTCTCGCCACCTCTCAGGCCATAATAGAAAGTCAGCGGGCGGCCAATGATGTCGCGCACCGTCTGGCGCGGGTTCATCGCCGTGTCGGCCATCTGATAAATCAGTTGGATGCGTCTCAGATCCTCGTTCGGCCGGCTCTTGAGATCGGGCATCAACGGTTTCCCATCAAAGACAATCCGCCCGCTGCTAGGCGGCAAGAGGCCGGTAATGGCGCGCGCCAGACTCGATTTACCCGAGCCGGATTCGCCGACGACCGCAAGCGTCTGCCCCCTCGGCACATGCAGCGAAACATCGTGCAGCACCTTGAAGCCGTTGGAATATTCGGCGCTGAGATTTTCCACTTTAAGAAGGGCCGCGGATTGGTCCGACGCTTCCTCGCGATACGCCTGCCGGACATTGACGAGGGCGCGCGTATAATCTTGCCGCGGCGCCTCGATGATCTGCTGAACGCTGCCATATTCCACTTGGCGGCCATGGCGCAGGACCATAATGTCGTCGGAGATCTGGGCGACGACGGCAAGGTCGTGGGTGATGTAGAGCGCGGCCGTATGCGTTTCCTCGATGGCATGCTTGATCGCCGCCAGCACGTCGATCTGGGTGGTGACGTCAAGCGCCGTCGTCGGCTCGTCGAAGACGATAAGCTCGGGGTTCGAGCAGAGCGCCATCGCCGTCATTGCGCGCTGCAGCTGGCCGCCGGAAACCTGATGGGCAAAGCGCTCACCGAAGCTTTCGGGATTGGGTAATCCGAGAACACGGAACAAATAAAGCGCCCGTTTGCGCGCCTCGTCTTTGGTCATCAGACCATGTTTGACCGACGCTTCGATCACCTGATCGCCGAGCCTGTGCGCCGGATTGAAGGCTGCCGCCGCCGATTGGGCGACGTAGCAGACCCGGGCGCCGCGGATTTTCTGGATGCCGTTCTTGCCGAGCGCCAGAATGTCGGTACCGCCGAGCCGCACCTCGCCGCCGGTGATTTCGGCGCCGCCGCGGCCATAGGCCAGTGCCGAGAGGCCGATGGTCGACTTGCCGGCGCCGGATTCTCCGATCAGGCCGAGAACCTTGCCCTTCTGAAGATCGAAGGAAACGCCGTCGACGATCGTCACGCGCTTCGGCGGTTCGCCCGGCGGATAATTGGTCGCCTCGATCTTCAGATTGCGGACGGAAAGAAGCTCAGGCATCGCCGCGCCCTCCCTTGAGGCTGGATGTGCGTTTCAGGAGCCAGTCGACGACCAGATTGACGCAGATGGCGAGCACGGCGATCGCCGTACCCGGCACGAGGGCGGCCGATATGCCGAAGATGATGCCATCCTTGTTGTCCTTGACCATGCCGCCCCAATCGGCGGCGGGCGGCTGAATGCCGAGGCCGAGGAAGGAAAGCGTCGAGAGGAACAGGATCGAGAAGGCGAAGCGCAGCCCGAACTCGGCCAAAAGCGGCGACAGCGTGTTCGGCAGGATCTCGCGAAAGATGATCCAGAGCTTGCCTTCGCCACGCAGCTTCGCCGCCTCAACGAATTCCATCACCGCGACATCGAGCGCCACGGCGCGGCCGAGACGATAGACGCGGGTGGAATCCAGAACGGCCATGACGAGGATCAGGACGACGATGTTCTGCGGCAGGACCGCCAGCACCACGAGCGCGAAGATCAGTGTCGGGATCGACATCATCAGGTCGTTGAAGCGCGAAAAGACCGTGTCGATCAGCCCGCGCGACACCGCTGCCGTAAAACTCAGGATGACGCCGAGCGAGAAGGAGATGATCGTGGCGGCGGAGGCGACCAGCAGCGTCGTGCGCGCGCCATAGATCAGCCGCGAGAGGATGTCGCGACCGAGATTGTCGAGGCCGAAGAGATACTTATCGTCAGGCAGTTGCCAGACGTCGCCGACGACCTGCGTTTCGCCATAGGGAGCAATCCAGGGCGCAAAGAGCGCAAAGATGAAGGCGAGTGCGATGCCGGCCATGCCGATCCAGGCGGTGATGGGGATGTCTCTTGCTCTCATCTCGGATGCCTCAGCCTGGGATTGGCGATGATCGCCAGAATATCGGCCGTCATGTTGAGGAAGATGTAGACGGCCGCGAAGATCAGGCCACAGGCCTGCACGACTGGCATGTCGCGCACGGTGACTGCATCGACCATATATTGCCCCATGCCGGGATAGACGAAGACCACCTCGACGACGACGACGCCGACCACGAGATAGGCAAGGTTCAACGCGACGACGTTAATGATCGGCGCCAGTGCATTCGGAGCGGCGTGTTTGACGATGGCGCGGAAGGCGCTCAGACCCTTCAGTTCGGCGGTCTCCATATAGGCCGAGGACATGACGGAGAGGATCGCTGCCCGCGTCATGCGCATCATGTGCGCGAGCACGACGAGAACCAGGGTCGCCGTCGGCAGGGCGATCGCCTTCAAGCGCTCGACCAAGCCCATGCTGTCATAGACCGTCGCCGGGAAGGTCGCCATGCCGAACTTCACAGCGAAAAACAGGATCAGCAGGTAGCCGATGAAGAATTCCGGCAGCGAGATCGCCGCCAGCGAGATGACGTTGATGATCTTGTCGGGCATTCGATTGCGAAAATGCACCGACAGCATGCCGAGGCCGACGGCGAGCGGCACTGAAATGACAGCCGCGAAACCCGCCAGGAAGAGCGAATTGCCGAGTCGCTTGCCAATCTGCTCGCTCACCGAGTTCTTGCTGGCCCAGGAGGTGCCGAAGTCACCCTGAACGGCGCTGCCGAGCCATTCGACATAACGCGTCGTCACCGGGCGATCGAGCCCGAGGTCCCGACGGATATTGGCGACCGCCTGCGGCGTCGCCGACTGGCCAAGATAGGTGGTGGCAAAATCGCCGGGCAGGGCTTCCAGCCCGCCGAAGATCAGGATGGACACCGCAAAGAGCAGGACAATGCTGAGCACGAAGCGCTCGAGAATGAGGGCCAACAGCGGAAAACGCTGCCGGAACCGGAGACCGGGCAGGACATTGCTTGGGGCAGGATTGGTCATGGCGAAGACCTAGCGCTGAAACGTCGGGAGGACCGCGGGTTTTGTCCCACGGTCCCGGCTTCGTTAGGGATCGGAAGGGCGTGCGCCCTTCGCCGCTAGGCGTCCAGCCAGACACGGGTTGCGACGTAACCGTTCGACATATCGTTGCCGATGTCATGGACATATCCCTTCACCTGCTTGGTGGAGGCGTTCACGAAGTCGTTGAACATTGGCAGGATCACGCCGCCCTCGTCGCGCACCATCATCGCCATGGTGCGGTACATATCCTTGCGTTTGGCTTCATCAAGCTCGGCACGCGCCTGCAGCAGGAGCTTGTCGAAGTCAGGGCGCTTGAACTTGGTGTCGTTCCAGTCCGCCGTCGAGAGATAGGCGGTGGAATACATCTGATCCTGCGTCGGACGGCCGCCCCAGTAGGAGGTCGAGAAGGGCTGGACGTTCCAGACATTGGTCCAGTACCCGTCACCCGGTTCGCGCTTGACCTCGATCTCGATGCCCGCCTTCTTGCAGCTTTCCTGGTAAAGGACAGCCGCATCGACGGCGCCGGGGAAGGCGACTTCGGAGGTGCGCAGGAGAACCGAACCGCTATGACCTGACTTCTTGTAGTGGAAGGCGGCCTTGTCGGGATCGTAGGTGCGCTGCTCGATTCCCTCGGGGAACAGCGCATAGGTGCTGTTGATCGGGAAATCGTTGCCCACCTTGCCGTAACCGCCGAGGATCTTCTGCACCATGGTTTCGCGGTCCATGGCGTATTTGAGCGCCAGGCGCAGGTCGTTATTGTCGAACGGCGCCTTATCGCAATGCATGATGAAGACATAATGGCCGCGGCCGGCTGTCGAGAGAATCTCGACGTTGGGTGCGCGCTTCAACAGGCTGACCGTCTTCGGGTCGACACGGTTGATGTAGTGCACCTGGCCCGACGACAGGGCCGCGATGCGGGCGGTGGCGTCGTTCATGCCGATGATCTCGATCGAATCGACGTAGCCGCGGTCGGTGCGCCAGTCGTCCTTGTTCTTCTCGAAGGTAGCGCGGACGCCGGGCTCGAAGCTCGTCAGCTTGTAAGGTCCGGTACCGATCGAGGCCAAGGGATCGTCGACGCCGCCATTCGGCTGGATCACCAGATGGTAATCCGACAGCAGCAGCGGCATATCGGCATTGCCTTCACTGAGCGTCAGGACGAGATTGGCGCCATCGGCCTTGATCTCCTTGATCGAGCCGAGAACGCCCAGCGCGCCTGATTCCGAGCTTTTGTCGGTGTGGCGCTTCAGCGTTGCAACGACGTCGTCGATCGTCAGTTCCTTGCCGTTGTGGAACTTGACGCCCTTGCGGATCTTGAAGGTCCAGGTGACCGCATCCTTTGACGGCTCCCAGGATTCGGCGAGCGCCGGCACGGCAGCCCCAGTCAGCGGATCGGATTCGACCAGCATATCGCCCCAGCAGCGGCCGACGCAGAACATGAACTGCGACAGAAATTTCGCCGGATCCTTGGAATCGGTGGCGGCACCGCCTTCGAGGCCGAGCTTCAGGTGACCACCGTGCTTCGGTTCGGCGGCTTCTGCGCTTTCGGTGAAGAGTTTGTCGGCAACGGCAAGTGTGATGCCGGCCGCCATGGCGCGTCCCATGAATTCGCGGCGGCTGAGCCCGCCGGCGGTGACGCGGCTTGTGAGATATTTGGTGTAGTCGTTCATTCCCCTGTTCCTTCTTTGGTGCGTTGACAGAACTTCCGGGCAGAATCGCAGGCGGTTTCCTCTCCGCCTCCGGTGCCCGCATCATGCGGGAAAATGCGCGGTTGCTGCCGCCTCCTTATCGTCCTTTCCAAATGGGGCTTCGCTTCTCCGCGAAAGCCCGCGCGCCTTCCAATTGGTCTTCGCTCGAATAGAGCCGATCGACGGTCGCAAACTGCCGCTTGGTGATCTTGTTCATGGCAGTCTGGAACGTCGAACCCTCCGCTTCGCGAACGATTTCCTTGATGGCCGCATAGACGAGCGGCGGCCCGCTTTCGAGCAGCCGGGCAAGCTCCCAGGCTCTCGCCATCAAGCGATCGGCGGGCAGGATTTCATTGACGAAACCCCAGCGATGCGCTTCGTGGACGTCGAGCCAGCGACCCGTCAAAAGCATGTCCATCGCGATATGATAGGGGATGCGCTTCGGCAGCTTGATCGAAGCCGCATCGGCGACCGTGCCCGACCGGATTTCCGGCAGGGCAAAGGTCGCATGCTCGGCGGCGATAATGAGGTCGGTCGAGAGCGCGATCTCCAGTCCGCCGCCGCAACAGATGCCGTTGATCGCCGAGATGATGGGCTTGTTGAGGTCACGCAGTTCCTGCAGCCCGCCGAAGCCACCCACGCCATAGTCGCCGTCGACCGCATCGCCCGACGCAGCCGCCTTCAGATCCCAGCCGGCGCAGAAAAACCTTTCGCTCGCACCCGTGACGATGGCAACGCGCAAGTCGGGGTCGTCGCGGAAATCTCGGAAGATCAATCCCATGGCGCGGCTGGTCGCGAGGTCGATGGCGTTTGCCTTCGGCCGGTCGATGACGACTTCCAATATTCCGCCGTCACTTCGTGTACGAATGTAGTCGCTCAAACCTGCGCTACCTCCTTCGCCGTATGAGAGCATCAACTGCAACAACACCGCGCCCTTCGGGAAGAACCATCAAGGGATTAATGTCCAGTTCCTCAAGGCGCACCGCATTCTTTACGACATATTCTGCCGTAGCTGCGACGGCGTCTATAGTGGCTTCAAGATCGCCGCGCGGACGCCCGCGATAGCCATGGATCAACTTTGCGATTTTAAGACATGAAATCGCCGCACCAATATCGGCTTTCGTCGCCGGAAGCGGCAGGACGACGGAATCTTCGAGCAGTTCGACGAAGATTCCGCCCGCTCCCAATGTCAGCGACAATCCGAAGACCGGGTCCCGGCTGGCGCCGACAATGAGCTCGGCGACTGGCGGATCGATCATTTTCTCGACGAGATAACCGCCATTCGGCGGCATCGCCGCCGCCGCACTCGTCACCGCCTGTGGATCTTTGAGGTTGAGCACGACGGCGCCGGCCTCGGTCTTGTGCGCAATGCCGAGCCCCTTCAGTACGACGGGAAAACCGAGCCGCTCGGCCTGCTCGGCGGCTTCGCGAGGAGAAAAAGCCTGCAGCCCCCGGGGAACAGGGAGGCCGCAGGCAGCAAGCTCGGTCTTCGCATCGGCTTCCGACAGCGTATCGAGCTCGCCATCAATGGGGACGACGTTGAGGAGCGGCAGGGGAGGGGGACGATCCCAGGCCTCGCCGATCCCAGCGGCAACTTCCGCCGCGGTGATGGCTTCGTCGATACCCGAGAAGGCGACGATGCCCTTTGACATCAGACGAGCGGCAACCGGCTCCGGCATGTTCTCGGGAAGGGTCGCGAGCACGCCGGCCAGCGCACCGATCGCGGAGGCTGCGGCGATGACTGCGTCTGTCGTCGTCGTCCACTCGGATGAATCACACCGGTCGTCGCGGGGAAAATCTAGAACCACGAGATTGAGTGCGCAGCCACCTTTGAACATGGCGCTGAATGCCTCCGTCTGACGCGCGAGATCGCCCCAGACGAAGGTGTGGTAGTCGAGCGGGTTTGCAAGCGCTACCATCTCGCCGAGGACCTCGCGCAGGCGCGGCAACTGCTGCGGCTGCAGGGCGGGGAATTCCACTTTCCGGCCGACGGCGGCATCCGCCATCAAGGAAGCCTCGCCGCCCGAGCAGCTCATGGACGAAATCGAATAGCTTGGGAGAGGGCCGGCAAGATGCAGCAGTTTCAGAGTTTCGAGCAGCGCCGGCAGGCTCTGGACGCGGCCGAGACCGAGGCGAGCGAGCACGGCATCGGCCACCGCATCGCTGCCGGCAAGCGAAGCTGTATGCGACACGGCCGCGTGTTTCGCCTGCTCGGACCTGCCGACCTTCAACACGACGACAGGCTTCTTCGACCGACGGGCCATAGCGGCAAGGCGTTCCAGGCCGGCAAGCTCGCCGAACCCTTCGACGTGAAGGCCAACCGCCGTGACGCGTTGATCCTCAATGAGCGCGCAGGCGACATCGGCAAGCGATGTCTGCGCCTGGTTGCCCGATGTGACCACATAGGCGATCGGCAGTCCGCGCGTCTGCATGGTCAGGTTGAGGGCGATATTGGAGGACTGCGTAAGGATCGCGACACCGCGTTCGACGCGCTGCATGCCATGCTGATCAGGCCATAACAAAGCGCCGTCGAGGCCGTTGATCAGCCCGTAACAGTTCGGCCCGAGGATCGGCATGCCACCGGCCGCTTCCACAAGGGCCTGCTGCAGTTCGGCGCCATCGGCAAGTTCCACCGTCGCCTCGCTGAAGCCCGATGCATAACAGACGGCGCCGCCGGCGCCGGCCAGCGAAAGGCTGCGCACGATGTCGATGGTGAGCGTTCGGTTGACGCCGATGAAAGCGGCATCCGGTGCCGCGGGCAGATCGGAGAGGGAGCGATAGCAGCGCCGCCCAAGCACCTCGTCGAGTTTCGGATGAACCGGCCAGATCTCGCCCGAAAAGCCCATGCGGTCGCACTGCTCGATCACCCTGCGTGCCTCACGGCCGCCGAAGACGGCGATCGTTTGCGGTCTGAGCAGGCGGTCGAGCGGTCTTGAGGTCATCGGCTCATGCTCCCAGCGGCCGAAGCAGATCGCGGCTGATAATGTGCCGCTGGATCTCGGAGGTGCCGTCCCAGATGCGCTCGACGCGGGCGTCGCGCCAGAAACGGGCGAGCGGCAGGTCGTCCATCAGGCCCATGCCGCCGAAAATCTGGATCGCCTCGTCGGTGACGCGAGCCAGCATCTCGGAGGCGTAGAGCTTGGCGGAGGCGATCTGCCGGTCGGCGGGACGACCGGCGTCGACCTGCCAGGCGGCGGCAAGCGTTAGCCAGTCGGCCGCATCGATCTCGGTGATCATGTCGGCAAGCTTGAACGACACACCCTGATTGGCGCCGATCGGCTTGCCGAACTGCTTCCGCTCGGCGGCATAGGGGAGCGCCAGGTCGAAGACGCGCCGCGCCCGGCCGACGCAGGTGGCGGCAACCGTCAGCCGCGTGCCGTAGAGCCATTGATTGGCGATATCGAAGCCGCGATGCACCTCGCCCAGCACCTGGGCTTCAGGAATGCGGCAGTCTTCAAAGCTGAGTGTACAATTATGGTAGCCGCGATGCGACACGGACTCGTAGCCTTTGAGGATTTCGAACCCGGGCGTGCCGCGATCCACCAGGAAGGCGGTGATCTTCTTCTTGATGCCTTTCGGCGTTTCCTCCTCCCCGGTCGCGGCGAAGACGATGACGAAATCGGCGACATCGGCATGCGAAATGAAATGTTTCGTGCCGTTCAGGATAAAGTCGCCGCCATCGCGGCGTGCAGCGCATTTCATGCCGCGCATATCGGAGCCGGCATCCGGCTCGGTAATCGCAAGCGCGTCGATCTTCTCGCCGCGCACCGCGGGCAGGAGATAACGCTCACGCTGCTCGCCCTCACAGGCCATCAGAATGCCGGAGGGCCGGCCGAAGAAAACCGTCAGACCCAACGAGCCGCGCCCGAGCTCCCGCTCGACCAGCGTGAAGGTGAGATGATCGAGGCCCGCACCGCCGACCTCCTCCGGAAAGTTGCAGGCGTAGAAGCCGAGATCGATGCATTTGCGCTGGATCTCGCGCCCCAGTTCCGGTGGAACGATGCCGGTCCGCTCGACCTCGCTCTCATGCGGATAGATTTCGGTCTCGACAAAGGCGCGAACCGTGTCGACGATCATTTGCTGTTCTTCGCTGAGGCCGAAATCCATGCCGATCCTCTTACCGTTTCTGGCCGACATAACGGCCGGCGCCTTCGGGCAGCGCCAATTCCGAATGAGCCGCAGCGATCATCCTGACCTTGTCGAGCACGGCGGCCGGCGCCGGTGCCGCCTTACCCATCTTGCTGTCGACATGCAGCAGCATGTGCTCAGCGGTGGCGAGAGCCTCGCCGCTCGACGTATCGTACAGCGTGTGAAAGACATGCAGCCGTTTGTCGTCGGCGGCGAGCACCTGACAGGTCGAGTGAATCGCCTGGCCGAGCTTTGCCTCGCCGAGATGGCGGATGTGGCTTTCCACCGTGTAATAGCTCTGCCCCGCCTCGACATAGGCGAGATCGACGCCGATCAGGCGCAGCAGCGCATCCGAGGTATCGCCGAACACCTGCAGGTAGCGGTGCTCGGTCATGTGGCCGTTATAATCCACCCAGGCCGGGCTGACCTTGGTTTCGACGAGCCTCAGCGGCTTCGACGGGTCGAGCGACGCGGTCGCGCCGCCGCCGCCTGCCCAGAGCGATTGCTCGAAGTCCTTCAAAAGCTTGCCGGCGCCCCAGCCCTTGCCGCCGTCACCGCCCTTCAGCGCCTGCAGGATGCCGACGAGGTTTTCGTCGCGGATGCGTTCGAGCTCGCGGATCGAAAGGCCAGCCGCCTGTTCGTCGGATTGGCGGCCAATCTTTTCGATCAGCGCCTCGTCGAGATCGACGACATCGGTGAGCTTGGTCCAGGGCCAGGCGAGGCATGGGCCGAACTGCGCAAGGAAGTGGCGCATGCCGGCCTCGCCGCCGGCGATACGATAGGTCTGGAACAGGCCCATCTGCGCCCAGCGCAGGCCGAAGGAATAACGGATGACGTCGTCGAGCGTCTCGACGGTGCAGATGTCGTCGTGGATAAGCCACAGGGCCTCGCGCCAGAGCGCTTCCAGCAGCCGGTCGCCGACGAATGCTTCGATCTCCTTGGCGATGTGGACGCCCTTCATGCCGATCGGTGGCAGTTTGTCCATCGCCGCCTTGATGGTCACCGCCGATGTCTTCTCGCCACCGACGATTTCGACCAGCGGCAGCAGATAGACCGGATTATAGGGATGGGCGACAAACAGCCGTTCGGGATGTTTCATGTCCCGCTGCAGGTCGGTCGGCAGCAGTCCTGACGTGGATGAGCCGATCAGGGCATCCGGCCGTGCCGCGGCATCGATCTGCGTCAAGACACCGCGCTTGAGGTCGAGCCGTTCCGGCACGCTTTCCTGGATCCAGTCGGCGCCGGCGACCGCTTCCTCCAATGTCTTGCAGAAGGTGAGCCGGCCGCGCGGCGGCAACGGTGCGCCGGTCAGCATGGCATAGGCCTTTTCGGCATTGGCGATCACTTCGCCGACGATGCGTTCGGCCTCCGGATGCGGGTCGAAGACATCGACGTCGATGCCGGCAAGCAGGAAACGAGCGATCCATCCGCCGCCGATGACGCCGCCGCCGATACAAGCTGCCTTGCTGATCCCTGTCATGCCGCCCTCAGCGCTTCGTCAGTTTGAGTTTCTTGCGGACGTCTTCCGGACCGATGATCCGCGCGCCCATGCCTTCCACCACCTGCACGGCCTTTTCGACGAGCTGCGCATTGGTGGCGAGCTGGCCCCTGCCGACGAAGAGGTTGTCCTCCAGGCCGACACGCACATTGCCACCCGCCAGAACCGCCGCGGCCGGATAGGCCATGGCATTGCGGCCGATCGAGAAGGCCGAAAAGGTCCAGCTCGCAGGCACATTGTTGACCATCGCCATGAACGTGTTGAGGTCGTCAGGAGCACCCCACGGAATGCCCATGCAGAGCTGGATCAACACGGGGTCTTCGATCAGCCCCTCTTCGGCGAGCTGCTTGGCGAACCAGAGATGGCCGGTGTCGAATGCCTCGATTTCGGGCCGCACCCCGAGAGCCGTCATCTTGCTTGCCATCGCCCGCAGCATGGCCGGCGTGTTGGTCATGACATAGTCGCCGAGGTTGAAGTTCATCGTGCCGCAGTCAAGCGTGCAGATCTCCGGCAGGCACTCGGCGACGTGGCTGACACGCTCGCTGGCGCCCGCCATGTCGGTGCCTTTCGCATTGAGGGGCAGGGGGCTTTCGACGTCCCCGAAGATCAGGTCCCCGCCCATTCCGGCGGTGAGGTTGAGAACGACGTCGATATCCGCCGAGCGGATGCGGTCGGTGACCTCCCTGTAGAGATCATTGCGGCGGCTGGCGGCCCCGGTTTCCGGATCGCGGACATGGCAGTGAACAACGGCCGCCCCAGCCTTGGCGGCGTCGATCGCTGAATCCGCGATCTGCTTGGGAGTGATGGGAACGTGGCTGGATCTGGAAACCGTATCGCCGGCGCCGGTCACGGCGCAGGTGATAAAGACATCGCGGTTCATCGCAAGAGGCATGTTTTTGTTCTCCCGTCTTATGGTCATTACGCGACAACATGAACAGAGATGCTTTACGCTTTCAGAAGCTCTTGATACATTATCGGAATCGATGGAGGTGACATTGCTACAGCGATCGACCGAGCGGCTCGATATCGACCTTCTCGTCCTTCCGGATACGAACCTGATCCTGATCGCGTCGGTCATCGAGCCGCTGCGCGGCGCCAATCGCATTTCCGGCAGCGAGCTCTACCGCTGGCGGCTCCTGACACCGGACGGAGCGCCGGTTCCGACCACCAGCCACATCGCCATTCCGGCGGACGGGATCTTCCGGGCGACGGCCGAGGATAGACCGCTCTTCGTGCTTGCGAGCTACAACTGGCGCGGCAGCGCCACGCCGGCGCTGAAGATGCAGCTATCCCAGGCCGCCCGCCACCGCACGGTGATCGCCGGCATTGAGTCAGGCACCTGGCTGCTCGCGGAGGCGAGCTTGCTCGACGGGCAGCCAGCGACCGTTCACTGGGAAGATTACGAGGATTTTGCGCTTGCTTATCCTGAGGTGCGGGCCGTCAAGGATCGTTTTGTCATCGACGGCAAGCGACTGACGACATCGGGTTCGCTGCCGACCGTCGACCTGATGCTGGAGATCATCAGGCAGCGACAAGGTTATTCGCTGGCGCTCGAAGTCAGCCGGCTGTTCCGTTACGAGCAGCCCTCCTTTCATGGCGACGAACCGCTTTCCGCAGCCTCGGCGGGGCTCAGCATGCACGATCCCCGCGTGGCGCAGGCGGTGCGGCTGATGGAGGAACATATCGAGCAGCCCCTGATCCTCGCTCGGATCGCCCGCAGGGTCGGCATCAGCGCCAGGCATCTGCAGGACCTCTTCCAGCAGAGCATCGGCGCACCGCCGCATGTGCATTATCTCGCACTGCGCCTGAATGCGGCGCGCCGCAAGGTGATCGAGACGACGGCCTCCTTCGCCGATATCGCGGCGGCAACCGGTTTCAATTCGGCCTCGGCCTTTGCCAGAAGCTACCGGGCGAGTTTTTCCGAAAGCCCGTCCGAGACAAGGCGCCGCTTGCGCCGCCGCATCACGTCATCGGCGGCGGCGACGTAGGCTGGAACGCGTCCCGGATCATCTCGGCAAGCTCGCGGATGGCTTCGGTGGAACGGTAGGTGCTGCGGCGGAGCACCACCTTCGAGGAATCGACCGGCGGGAAACCGTCTTCGGCGGTCAGCTCCCGGCAGCCGGGCGGGATGCTGCTGCGCGAAAGCGTTGTCACGGCAAGGCCCGCGGTCAGCGCATTCTTCAGTCCCGAACCCGTATCGGCGATGAAAGCAATGCGATAGTTGCGGCCGATCTGCTCCAGCGACCGGAGCGCAAAATCACGTGACCAGGTGGAGTTGCGATAGGTCGCAATGGGGAGGGGGTCGAGATCGTGCAGCCGGTGGACCATCGAGGTGACCCAGACTGTGGGATCGATGCAGATGACCTCACCTTTCGTTTGGTCGCTCCAGTCGAAAACGACGGCGAGATCGAGTTCGTCCCGCTCCAGGGCGGCGAGGTTGCGTGATGTATAATCACAGGACACGGTGACCTCGACAGCCGGGTGACGCACAGCGAAAGCCGCAAGCGCTGCCGGCAAAACTGTCTGGCTGTATTCCTCGGGGATTCCGATGCGCACCGGCCCGTCCAGCGGCTTGCTGCGGATCGTCGCGGCCGCCTCGTTCAGGAGATCAATGACCCTGCGGGCGTAAGGCACCAGCTGTATGCCCTGGCGCGTCAGCAGCACGCCGCGGGCGCCGCGCTCAAAGAGGCATTCGCCGATCGTCTGCTCAAGCCTCTTGATCTGGGTGCTGACGGCGGACTGCGTCCGGCCGATCCGCTGGGCAGCCGCGGAGAAATTCGATGTCTCGGCGACAACCAGGAAGGTTCTCAACAGGTCGCTTTCGATTGGCTCGTGCATGGTCAGCCATAGATAAAATCGATGATAGTCATCTCTACTATTCGTTTGTCTAATGTCAAATCCTGGCGCAGAAATGGGCGGCGTTCGACTTCCTTCTTTGAGAATCTGTGGTGACCATTGACAATCCGACCACGCGCCTCGCAGGCAGCGAGCACGAGAAGGGTGTGCTTCTCATTGTTGCCGCGACGCTCGCCTGGAGTGCGAGCGGCGTCTATTCGCGGCTGCTCACGACCGACGTATGGACGGCGATCGCCTGGCGGTCGTTGTTCGGAGGCCTGTTTCTGCTAATCCCCTGCCTTTTCCTCGAAGGGGGAATCTCGCGGCGGCAATGGCACTCCGTCTTCCATCCGTCCGGACTTGCAATGATCGCATGCCAGACCTTCAGTCAGGGATGCTTCATCGGGGCGCTCTATATGACCACCGTCGCCAATGTGACGATGATCTACGCGACGACCCCCTTCATCGCCGCGCTGTTCGGCTGGCTCATCCTCAAGGAGAGAGTGGCCAGGCGAACGATGATTGCCGGCGCCGTCTCCCTCTTCGGCGTCGGCATCATCGTCGCCTCGTCGATCGGCGGCGGCACCGGCTGGGGCGATCTCTTAGCGCTCGGCATGACCGCCTCCTTCGCGCTCGTCATCATTATTCCGCGCATCGATCCCGGCGTGCCGAGCCTGCCGCCGACCGTGGTCAGTGCTTTCCTGACGCTTGTCATCTTCGCGCCCTTCGGCTCGGTCGGCTCGCTCGATCTGCACAATTGGATCGTGCTAGCCGCCTTCGGGGCGACGAATTTCTCGCTGGCGCTGGTGCTCTTCCTCGCCGGGGCAAAGCGAATGCCGCCGGCCGAAGCCGCGCTGATCGGCACGATGGAAATCGTGCTGACGCCCTTCTGGGTCTGGCTGCTATTTTCCGAAGAGCCGCCCGTCGCCACCTATTTTGGCGGCGCCATCATCCTCGGCGCCGTGTTCTGGCATACGGCGGTCGATTTCAATCGGGGCCGCCGGCCATAGGGCGGCTGGCTGCCGCCTGTCCTCCGCTCCGCTGACGAATCTTGTCGTGTTCGCTCATGCGCCGATGAGCGACCATGCGATTGCCGTGACGGCCGTTTCAGCCGGCGGTGGGGCCACCCCCTTTGATAGTTCCAGGTGGCGGCCTCAGCCTCAATTAGCCAAAGAACGCACGAAGCTGAGCGAAAAACCCGCCTGGTTTATGAGCCGCCATCTTTCGTACGCGGCGAGCCAGTGTCGCAGCGCTGACGCGTTCCCCGAAATGGCAAAAGCAGACCAGGTCATGCAATTGCTCATCACTGAGTTCGAAGAACCGCCTGGCTTCGCCATAGCTGTCGTTTTCCATTCCTGCCGCCCGCAGAATGGGATCAGCGAACGCAACAGAGATCGGAGTGTCGTCGTCACGCAAGGCGAGCCGATCGGCAATCGGCTGATACTCTGTCTCGTGAAGCGTTCTGAGAAACGGCTTAGGGCTGCGTTCCAGAATGTCCGCCCACCGTTCTAGGCGTTCGCGCCTCGTCATTTCAAGGCGATCATAGGTCGGGCTGACCTTAGCGATCGTTTTCAATTGCTCGAGTGCATGCTGTTCCATTTCGGCCTCCTATCCCCGGAAAAATAGATGGTCCGCTCCCAGAAACAGCCTCGCTCAGGTCACAGCCGAAGTCCAATCACGATTGAAAACGACATCTGCTGCTGGCCGAAAGATGTGATTACAAGTGCCACATGTTCAGCGGTGCGAAGCCCGACAGTTGCGATCACATCATCCGGAGCGATCCGGAAAACTGCCGCATTCGCGAGATCAATCTGTCGTTCCCCACGGAAAGTGATTGCGGCTTTGCCGCCTGTCGCCTGGAGGTGCGCCCATGTCGCTTTTTCGGGCGCTGTTTTCGACCAGGCATGGTTTTCTGGTCATGTTCACGGCGCTGCCTTGCAAGCTGGCGACATGAACATGCGAGGCTGGCCAGCGGCCGGCGCGCTGCCGCGCGGCGGTGGTAGAACTGAAGTCCTCAAGGCGGTCGCTGGCTTGATACCCAGAGATCGAGACGGATCGAAAGGAGGTTCTGGAGCCCGAACCAGCTCTTTGCGCAGCAGATCTCCGGATTGCGGCGGGCGATGACGAGCGGAACGACAGGCCAGACCTATCGTGCCACTCTCTCCTCGATCCAGCCTGTCCCCGCCTAGCTGCGAAATTCGAATATCGCCCGATGCGGCGATGTGAATACCGGACTGCAGAGGAGGCAGGCCGGAGGAAAGCTTGCCGTCGACTGCATCGGTTGCAGCTCGAGGCATTCAACACATGGGAGGAATCCATGAGCAAGAACAGAGGCGTCGTCTATCTCCGGCCGGGAAAGGTCGAAGTCCGCGATATCGACGATCCGAAGCTGGAAGCGCCGGACGGCCGCCGCATCGAACACGGCGTGATCCTGAAGGTGATCTCCACCAATATCTGCGGCTCCGACCAGCACATGGTCCGCGGCCGCACGACGGCAATGCCAGGCCTGATCCTCGGCCATGAAATCACCGGCGAAATCATCGAGAAAGGCGTCGATGTCGAGATGCTCGAGATCGGCGATATCGTCTCGGTGCCCTTCAATGTCGCCTGCGGCCGTTGCCGTTGCTGCAAATCTCAGGATACCGGCGTCTGCCTGACCGTAAACCCGGCTCGCGCCGGCGGCGCTTACGGCTATGTCGACATGGGCGGATGGATCGGCGGACAGGCTCGCTACGTCACCATACCCTATGCCGATTTCAACCTGCTGAAAATTCCGGACCGGGACAAGGCGATGGCGAAGATCCGCGATCTCACCATGCTTTCCGACATTCTCCCCACCGGCTTTCACGGTGCTGTGCGCGCAGGCGTCGGCGTCGGCTCGACCGTCTATGTCGCCGGTGCCGGTCCTGTCGGCTTAGCGGCTGCGGCTTCGGCTCGCATCCTCGGGGCTGCGGTCGTCATGATCGGCGATTTCAACAAGGACCGCCTCGCACATGCGGCGAAAGTCGGTTTTGAGCCCATCGACCTCTCCAAGAGCGACCGTCTCGGCGACATGATCGCTGAAGTCGTCGGCAGCAACGAAGTGGACAGCGCCATCGACGCGGTCGGCTTCGAGGCACGCGGCCATTCGGGCGGCGAACAGCCGGCAATCGTGCTCAACCAGATGATGGAGATCACCCGCGCCGCCGGCTCGATCGGCATTCCCGGCCTCTACGTGACCGAGGATCCGGGCGCCGTCGACAATGCCGCCAAGCACGGCAATCTCTCGCTTCGCTTCGGTCTCGGCTGGGCAAAGGCGCAGTCCTTCCACACCGGCCAGACTCCGGTGCTCAAATATAATCGCCAGCTCATGCAGGCGATCCTCCACGACCGGTTGCCAATCGCCGATATTGTCAACGCCAAGGTCATCCCGCTCGACGATGCCGCCGCTGGATATGAAAGTTTCGACCATGGCGCGGCAACGAAATATGTCCTCGATCCGCACGGAGAGGTCGCGAAAGCCGCATAAAGCGAAGGAGCGGAGACCAAACCGACAGCGCCGCGCTTCTTTTCGAAGCGCGGCGCTATTTAGTTTTAACTTGGCAAAACTACTGGATGCTGAACGGAAAATACTTAGCGTTGATCATGTCGTAAGTCCCGTCCGCCTTGATCGCCTTCAAGGCTTCGTTCAAACGCTCAAGACGCTCCTTGTCGTCCAGGCGCAACGCGATGCCGGCACCCTCGCCGAAATAGGTGACGTCAACCAGATCCGGCCCCTTGAACTCGCAGCAGGTTCCCGCCTTCGTGTTGGCGATCCAGTCATAAATGGCGAGTTTATCCTCAAGGATAATGTCGACTCGCCCGTCCGACAGGCCTTTGTATAATTCCGGCGAAGACCGGAAAACCGTCTTCTCCAGGTCAGGATAGAGGTGGTTAGCATAGGATTCCTGCGCTGTGGACGATGTCACTCCGAGTTTCTTGCCACTGAGGGCGGCGGGGCTGACGTCGCTGATCGGCGAATCTTTCCGGGCGATGAACACCGACGGGCTGGTGTAATATTTCTCGGTAAAAGCGACTTTCTGGCGGCGCTCCAGGCTCATCGACATGGACGAGATGATCGCGTCGTATTTGCCGGCGACGAGATCGGGGATCATGTCGTCCCACTTTTCGATGATGAACTGACATTCGAACTTGCCGGCGTCGCAAAGCGCGTTGGCGATATCGATGTCGAAGCCTTGCAGCTGGTTATTTGCATCGAGATAGTTGAAGGGCGGAAATGCTCCTTCGACGGCAACTCTCAGAGGCGTGCGATCTTGCGCAGCCAGCTGCAGCGGCGAGGCGGCGGCGAGAAGGAGGCCCAATCCGCCCGCCATCAGCGCTCCGCGCAGTATAGTCTGAATGGATAGGCGCAACATCGTCGGAAACTCCTTGTGGCGTAGTCTCCGCCATAGTGCGCCCCAGCCTTTAATTCTACGTGAACGCTTCTTTGTTAACGTCCACGAATGCGCCCGTGGTGGGTTCAGGGGTTTAGGCTTGCACATCGTTGTCCCTTCCAGCTCCAATACGTTTCAGCAATCCTGGATCGCTTCGGGGAGAATTCTATTCCTGATCGCTGTCAGCGGGCTCGGAGCGATCGGACTGGTCGTGCTTTCCGCGCTCTGGGCGGGAACCGAGAGCGACGCGGCAGCCCTCGATCGACAGCGTCAGCTTGTCAATGCGCGCCTCAGGGAACAGGTCGATCAAGTTGCGCATGTCATTGGTCAATTCGGCAATGGCTACCTCTCCGGCGTTTATCCGGCCTCCCGGGCAGCCGGAGTTTCCTCCAGCCTCGATACTGTTCTCACGGCGGCGGCCGGGAGTGCGATCAGCCACACTGCGATGTCGGCCTTCGGCTATGACCAGGCCTTCGTCGTCGATGACAAGGCGCAGCTGATCATGCTGACCGACGCCGAAACCGAAAAGCGCTATCGCTGGATGAGACCGCTCTTTCTGCCTCTCCTGAAAGACGCGCGCCTGACGGCGAACCACGGCACCGCTTCCAGCGAACGGATCCCATCATCATTGGAAAGCCGAGCGGCCAATACCGCCCGCTCGAACCATGCACTGGCCAATCTGATGCGGCTCGAAGGCCGGCCGACGATCGTTGGCGTCGTTGCCGTCAACGAAGCCGCCGAGCCGCAGCCGCAGCCGATGCGGCAATTCCTGATCGTCGTGCGGTTTCTCGACGGCGCGGCGCTCGACGAGTTGAGCCGGCAACAAGGCCTCAACGGCGCGCGCTTCGCGCGCACGGCCGACGCTGACGAAAACGAGGTGGCGTTCCAGATCGACGCAACGGCAAACGGCGAACCGATCGGCTTTATCGTATGGCGACCTGATCTTCCTGGTTCGAGGGTGATCGGCCGCTTGATGCCGGCGCTTTCGATTGCCGCCCTGGTGATCGCGGTCCTGTTTTCGGTTCTGCTGGTCCGCCTGCGAAGCAGTCTCGGCGAACTGAAGAAAAGCGAGCTGCACGCCAGGCAGCTCGCCCTGCATGACGTGCTGACCGGCCTTCCCAACCGCGCCCTGTTCGCGATGCGCTTGGAGGAGTGTCTGGCCGACACGCGCAATTCCGCCGAGCGGTCGGCAGTGGCGCTCCTTGACCTCGACCGCTTCAAGGCGGTGAACGACACGTTCGGGCATGCCGCCGGCGACGAGCTCATCAGGCTGGCTGCGGAGAGGGTCCACGCGTTGCTTCGTTCGGGCGACACGCTTGCCCGGCTCGGCGGGGACGAATTTGCCCTGCTTCTCCGGAATGTCAAAGATGATCAAATCTTGCCCTCCATCTGCGAAGCGATCGTTGCCGAACTTGGCAGACCCTTCCCGCTTTTGAGGGGCGAAGCGGTCGCCCGGGTCGGCGGCTCGATCGGGGTGACCGTGGTGCCGGACGCCGGACGCAATGCCGACGATCTCATGCGTTATGCCGACGTCGCGCTCTACGAGGCTAAGATGGGCGGAAGAGGCCAGTGGCGCGTCTATTCGCCGTCCATGGACGGTGGCAGGAATGCGCGTGACGTCCTCAAGAACGAATTGCGGGATGTTCTGGCAAAGAGCACGGCCTTGTCGGCCGGCGTTCCACAACCCGGTCCGATCGGCCACAGACCGGACTTCGGGTCGCTTGAGGTCTACTATCAGACAGTGCATCGCGCCGGGGGCGGATACTCGGCGTCGGGCGCGGAGGCTCTCGTGCGCTGGCGTCATAGCCAGCGCGGACTGTTGACGCCTGCCAGCTTCATCCCGGCGGCCGAGGAAGGCGGCCTCATCGACGCTCTCGGTTTCTGGGTGCTGCGCGAAGCCTGCAGGGCTGCCGGCAGCTGGCCGAAAAACACCTTTGTGGCCGTGAATGTGTCTCCCTCCCAGCTGAGAAGGCCCAACTTCGCCGAGGAGGTCTTCGCCGTGCTTGAAGAGACCGGCTTGCCGCCGTCTCGACTGGAGCTCGAACTCACCGAGTCCTCGCTGATCGAGGATAGCTCGGATGTCTATTCGGTACTGAAATCGCTGCGTGGCGGTGGAGTTCAGATTTCGCTGGATGATTTTGGAACCGGCTTTTCGTGCCTCAGCCACCTGGTCCGCTTCGACATAGACCGCATCAAGATCGATCGCTCCTTCGTCTCACAGCTGGGCGCAAAAGCCAATGGCGCCGCCATCATCGGCGCCATCGTTACCCTCAGCCGCAACCTCGGCATTTCGACGACGGCCGAAGGGGTCGAAACCGAATATCAAAGGGACTTTCTGGCCGCCCTCGGCTGCACCGACCTCCAGGGCTACTTCTTCTCCAAACCGGTTCCGCTTCGCGAACTCGACTGCTTCGGCAAATCCGAAGGCGGCCCCGCATCACGGACGATCGCTCCGGGAGCCATTGCTTAGCGCCCTTTGATCTTTCGGCATCAGGAACTTTCGCCCCGGGCAGCGGTTGACGCCCCAAGACGAATGGAGGATGTGATGGGCGAGATCGGCGAGTGGCGGCACCTTTGCGTCGACATGCAGCGGATGTTTGCCGAAGACACGCCTTGGCACGTTCCATGGATGGCCCGGATCTCCCCTCAAATCGAGGAACTCGCCGGCCGCTACCCGTCCCGAACGATCTTCACCCGTTTCGTGCCGCCTCAGCATGCGGATGCGATGCCGGGAAAATGGCGCGATTATTACCGGAAATGGTGGATGATGACGGGTGAGCATCTTCCACATGGCCTCGTCGAGCTGACTTCCTCGCTCGCCTCGCATGTTCCGCCGGCAAGATATTTCGACAAACGCACCTATTCCCCCTGGATCGACGGCCGCCTTCACACGATTCTTCAATCGGAACGGGTCAACACCCTTGTGATTACCGGTGGGGAAACAGACGTCTGCGTGCTTGCCGCGACGCTCGGCGCCATCGATCTCGGCTATCGTGTCATCATGCTGAAGGACGCCGTCTGCAGCAGCGCCGACGACACCTATGACGCATCGCTGGAACTTCTGCACGACCGCTTTTCCGTGCAACTGGAGCTCATGGAGACCGATGAATTCTTGAGCGGCCTTGGCTGAGAAGTCGTTCCGGCGATCTTTAATTGATATGTATCAAGGCTGGGCTGCCCGCGCCGGCATAAGCTCTCCGGGCAGCCTGCCAGAGGAGCCCGGCAGCGCATCTTGCGGCAGCGAAATCAACCGGTCCGGAGATAAGCAATGTCTTTGAAGCTGATCAGCGGAATGATGAGGTCGTCCGGCGAGGAAGCCCTGCTGGTCATGGATGCCGGCGGCACGAACCAGATGGTCGTTATCGACAGGGAAGCCCTCCTTGAGGTTGCCCAGCCGCCGCGTTGCGACGAAAGCCGGCTGCAGGAAAATATCGGCCTTTTCAGCCGGATTGCCTGCGCGAAATTCAATCGCGGCGATATTGAGCGCGACGGGCGCATCAGAATTCATGCAGCCGACCTTTGAGTGCCGCTCACCTCCCCGACGGTGGTGAGTCTCGGCACTCATATGAAGTGGCGCGTCAGATCCGGCGCGATCGAGCGGCAGGCACCGGCGCCAACAACGAGATCAGTCGCTTACGTCATGAACGAGCCGGCGAGGCCGGCGAGCACCGCGATACCGCTCACGATGGCGAGCCGAACCGCATAGCCAAGGCTTCCCGCGCTTGCTGCAAGCCCTGTTTTCGCAAGAAGATTGGCGAAAGCAGCGACCGCTATGGCTTGTGCAGCCGCGTCCGCCGGCAGGTTCGGGAGCTTCGCGATCGAAAGCGTTATCGCATCGAGATCGCCGAGCCCGGTGATGAAGGCGACCACCGCCAGCGACTGCGTTCCGAAGAATTCCAAGGCCGCCCGCGTCACGATGGTGACAGCGGCAAGAAGAAGAGCAAAGCGTAGGACGACGATCACCTCCAGCGGATTTTTCGGTGAAAAGTCGGGACTGTCACCGGCGCGCGGCGACAAGCCGGCCAAGCCACCGCCGATGGCAAGCGCCGCCGCACCCGGGCCAAGCAATGCCGCAAGCTCCTCCAGCACCGCCGGTGCGATGACACCGCAAATCAAAAGCACCCGGCTCAGGGATACCGCCCCCGCCATCATCGCTCCGGCTGAAAGCAGCGGCGAGAGCGCGGGCATCTGCCTGGACTGTCGGGCAAAGGAAAGGGTCAGGGCCGTCGAGGAAACGATACCCCCACATGCGCCCGTCAGGAGCAGTCCGGCTCTGGCGTCGGTGAGCCGGATCATCACATAGCCAACAAATGAAACCGCTCCCACGAATATGGTCAGCATCCACAGCTCGAAGGGGTTGATCATTTGCCAGGGATCGACCGCCTCGTTGGGAAGAATTGGAAGAATGACGACGGTCATCGTCAACAAGATCAGGGCGGCTCTCAACTCGAGCCAGGTCAGTTTCCGCAGAAATCCGTGCAGTGGCTCCCGCGCCGCCAGAAGTGCCGTCATGGCGACCGCGCTCGCCGCGATCGTCGTCATATCTGCAACGACGGCTCCGAAACCGAGCGCAAACACTGTGATCGCAGCAATGGCGCCGGTTGCGCTGTAGTCACCCTCCCGCAGCGCCTGCATGCGGCTGAAGACAAGGATCGTGATGCAAAAGAATACGAAGATGGCCGTCGGTAGGATCGGCCCCGCAATAGGTTGCAGGAAGCCGCAGAAGCCGCCGAGGAAGCTCGAGAGGCCATAGGTGCGGATACCGGCCACTCTCTTGCCCGGCGGGGCCTCGCGTTCTTGCCATCCACGTTCGATGCCGACGAGTATGCCGATCGCAAGCGCAAGACTGAGGCGCTGGAATGCATCAGCCATCACCAATGAAGTCATCATCCGAAGGTCCAGTTTTTGTCGGCGCCGCCTCCCGGAGGTCTTCTGCCCGATATGCCATGGCAAGCATGCATTTCCATTCCGCTGCTCCTGAAAGCCATCCACCCTATGCGGCCCGGTCATTGCGATTGCTGAATCACTCCATCGTGCCGTTGCAATGAGCAGAGTCCGCTTGATGCAGATCAACGAGATCTTTCGCCGCGACGATAATCTTGAAGGAGACGAGAGGATTCCGCCATGGTCGATGACGCGCTTTTGATACCGGAGCAGGCGCTGCCTGCCTCTGCAAGGAATCTTTTCCTCGCAGCCTACAGACTGAATATCGAGGCGTCGCGGACGATGCTGCGTTGTCAGATCGAGCTACTGGCGTCATTCCGGCGCCGGCTTCAACTCTACCAGATCTTCCTGGATGACCTCACCGAAAGTGCCGAACTGAACGATACGTTCGAGGTCGTGGCCGACTTTGCGCAGAATGCCTTGGCCGAGGCGCCTCGAGAGACCGCGCGACTGGCCGGGATCTCCTCGAAAATGGGGGTGGTCTCCGCAAAGGTGGTGCGCAAGCTGGCGGATGAGACGGTCAAAGACCTGGGCGCTCGAACCTGCGCTTGAGGCGTCGGCACTCAGCCCGCTCCCTCGTCTTCTGCTTCTTCCAGGGCTGCGTTCAACAGTTGGAGCGCGAACTCCTCTGCCGCCTTTTCGTCATCCGCGCAAAGCTTCAATGGGGCGCACCGCTCCTTCAGATTACGGATAAGTCTCCGGCGAAGCCTGGGGACCAGGGGCGATTCCGTTTTGGCGAGAAGCTCCTGCAAACAGGTGACGGCAACCGCTTCGAACATGAGAAGCTTGCCTTCGACTTCACCTTGCGAAGGAATGGGCAACCGCTCGCCGCCCCGTTTGAAATCTCGCTCCGTCGACAGCATTTGCTGCCTCCTTTCCGATGACCGGTCCCGCACCTCTCCGGATTCCGCGATAGGGACGTCTACAGCCACTCCCTGTCAATCGGGAAGCAGCCTACAGGGCAGAAATCGACAGCGCTTTGACGAAGGTCAAGGAAGCCGGGGCCATCGCGACTATCTTTTTCCATTCCAACCAGAGAGAGGTATATCGACATGACCATCAGGACCGTACTCAGCATCCTCAGCGTTCATCAGTTCGAGGAAGATCTCAAAACCGCAATCGACTTCTGCAGCGCCCATGGCGCGCATCTGAACGCGCTGGTGATCTCGTTGGGAACTGCACCAACGATCGGCAATTATAACACCATCTCTTCTGTCTGGCTTGACGAACGCCAACGCGAAATCGACGTTCTGTCCCGGAAGACTGAGGAGATCAAGACTACTCTCGACCGAAGCGAGATCTCCTGTGAGGTCCAGGACGTCTACACGGAACTCGCATGGGCTGACGAAGATATTGCCGAAAGGGCACTCTATGCCGACGTCGTCCTGGTCGGGCGGCAGGCGGCCCGAGACGACGATCTCCGCAAACGCATCATCGATGGTGCACTCTTCCAGACGCCGACGCCGATCCTCATCAACCGCGGAACACGAGCAATGAATGCCTCGTCGAGATCGGTTTTGCTGGCATGGGACTCCAGCGACGAAGCGTCACGCGCCACCCGGCAATCGCTTGATCTGCTCAAGCAAGCCGACACCGTTTACGTCACCATGGTGGACCCCATGGCACGGATGCGGGCGAACGGCGAGGAGCCGGGCGCCGACATTGCCGCCTATCTTGCCCGGCACGGCGTGAAGGTGCAGGTGGATCGCGTCGCCAGCGGTGGCCGGCCGGCAGACCAGGTCCTGCGGCAGCATGCAGTCGACGTGTCCGCCGACCTGATCGTCATGGGTGCCTATAACCATCCGCGCTGGCAGCAGACGATCTTTGGCGGGGTGACACGGGGCATGATCGAGGAAAGCACGATGCCCATCTTCATGGCACATTGAACCGGCCGGCGTTCAGCCGGCCCGTCGCCTCACACCTTGTTATGCATGTCGCCCGGTTGCTGCACGTGTCCGGGCGATAGCTATTAATCGATGGCGAAGGCCGCGCGGCCTGACAATGTCTGGACAAGGATGCCAAAGAAAATGTGCGGAGATTCGGCAAGAATCGGAACCTCCTTCGGGCTGAGCGAACCGACTTCCCACCAGTCCGGGTGCTTCTGCAATATTTCCCAGGCGTGCACACGCTCGCTCCGCCGGAGCTCAGTGTCGGGAAACTCCTCGAACTTTCCTTCGGCGATAACGCTCGTCCAGCCTTTGCCGACCCGCCGGTCCACCTGCAGGCACACTCTGTCGTTTTCCCGCATCCATTCGACTTTGCGGCCGGGCATCGAAAAACAGTATGCGACGCCATCTTCGAAGGCGAAATAGATAGGCACGACATAGGGCCGACTGTCCTTGCAGCAGGCTAGGTGCCCAAATCTTGTCTCTCCCAGAACGGCGTGGCATTCAGCCAGCGTAAGTTCCCGTAAACCCAATGACATGAGACGCTCCTTCGGATGTTCGAGGAGTCATTCTAGGCCAACCGCGCGGCTTCGCGCATTGATAAAGAGCAATGTCGTATTGGGTCCGCAGGGCCGACTTACGGCTCGGGCAGCAAGAGTGCCGCTCATGCCGGGATGACCATACTCGCCGCCACTCACGCTTATCGATTCGTGATGGAATCTGCTCGGGCAGAATGCTTCAATCCTACGAGGAATGCCTCTCGTCCGCCAGGCGGGCACAGGTCACGCAGTATGGCGTGTAGGGGATGGCCTCCAACCGGTTGGGTTCGATCGGGGCGAGGCATCTAACGCAGCGACCGAAGCTTCCGCGCTTCAGTCGTTCGAGGGCCGCCTCGATCGATGTGATTTGCGCAGCGGCTTCCCTTCGCATTTCGGTCAGCACCTGATCATTCTCGACCTGGGTGATGCGATCTTCGCTGTCCGCATCCAGCGCGACACCGAGATCGGCATCGATCGCCGACCGCCGGCGCTGCAGGTCCGCTTTCATGGTCTTCAGTTTGTTTTCTATCTCTTCGTTCTTCATCGAAGCTTTCCCGCTGCGTGAAACGGCGGCACATGCCGCGCTCTGTTCGCCCATTCGGCCGGCCGGCGGCTGGCCGAATGCAACGTTCATCACCGTACAACCGTCTGGGAAGGCTGCATTGATCGGCGTCAATGGGGGAGGGATGGGCAGATTGAGACATGTCAACGCGCAAATCCCGCTCAATTGCGAGAGTGGCGACACAGACCGCCATTCTCTTCTTGGGGTGTACACCATGAAACGGCATATCTTCCTTCCGCTTCTCACCTATCCTGACGCGACTTCGGAAATCATGATCGCCAATGCGGTGATGCTGGCGCGCCATATGCAGGCGACGCTCACCGTCTGTGCCGTGGAGATTACCGTACCCGACGTCTCCAACGCCCTGTCCTCACTGATCATCGATGCGGCACGAATGGCGCGGGAAGCGGCGGCGCTGAGCCATAAGCGCGCTTCGACGCTGACGCAGAAAGCGGTCAATGAGGCACGGTTGGCTTCCGTCGATCTACGCACCCGCGAGATCAAGGTCGAGGAGCCATTCGTCGTCGACGCACTAGCGGAAGCATCGCGCGCCTACGATCTCGTGCTTCTGGAACTGGCAGGCCTCTCCCGTCCGATCGTCGAGGCGGTACTGTTCGGGTCGGGGCGGCCGCTGATCCTCTATCCGCCGGCGCCTTTCGGCGGCCGGATCGATCGTGTCGCCATCGCCTGGGATGGCAGCCGCGCGGCTGCGCGGGCGGCACATGATGCCTCCGTCTTCCTGGAGCAGGCCTCCAAGGTCTGCCTGCTTTCCGTGATCGACGAGAAGCCGGTGACATACGAGACGGGCGATTATCTCATCGAAAACCTGCTGAAGAGCGGCGTGACGGCGGAGGCGACGCACCTGCGCACGCACGGCGATCCAGTCGGCGAGGTACTGCAGAGCAAGGCCTTCGAATTGCGGGCCGACCTTCTCGTCATGGGCGGGTTCGGTCATTCGCGTTTGCGCGAATTCGTGCTCGGCGGCGCGACGCAGGCGGTGCTGACCAGCATCACCCTGCCTGTCCTGCTATCGCATTGAGAGACGGCATGCGATCAAGCACCGGCTCTCGAACTCATTGTCAACGCCACGAAGGCCGCGCGCCTCATCAGCCGCGGCATGTTGGCGAGCAACAGTGGCTCCTCAATCCCGTCGCAGCGTCTTACCGGTCTCCGCATCGAACAGATGAAGCTTGCCCGGCCGGGCAGCGATCGTTACGGCCTGCCCCGGCTCGAAATCGTGACGTTCAGACAGCACGGCGACAAGCTCGCCGGATCCGTAGCGCAGAAATACCATCGTCTCGTGACCGGTGGGCTCGGTGACGTTGACGGTCGTCTTCAGGCCGCTCGGAGCGAGCGACAGGTGTTCGGGCCGCACGCCCAGACGCACAGCCTGGCCATCGGAGGCCTCCAGCGTGAAACCGAGCGCGATCTCATCGCCTGTCTCCGTGACGAAGACGGCTCCATCGGCCTTGTAATGACCTTTCAGCAGGTTCATCGACGGCGAGCCGATGAAGGTGGCCACGAAGGTATTGCGCGGACGGTCGTAGAGTTCCAGCGGCGTTCCCGTCTGTTCGACCTTGCCGCCCTGCATGACCACGATCTTGTCCGCCATGGTCATCGCTTCGACCTGGTCATGGGTGACGTAGATCGTCGTGGTTCTCAGTCTTTGGTGGAGTTCCTTGATCTCCTTGCGCATCTGCACGCGCAGCTTGGCGTCGAGATTCGACAGGGGCTCGTCGAAGAGGAAGACCTGCGGCGATCGGACAATGGCTCGTCCCATCGCCACGCGCTGCCGCTGGCCGCCCGAAAGCTGGCGCGGATAGCGGTCAAGATAGGGCACGAGGTCGAGCGTTTCAGCCGCCGCCTGCAGGCGCTGCTTGATGAGATCGGCCGGCTGCTTCTGGAGGCGCAGCGCGAAGACCATGTTCTCGGCAACGGTCTTGTGCGGATAGAGGGCATAGCTCTGGAAGACCATCGCAATATCGCGGTCCTTCGGCGGCAGATTGTTGACGATCTTTCCGCCGATCGAGATGGTGCCGCCGGTAATGCTCTCGAGCCCTGCGACCATGCGCAGCAAGGTCGACTTGCCGCAGCCGGACGGGCCGACGAGCACCACGAACTCGCCGTCGCGAATGTCTATATTGACCCCATGCAGGATATTTAAGGCGCCGTATGCCTTCCGCGCCTCTGAAATACTGACCTCAGCCATATGCCTCCCACTCGCTTTCCGGTCACCCCAGGCACATTCCAGGGGATGAATCTCTCGACAGTATCCAGCGTATGAGGCACAACGAAAACGCGCTCTGCCACGACCCGAAATACCTTCAAAACTCCTCCATGAAACGTTTCATTTTTTATTGACTTTTTCCGCTTCCCGTCTAATGCTCAATGATGAGACCGAGAGGAGCGGTTTCAAACAAGAATTATGAAACGTTTCATTTTCTTGTTTACCAGATAGTTCTGCACGAGACCAGTCCCAAATTCGGGCCGGAGCCTATCCGGAACATGGCTGGCGGCAGCGCACCAAACGTGGAGGAGAAAGACATGAAAGTCGAAATTTACGATGCATTGATGCGCCGTCAGGCAAGCCGCCGCGACGTTTTACGCGGAACGGCAAGTGCGGCGGCTCTGCTCGGGCTGTCCGGCGCGATGGGCGGAATTGCCGGCACCGCATTCGCCGCCGATGACCTACGCGCGCAGATCCTGCAGATCCCGGGCGTCGGCAAGGGTTCGCCGACGGACGCGGACTGGCAGAAGGTCGGCGAGCTCTGCCTCGGCCCGACCAAGGCCAATGTCAAGCAGGGCGAATTCGCCGGCGTCGAGCTGACCTTCATGGGGCTCAACAACCAGAATCTGCACAACTTCCTGTTCCGCGGCTTCCTGAAGCCTTGGGAAGCCTATACCGGCGCCAAGATCAACTGGATCGACCTTGCTCAGGCCGATTACAACGCCCGCCTTCAGCAGTCGATCGCAACCGGCACGGTCGATTTCGACATCCTTGAAATGGGCGCGCCTTTCGAAGGCGATACCGCCGGACGCGGGCTTCTCGACGAGATGCCTGATTGGGCTGCAAAGCAGGTCGAAGCCGACGACCTGGTGAGCTACCTGAAGCCGCCGGTCGGCACCTGGGACGGCAAGACCTATCGCGTCACGATCGATGGCGACTGCCACACCTTCGCCTATCGCAAGGACTACTTCGGCGAAGGCTCGATCAGCGGCATGGCCGAGCCGCCGAAGACCTGGCAGGACGTCAACGCAGCGTCCAAGGCGCTGATCGGCAAGACCGATCCCTTGACCAGCCAGCCGGCCTACGGCTATCTCGACCCGCTCAAGGGCTGGGGCGGCTTTGGCTTCTATTTCATCGAGAACCGGGCGACGGCCTATGCCAAATATCCCGGCGATCCGGCTTGGCTGTTCGATCCCGAAAATATGAAGCCGCTGGTCAACAACCCCGCCTGGGTCCAGGCGATCCAGGATGTGCTGGATCTGATCGCGGCCAAGGCCTATCCTGCCGACCAGATCAATGCGGACCCCGGCACCACAGCCTTCTCGCAGTTCCTGGCAGGCACCGGCGCCATGCTGATGTGGTGGGGCGACGTCGGCTCCAGCGCGCGCACCTCGGATACGTCGGTCGTCGGCGACGTGGTGGGCTTCGGCATCAACCGCGGCTCCAACCGCGTCTACAACCGCAAGTCCGGCCAATGGGAAGACAAGTATAACGAAGCGCCCAACATGGCTTATCTCGGCTGGGGCATCTATGTCACCAAGCGGGTGTCGAGCGACGAGAAGAAGCGCAAGGCGGCCTGGTCTGCTGCAGCCCATCTCGGCGGCAAGGATCTTTCCCTGTGGACGTCGGCCTATCCGTCCGGCTTCCAGCCCTATCGTCAGTCGCACTTCAACTACGACGAATGGGAAAAGGCAGGTTACGATCGCGCCTACATCGAGGATTATCTGGGTTCGAACGCCGACAGCTACAACCATCCGAACGCTGCGATCGAGCCGCGCATCCCCGGCATCTTCCAATACTACTCCGTTGCGGAGGACGAATTGGCGAAGGGCTTTGCCGGACAATACAAGTCGGCACAGGAAACCGCGGATGCAATTGCCGCCGCCTGGGAAAAGATCACCGACCAGATCGGCCGTGATAGCCAGCTGAAGCTCTATCGGACGAGCCTCGGGCTCTGATCGATTGGCATAAACGCGCTGGCGGACTGAAAAGGCTCCGCCGGCGCCCATCCTGTCCGGGCGAGGAATATCAATGTCGACAGTCGAAGGCGACCTGCTCCACACGGTCGAAGCCGGCTCCATTTCCGCGAGCCGCCGTTTCTGGGGCCGCGCGGCTCTGTGGCTGAGCGCCATATGGTTCATCGCATCCTTTGTATTGGAAGCTGTCCACGAACTTGGCTGGACCGATTGGGGCTTTGCCAACTGGCGGCCGGTTCTCTACGCCTATTTCATCTGGGCCGCGGTTCTTTGCGTCACCCGCGTCGTAATATACGGCGAGGCCGGCAAGAAGGCGCTCTTTGTTCTGCCGGCAGCACTCTTCGTCGTATCGATGGTGGTCTTCCCGCTGCTCTTTGCGCTCTGGATCGGCTTCTCCGACTGGAACCTCGCCTCTTCTGCCGGGCGACGCTTCAACGGGCTCGACAATGTGCGCCGGATGATCGCCGATCCGTTCTATGCCAATGCCTTGCTCAACATGATCCTTTATTGCCTTGCGATTGCCGTGGAATATGCGATCGCCTTCGGCTTGGCGCTGCTCCTTAACCAGGAAATCATTGCCCGAAAGTTCTGGCGCGTCACGTTCCTCGTGCCCTTGATGCTGTCGCCGGTCGCGGTGAGCTGGATGGTGGGAAAATCGATGCTGGAAACCCGTTTCGGCCCGATTGCGCGCATGGCCCGCTGGCTCGGCTGGGAAAACCCCTCCTTTTTCGGCGATCCGCTGACGGCGCGCCTCTCGATCATGATCATGGACGCCTGGACCTTCATTCCCTTCATGATGATCATGCTGCTCGCCGGATTGCAGGCCTTGTCGAGGGAGGTGCTGGAGGCGGCCGAAGTCGACGGCGCCACCAAATGGCAGCGCTTCTGGCAGGTGATTTTCCCGCTGATGCTGCCTGTGTCGGTCACGGCAGTGATGATCCGCATCATCTTCAAGCTCAAGCTCGCCGACATCATCATCACGGTGACATCGGGGGGGCCTGGCGGGGCGACCGATTCCGTCACCAGTTTTATCTACCGCGAATACCGAGACCGCTCGAATGTCGGATATGGGACCCTGCTCGCGCTCGTCTATCTCGTGATCATCGTCGTCGGCATGACGGGGCTGATGAAGATCTCCGACCGCATCGTCAAGCGGATGACAGGAAGGCTCTGATGGTTCGCATCGATTTCGAAAAATACGGACGAGGCCAACGCATTCGCTGGTGGGCCATGCGTTTGGCCGTTTACGGGCTGCTCGTCATCTGGGCTTGTGTCTGCATCTTCCCGCTGTTCTGGACGGTTTCAACCTCGTTCAAGACAGCCGCAGACGTCATGCGCGGCAATCTGATCCCGTGGTTCAATTTCGCGCCCAACTGGCTCGGCTGGCGCTCGCTCGGCCTCTCTCCCGATACGATTCCCCAGATCTCGACCGTGCGTGACGAGTTCATGCGCAGGCTCTGGAACAGCGTCATCATCTCCGTCACCGCATCCGCTCTTGCGGTTGTGCTCGGATCGCTCGCCGCCTACGGCCTCAGCCGCTTCTCCTACAAGTTCGGCCATATGCGCAATTCCGACATTTCCTTCTTCTTCCTGTCGCAGCTCATTATGCCTCCCGTCGTCCTGGCCCTGCCATTCCTGGTTCTCTACAAGGAACTGGCGCTGCTCGACACCTATGCCGGCATGATCGCCGTCTATACGCTGATGGTTCTGCCGATCGTCGTCTGGATCATGCGCGACCAGTTCGCCACCATACCGGTCGAGCTCGAGGAGGCCGCGCTGGTCGACGGCCTGTCGATCTGGGGAGCGTTTGCCCGCATCATCGTGCCGCTCGTCCTGCCGGGCATGGTTGCCGCCTTCCTTTTGGCGCTGATCCTGTGCTGGAATGAATATTTCTTCGCCGCATTGCTGACTTCCACCAATACGAACACGCTGCCGGTGATGATCGCCAGCCAGACAGGCAGCCAGGGCATCAACTGGTGGTCGATGGCCGCGCTTTCCACCGCCGGTATTCTTCCGCTGGTCATCGTCGGCGTCGTGCTGGAAAAACACATCATCGCCGGGATGACCGCAGGAGCGGTAAAATAGCCGCGGGACGTTTGAACATGGTGAAGATGCCCACAGTCAAGGATGTCGCCGAATATGCGGGCGTCTCCGTGGGCACTGTTTCGCGTGTTCTGTCGGGCGAAGCCGCGGTCAAACCCATGCTCCGTGAAAGGGTCAACGACGCCATTTCGGCGCTCGGTTACCGACCGAACGTGACTGCACGAGCCTTGCGCACCAGCAGAACCGACGTCATCGGCCTCGTCGTTCCCGACATCACCAACCCTTTTTTTGCGCAGCTTGCGGCAAGCGTCGAGCGCGCGGCGCTCGAATGCGGTCACAGCCTGATGCTGGCAAGCTCGCATAACGACAGCGAGGCGGAGCAGAGCCATGTTTCGGCTTTTCTCGACCGATCAGTGCGCGGCATCATCGTGGTGGCTTCGAGCGACGGTTCAGGTCTCGATCTGCCAGCCTCGGTGCCGGTCATATCGCTGGACCGGCGCTTCGGCGCCTTTCCCCTGGTATCAACCAACCATGCGCAGGCGGCCACGCTGATTGCCGATCATCTCTATGGGCTGGGGCACCGGCGCATCGCCTACATTGCCGGGCCGACCGACACCGAAGCAGGGCGCATCCGCAAAGAGGCTTTCATCAGCCGCATGGACGGCTTCGGCAAGACCGGCGAGCCTGTCGAGCTGGAAATCGCCCATGGCAGATTCGACTACGAATCCGGCGAAAGAATTGCCCGTGAGCTGCTTTCCCGCCCGCCGCAAAGCCGGCCGACGGCAATCGCGGCCGCCAGCGACCAGCAGGCGATCGGCGCATTACGTGCCGCCCGTGACCTCAAGATCGACGTGCCGCGAAAACTATCCGTCACAGGTTTCGACGACATTTCGCTTGCCAATCTCGTAGTGCCGCGGCTGACAACCATCCGCCAGCCGGCCGACATGCTGGCGCGGCGCGCGGTCAGCCTTCTCCTCGAAGAACCGCCGGGGAAGGGGGACGAAATGGTGGACGGATCGCTGATCGTGCGCGGTTCGAGCGGCCCGTGCCCGCAACCTGGCGCACCGGCCCGAAAATCGGAAGCGATGCTCGGAAAGCCCGATGCGTAGATCCAAAGAGTGGGAGCGCCCTTTGTGCGTCCGAAAGGGCGCGCGGCGCTCCAAGCCGGATCTCGCCGGGCACAGAAATTGAAGCACGGCCGGTGTTCCGGCTAGAGAAAGGATGGAAGATCAAATGCTCAAGGGAATTCGGGCCGAACTCAACGGCGACATTCTTCAAGCACTCTGCAACATGGGACATGGCGACTATCTCGTCATCTCCGACATGAATTTTCCATCGGATTCGATAGCCCGCCAAACGCGTCTGGGTAGACTGCTGACCATGGAAAACATTCCCGCGCCGCAGGCGATCGACGCGGTCCTTTCGGTCCTGCCTCTGGACACTCCGATCCAGCCTTCGGTTGGCCGCATGGAAGTGATCGGCAAGCCGGATGAAATTCCGCCGATTCAGCAGGAAGTGCAGGCGATTGTCGACCGCGCCGAAGGCAAGCCGTCGCCGATGTATCCCGTCGAACGGATGGCGTTCTACGACATCGCCAAAAAGGCTTATTGCGTGATCGCAACCGGGGAATTGCGGTTCTATGGATGCTTCCTTTTGACCAAGGGCGTCATTCCAGCGGAAGAGGCCGTGAGATGAGCGAGAAAAGCGGGATTATCATTTTAGGCATTTTTGCCGCCGACACCGCCTATAAGGCGAAGCGCCTGCCCCATATCGCCGAGACGCTGATGGGATCGGGTTTCACGCTCGGGCCGGGAGGCAAAGGCTCCAACCAGGCGATTGCCGCGGCAAAGGCAGGCGGCAAGGTGACTTTCATTTCACGGGTCGGCAACGACGCGTTCGGCGCTATGGCCCTTGCGGCCTATGCGGAGGCGGGCGTCAAAGCCAATGTGATGAAGATGGAGGGCGTTTCCACGGGCGCTGCCTTCATCTTCGTCGACGAAGTGAGCGGCGACAACGCCATCATCGTGGTGCCTGGCGCCGCGGGGCTGATCGGCATCGAAGATGTCGAAGTGAACCGGGCGGCGATCGAAAGCGCCGCCATCTTCATGACACAGCTCGAACAACCGCTGGAAGCGGCCTTGCACGGCCTGTCGATCGCAAAGAGGGCAGGGGCCATTACGATCTTCAACCCCGCGCCGGCCGGCGCCATTCCGGACAGCATCTACGGCTTGTGCGATTTCATCGTTCCCAACGAAGTCGAAGCAGCGGAATTGGTGGGCCATGCGATCGAAACCGATGAGCAGGCACGTGCAGCGGCACACACGCTGATCGATCGGGGCGCAAAAGCAGCGGTCATCACGCTCGGCGCCCGCGGTGCGTTCTATCACACCGCCGGGCAGAGCGAATTCGTGCCCGCATTTTCGGCGGGAAATGTCATTGACACAACCGGGGCCGGCGACGCCTTCCTCGGCGGGTTCGCGACGGCGATTTCGGAAGGCCGGGCGCCAATCGAGGCCGTCCGCTTCGGCTGCGCGACCGCCGCAATCGCGGTAACACGGCCAGGCACGGCTCCCGCCATGCCTTCTCGCGCCGAGATCACCGTCTTGCTGGGCTCCTGATGCTTGGACGTCGCAGGGAGATGGCGAGGCGCGTCAGCCTCGCCATCTCCAGAACCAATTAATCCAGCCTTGCGGTAAAGACGTAGCCGACGCCTCGCACGGCCTTGATGAATTGCGGCTTCTTCGGGTCGGTCTCGATCTTGCGCCGCAGCCGGACGATCTGAGCATCGATCGTCCGGTCGAAAGCTTCGAGGCTTCGGCCCCGGGTCAGGTCCATCAGCACGTCGCGGGTCAGAACCCGTCCGGCATGGCGGACGAAGGTCGTCAGCATATCGAACTCGCCGGTCGTCAATTCGATTTCCGTGCCTTCCGGATCGAAAAGCTGCCTGCGGCTGAGATTGAGCTTCCAGTCTTCGAAGCCGATAATCTCCTCGCCAGCCGCCTCGCTGCTACGCGCCGGAGCTTGCCGGCGGCGCAGGATCGATTTCAGGCGCGCATGGACCTCCCGGAGATGGAAGGGCTTGGCGACGTAATCGTCGGCGCCGACCTCCAGACCGACGATTCGATCGACGACGTCGTCGCGGCCCGTCAGCATCATGATCGGCACGTCGGATTGGGCGCGGATTTCGCGGGCAAGGTCAAGGCCGTCCGTACCGCCGGGAAGAACGAGGTCGAGCAGGACGGCGTCGAAATTCTGCTGGCGCAGGCGCACACGCATCTCGGTCCCGTCGGCGGCGGAAGAGACCGTGTAACCCTCATCCTCGAAATAGCGCGTCAACATCTGGCGAATGCGCGGATCGTCGTCGACGACGAGAAGATGCGCGTCATGCTGAAGTGCTGTCATCGTCCATCCGCCAAGCCGTTGCTCGTTACAGATCGTATCAATGGCATCGTCTTTAACATGCCCCTCAAGCTGGTGTCACCAGCCGGCCGGCGTTGTCCTCATCGGAAGCCGCAAATCCACTCAGGTCGGATTTATGCAGGTCTGGCGTCGTGCAGCCAATGGCGTTTCGGCGGCATCGGGACGGGGGCCGGCGAGGACTGCCATGCGCAGAGCCATCCGCGGACATCGTTCGCCGTAATCAGAATCGTGTTGCCGCTCGTTAAGGCAAGGCGGCGCGCGGCTATTTGGCAGAAAGTGTCAACGTATTGAAGAAGGCGGAATTCGGTTGCCCGCGGCGGCGACGCAACGGACAGCAATGCCCGCCGGGACACGATGACGGTCTTCATGTCGGGCCCGAACCGCACATCGATATGCCCTGACTTGTCTTTCGCATCGAGACTTGCTGTGACGATTTCATATGGCATTCCATCACTCCGGATCATTGGCTCGTCGCTGCGGCTTCCAAATTTTTCTCCAAGTTACGGCGCCGGTCGCAAGACGCTTTGACTTCGGTCAAATGAACAGGGCGAGGGGGTCAGCGCCGAACACCGCGCTGTGCCCGCCTGCGAACAGCAGCCACAGGGTCAAGACCGCAGTTACAAGGCCTGCGACAAGCATCGGCATATCGAAGGTGGACTGCTCGCCTTCCAAACAGGCGGCGAACGGCAGGATCGAGCTATGCCCCGCCAGCTTCGCCCAAGAGCCGCCGAGACGTCGTTTCGACCTTTTTTCGGTCATCGGGATCGCGCCCAGAGCAAATGCGGCAAATCCTCCGAACAGCAGCAGCGAACGCAGGTCGCCGTTTGCGGCGATATGGCCGCTCGCCCAGGCGGCAAAACCCCAAAGCACCGGATGTCTGGTGATTTTTGTGACAGCGCCGAGTGAGGGCGACGGGTTCAAGGTAATGGACAGAGGATTGGCGCTCAAAAGCCCGGCGATGACCAGAAATATGCCGAAAGGGGCAAGCACGAAAGCGACCGTTGCGTTTGCCGGCCTGAGCTCCCATAAGGGTATATAGTCCAAGGCGAGCGCTGAGGAAAAAACCCAGATCAGTGCGGCGGTGGAAACGGCCGAGTAACCGGCGAAATAGACTGGACGACCGACGTGGCGGATTATTTCCGACCGGATGGCTGGAACCGCCGGAATGGAATGGAGCAAGACAAAGAGGACGAAGGCGGCAAGGAATTCGGTCAAACTCATCTCCTGGTTTCGCAGCGAACTGGCAAGGACCACGCGGGTATAGACAGATGTCAATCCCGCTCGCCATTGGCGAGATTGAGAAGTTTCTGAGGATCGGTCACCGTCAGCTTTTGCCGGCCGCCTTCGACCATTCCCTTCGCCTCCCAGGCGCTCAGAATTCTCGACACCGTATGCAGCGTCGTTCCCGTCATTTCGGCGATGTCCTGACGCGATATCGGGAAATCGATGCGGATGCCGCTTGCCACTGGCCGCCCCGCCTGTTTGGATAACCGCAGGACGGCGTGCGCCACCCGCTTTTCCACTTCCTCGGTCGACATCTCACGAATGCGCGTATGCGCTTCTTCCAGCCGCTGACCGATAGTCTGCATGGCCGTCACAGCCAGGCGGGGGTTCTGCTCGACGAAACGCGGCCACATATCCGTCGGCCAGCTGATGACGAGGCTTTCGGCCGCCGCCACTGCTGTCCCGGGATAGTCCTCCCTGCGCAGCGCCATCGCAAAGCCGAACAAATCGCCCGGATGGACCATCCGCACGATGATCTGCTGTCCGTCCTGCGTCACCTGCGTCACTTTCAGACGCCCGTGCAGGAGCAGGAAAAACGATTTTGCCCGCGCGCCTTGCTCGAACACCGCATCACCCTGGGCGACGCGGCGCGGAGCTGCGTGCTGCAGCATCGCGTCGAGATCCGTATCCGTCATTCGCTCGAAGAGCGGCAGCGACTTCAAGATCGTCCGGTCAACTTTCATCGTCATCCTGTTCTGGCCTTGTCGCTCGCCGCCTTTCGAACCTGTCGGTCATTGCTCTGCGCGCCCAGTCTTTCAGGCCTTCGAGCAGCCCGTGCTGGCGAACGAGGCGAAAGCCGAGATTGTCGGGCGGACTTCCGACGGAGCATCCGCCGCCTTTGGGAATCCGAACGAAACTGCTCATGGGAGCGCGATGCTTGCCGGCGGCGATCATGATCCCACAGTTCCTGGGGTCAGGCTCGTCGGCGCGGCGGTTCTGGCCGAGATCAACCCGCTTGTTACAGGTCGACGTCCACTCCCAGACGTTGCCGGCGAAATCCACCAGACCGGTTTGACTGATCCCGAACGAGCCCTGCGGCTGTGGTCGGGGGTCGATCGCCGCTGCCCTGCGCGCTTCACGCTCGTAATCGGCGAGCCAGCGGTTAGCAGGATTCCTGTCGTCGGGATCTATGCCGAGAGCATCGTCAGGAAAACGGTCGGCGGCGGCATAGGCCAGCTCGAAATCGGTCGGCAGCCGCCATTCGCTCCCCGTGCGTTCCGACAGCCAGGCCGCATATCGGAGCGCGTCGTCGTAGCTCACGCCGGTCACCGGAGTCTCCTCCCGCGGCGGTGCGCCGTCTCCGGTCTCGGCCGGCGGACAAATGGCCTCGGCCACGCAGCGATTATAATCGCGAAGCGTGGTCTGGTATTTCATGATTTCGAGCGATGAAATCACGCTCACGTCGCGTTTGGGTGCGTCGATGGCCAGACCGTCACGGAAATACTCGGCGGCGTCGCGATAGGCGAAACGATGCGGCGCAACCGTGATTGTCTGCGGCGCCGCAACGGTCGCCTCAGGCCCTTGCGCCACCACGAATCCGGATTGCACCGCAAGCGCGGCCGAGAGGACCACGAGCAGCGCGAGAGGAATTGCGATGGATATGCCTGAAACCGGCTCAATGGTTGTGTTCCGGGCCATATTTTTTACGCAAGTCGCGTCCCCTGAAGCATGCTGCCGAAAATTATTGCGGCGACATCATGCTCCTGTTCCAAAAATGAGAATGGTGCGCGGGCCGCCCCCGGGCCGCCCCCCCCCCCCCCCCCCCCGCCCCCGCCCCCCCCCCCCCCCGCCCCCCCCCCCCCCCCCCCCACCCCCCCCCCCCCCCCCCCCCCCCCCACCCACCCCCCCCCCCCCCCCCCCCCGCCCCCCCCCCCCCCCCCCCCCCCCCCCCTCCATACTCCTATCAGCGGGGCCCTGCCGGCTCAACTCGGCGAGGCTTTCATGCTGCTGCGC
>NZ_JBOBHU010000026.1:0-87409 GCF_050587665.1 Rhizobium sp. Nf11,1 | reverse complement strand
AAAAGCAGGTGGCGACCCCTGCAGGAATCGAACCTGCGACAACCTGCTTAGAAGGCAGGTGCTCTATCCAGCTGAGCTAAGGGGCCGTCCGGCGGTCACGTTCAAAGAGCGCGACCGAATGCGCCATATGTGGACGAGAAATTTCAATGCGTCCAGGGCTGCGTGCGGGTATAGCGGAAATTATCCGGATAGGCCACAACCTGGCGGGCCGGATCCTTCGGCGCGATGACGCGGTATTCGATGCCGTTGCGCTGGGCGTAGGATTCGGCAAGCGCCTGCGTTTCGAAGGTGAGCTTTACCTGCTGGCGCATGTCACCCGAGGAGGTGTAGCCCATGATCGGATCGATCTTGCGCGGCGACTCCTGATCGAATTCAAGCACCCAGAGATGGGTCTTGGCCTTGCCTGACTGCATGGCGGTCTTAGCAGGACGATAGATCTTGGCAGACATGACTGCGGCATCTCCGAATATGCAGGGACAGAGCGCCCCGCCTTTCATGGTCTCAATCCCGTTGCCGGGCCCTTGCTTCGTCGTTTGCGATAACGCGAAGAGTTGAATTTTGCTTATCCGCGAATCCCCGTTTTTTCAAGAAAAAAGCGGATCGCGACGCCGCCGCCACAGCCACCCCGACGATGCGCCAATGTGTTGGGAAGCAAGGCTTATCGTTAACTCGGGCGCCTCAGCACATTCATCCCTCATGTCGCTGCCATTCCACCTAAATCCCCAGGAATTCCAAGCGATTGCGCAATATTACCAATTGTCTCATGTTGTGATCACAAGGTGATTGCCGCAGCCGACCGCGGGCACTAGTTTGCGGCTCAATCGGCTTCAGTGGATGCACGCATGATGAGACGTTCGACAGAGTTCAATGCCATTATGATAGGAGCTGGCATCACCGCTTTCTTCTATGTCGCTATCAGCTATGCCCAATATATCGGCCTGATCGCCCGCGGCTAAGGCTGATCGTCCTGACGTCCAATTGCGCCTCACAGGTAAATTGAAGGCCGACCGGGATTTTCCTCTTGCGTCCACAGGCCTGGTGAGAAATCTCCGGCCACAGCTGGATTTATGGGTTGCGACGACGAAGTGAACCGTGTATTCCCGCTGCCAATCACGGCACGGAGTGTAGCGCAGTCTGGTAGCGCATCTGGTTTGGGACCAGAGGGTCGGGAGTTCGAATCTCTCCACTCCGACCATTCAATATTCTGATTTCTTGGATTTCTTGTTGGCCACATCGCACCTCGCGAGCTGGTGTGCCGTCACTTCGCCTTCGTCGTCGTGGCGCTCACGATTCTGTCGCCCGGCTTGATTCCGAATTTGCCGACGATGCCGGCATTGAGTTCGACGACGTATTTCACCGGGCTCATCGAATCGATGATCTCGCGTGAATAGGGTTTTGCGTTTTCCTTGATGTGGCGGATCGTGCCGGTGTCGTCGGCAAAGAGCATGTCGAGCGGCAGGATGGTGTTCTCCATCCACATGGCAACGCGCCGTGTTTGCCCGAAATCGAAAATCATGCCGGCGTCATCAGCCATCGACTTGCGAAACATCAGCCCGCGGGCGCGCTGATCACCGGTGGCGGCGACCTCGACGGTAAAATGCAGCATCTTGCCGGCGGCTGTCTGGATGAGCAGTGGCTCCTTTTCGAACCGCATCTCCTCCTCAGCCAAAGCCGGCAGGGCGACCAAGAAAAAAAGCGCCATGACGGCGCTTCTGATCGCATGAAACAGGACGATGCCGCGCATGTCAGTGCGACCGGCTTGCCGGGCTCGGAACGTCGGGATGGATCTCTGCGGCCATCAGGCCCTTTTCGCCATCGCCGAAGCGGACGAGGACCACTTGGCCGGGGCGCAGCTCCGTCAGCCCGAAGCGGCGCAGCGTCTCCATGTGCACAAAAATGTCTTCGGTGCCCTCACCGCGCGTCAGGAAGCCGAAGCCCTTGGTGCGGTTGAACCACTTGACAAGCGCCCGCTCGAGCCCGCTCGTGGCGGTGACCTGCACATGGGTGCGCACCGGCGGCAGCTGCGAAGGATGAATGGCGGTCGACTGATCCATCGACAGGATCTTGAAAGCCTGGTAGCCGCGCTCGCGGCGCTGGACGAGAGCGACGATGCGCGTCCCCTCGAGGATCGTCTGATAGCCGTCGCGACGCAGGCAAGTCACGTGCAGGAGAACATCCTGCATGCCGTTATCAGGCACGATGAAGCCGAAGCCCTTGGCGACGTCGAACCACTTGACGACACCGGTGATTTCAACAAGATCGACCGCTTCCGACGACAGCTCGTCGACATCGGTGTATGCGTTCGATGAAATCCTATCAGCCATTATCGCCAGCCCCTCGAATACGCGTCACACTGTTACGGTTAACTGATTCTTGAAATCAAGATTAACATCTTGGTAACGGATAAGCGCAAGTCCTAGTTTTCGGTTATTCCCAGCTGCACATTTTATAAAGATGACTTGCCCGAAGCTGACCTCGGCTCGCCAAAAAGGCCAGCCCCTATAAAGGAGTAGATAGAATGCGTTATCTTCATACGATGGTTCGCGTCAAAGATCTGGACGCTTCGCTTGCCTTCTATACCACGCTGTTCGGACTGGAGGAGATTCGCCGCCACGAAAACGAGAAGGGCCGCTTTACCCTGGTTTTCCTGGCCGCTCGCGACGATCTCGACCGTGCGCGCAGCGAAAAGGCGCCCTGCCTCGAGCTCACTTACAACTGGGATACGGAGGATTATAGCGGAGGACGCAATTTCGGCCACCTCGCCTATGAGGTGGATGATATTTACGCGATCTGCCAAAAGCTGATGGATAACGGCATTACCATCAACCGGCCGCCGCGCGACGGCAACATGGCCTTCGTGCGCTCGCCCGACGGCATTTCGATCGAAATCCTGCAGAAGGGAAGCCCGCTTCCGGCCGCCGAACCCTGGGCTTCCATGGGCAATACCGGCGCCTGGTAATGGTTTTGGCCGCAAGGCTTTTGCGAAGCTTGCGGCTTTTGCGATTTCGGGTCCGGCCGGCGCCTTGACGCTTGCCGCGATCCGGCCCCGCAGGCAATCTCCCGGTGACTCGAAGCGGAAGATGGCGATATCTCGCCGTTTTCGCATCAACCGGAGACCGATTGCTTGCGTGACCTTGAGATGCGGATGCCCATTACGGGCGCATTGCTGATCGCCACCTCGATGCTGGCGCTTTCCGGCTGCGTATCGAACAAGAAGACGCTCGATTCGGCCGCAGCTGTTCCAGCGACGGCGGCCGCAGCGCCACAGCTTGGCGCAACGGCGCCCGTGAAATCTGCCCCGCGCTCAGTCTATACCGACCCCCGCCTCGTCAATGTCTCCGGCGCCGAGGCCGCGCCACAGGTCGTGGCAGGCGATGCGAATGCCGCCGTCCCGCCGGCCGATCCGGCAATGGTGGCGCCTGCCAATATAGGCGGGCTCGTCATGCAGTCGACACGGATCAATGCGCAGGCGATGAGCATCTTTTCGGATCACCAGCCGCCGCCACAGAACAACAGCACGTCCACCGTCATTCAGCCGCAGGCCTATGCGCCCACGGAAGGAGTGGCCCCTACAAAAAGCAGCGTCTACAGCCAGCCAATCATGCCCTCACAGCCGGCCGCCCCGGTGCTGCCGCAGCAATCGTCCGAAAATTCCGGCACGCAGCCTGCGCCCGTACAAACAGCCTCGCTGGCGATGGGCGGTATCCCCGCCTCGACGACAAACGCGCTCTACAGCGCACCGAAGCAGAACCTGCTCGGCAGTCTTTCCGGCCTTCTGCACAAAGCCGCCCTGCCCGGCATGACGCGTGTTGCGCCGAACGGGCTGCACGTCCAGAACGACAATGTCGAGGTCGGCTGCTTCAAACCGGACCTGCTGAAAGTGATCAAGACGGTCGAAAACCATTTCGGCCGGCCTGTCATCGTCACGTCAGGCTATCGCGACGAAGAACATAACCGCCTGGTCGGTGGGGCTGACGAATCGATGCACAAGAGCTGTGAGGCCGCGGACATTCAGATCGACGGCGTCTCCAATTGGGATATCGCCGCCTATATAAGATCCTTGCCGGATCGCGGCGGGGTCGGCACCTATTGCCACACCGACTCGGTCCACCTCGACACCGGCAAGACCCGGGACTGGAACTGGGGCTGCGGCGGCAAACGGGCACCCTTAACCACCGCAAGAGCGATCTGACATCGTCGACGCGAAGTTCCCTCACCCAACGTCAGCTGGATTTCACCTGCTTCTGGAAGGCTGTACAAGCCTTTGATTCGCCAGTGGTAATTTTAAATAGTACTGCCACTGGAATATCTGTCATTTTTTTGAAAAAAATCGAATTTGCCGCTTGCGGCTTTCGAAGGTGCTGACTATAAGGGCGCCACCACGAAGGAAGCGCCCTTCGTCTATCGGTTAGGACACCAGATTTTCATTCTGGGAAGAGGGGTTCGACTCCCCTAGGGCGTGCCACTTTCTCTCCATACAGAAGCCATCGCATCCGCTTGCAGAAGCTCGCGCGCACGCCTATTTTATCGAGGCTGGCCTGCGCCCTTCGTCTATCGGTTAGGACGACAGATTCTCATTCTGTAAAGAGGGGTTCGACTCCCCTAGGGCGTACCATTTTTCCTAATAAGATCAGATCGATAGCCGCCCCAATTTTCTCCGGAAATATTCGATCAATTATTTTGCCTTTCGGGGGCAGATCGGGGGCAGGTTAAATGGCCCGATCCCCGCCATTTGCACCTTCCATGGAGGCCGCATCACATTACCGTAGCTTAACCCGTAGCACTTTGGACGGCTCGTCATTCAAGGTTTCCCCGCCAAAGTTCTTCAGTGATTATACTTGCGGGTCCGGCCTCCTTGACGGCTACCGGACTATGCGAGCTATCATCGCAACAGTTGCTTTTGGAGGGGCGCATGAAACCAAAAAGTAAAAAGCCGAAGTTCAACACTGAACAAGCCAGGGTCAAGAAGAGGCGGAAGATCGAGCCGAAGGCACCGGGAGATTTTCGCGAAGAAAACTACCGAATATTAAATTCAGGCCTCAGGGCGAAAACAAAAAAGAAGCGCATTCTGATCGATCTAACCGCCGATCTCAGCAAGTACGAGGACACCCGCGAACCGGCTATGCCGGGGAAGACCATCCGAAACGAGTTCAAGAAATACCCTTGGAAAAACTCGTCATACGATACAGTCAAGAGCTAGACCCATGCGGCTATGAGGGCCACGTGGACCTAAGATCCCTCGGAGAAATCCTTACGGGTTCGATCCCGTCACCCGCAGCATTTTCTTGCCGGATTGTGTTCCGATAATTCTCTACAGGGCACCGAATGCGCCGCAAAGCACCTCACGGGCTACGGGAATCATTGACGCACCTGAGCAGGCTCAGATAGTCGGCACAGCCAACTAATTGGACGTGATGACCTCGTATCGCTCTCGATGGGGCGCAACCTCGGCGCCCGCCGCGATAATAATCCACCCGCGCGGACAAATTTCCGCGCAACGTTGGTGCTCGCGAGATCGCCGTTCCGGTTACCGAGTACCTCGATGATCGACGAGAAGCCCTTTAAAGGAGTTCCGGAGCGGCTTCACTGTTGACCTATTTAACGAACAACTTGTGAAACATCGCTGAAGCGGCGACACAACCTATCGACTCTAGATGAACCGTGCACTTAAAGTCTCTGATCTTTAGATTCGGAGAAAATTCTGTGTTCCTCGAAAAGCATTCTCGGTATTTTCGCAAGTTTGAGTTCAGTTTTACTCCTCGTCATACCGGCGCCCCCTACCTTCCATTGGTCGCTGATGCAGACGACTACAGCATCATTGATGCGCTCAAGACCCATATCAAAGCAGAGAAGGCCTTAGAGGTTCAACCGAACGGCGATATCGTGGAACTGATGGAGGTGGAGTACCTTGCTAAGCACGCGGCCCTTGCAATATTGGTGCACCGAGCCAGCCCAAACGCAGCCGACCCGGTGTATAGGAAGAAAGCCCGCAAAGACGCGGACAAAAAATTCACCCTGCGTCAAACAGTCAAAGATGCGGATGAAGAGCAGTCGGTCTCGGCCCACGTGGTGATATCTACCGTGGGCAATCCAAAATCAAAACATCGAGCGGCTCTGGAAGAAATCCCGGGCATCAGCATGGCGGTCGTGCGGCGGCTAATCTCGAACGCTCTCCATGACTACCCTTACAATTTCAAGCGGGCGAAAACGGAGATCGAAACCTACGTCTCGTTCAAGCCGGAAGGGATCAAATCCGAGTCAATGGAGAACGCCTTAAAGTCGGGACACATCAAGTTTGTCACCCTCTCCCGACCAGGAAAACCAGAATTCGTGGATGCTGACGGAATGTTTAAGCCAGAGCAAGAGGTTCTGAAGCTCCGCGTAACGGGAGAAATCGACGCCAAGAACTGGCGTGGTGTTATTTCCAATCTCATGGGAAAGGCCAAAGCCGACGGGTGGGCGGAGTTTAAGGTGGACGTGGGTTTGAACGATGATCGAACACGGACGGTGAAGATCGATAGAGACGAAGAAGCAAAAGAAATTTTATTCATTCGATCGGAGCAAGCTGCCTTCAAAACCGCACTCCCTACGTGTAGCGTTGATATCGTTGATGAGGTCGTTCAAAGAGCCGTAGCCATAGCTAAAATCTAACGAGGAGCAGATGAACATCTTGACCTACCCCTTGGGCTATCTCCGGCTCAAGGACGCGGACGGCCGATACCTCTACCGCCGAAACCTGCTTGCTCTTGTTGCCCTAACGGCAATTGTTAGCGCGCCGTTCATCATCGCTAACGCGAACTTCTTTGGCGACAAAGGATTTCTCGACAGGATTGGCAGTTTCTCAGCCGTTCTTACCGGGTTTTACATTGCGGCGCTTGTCGGCATCGCAAGCTTTTCGACGGCTATTGGCGACCTTGACGAAGAGATCCTAGTCGGCCCCATCTCTCGCGAAGCCGCTAACGGAGAGCCTGAAAATCTGACGAGGCGTCAGTATGTATGCGCGTTGTTCGGCTATCTCTCATTCGTTTCCCTGATCATTTCTCTGGGATCGATACTTTTGATCGTACTCGGCGGAGCCAGTACCGACGTTCTGATGCTGTTCGCAGAGTTTCCACGTCTTGCCGCACTTGCCGATACCATCACCGGGCTTATCCGAGTTGGAGTCGTAATCATATGCTCACTCGTCATATCGCACATGTTCATCACCACATGCCACGGGCTCTACTACATGATTGATCGCCTCTACCACAAAGAGGCTCAGATATTAAAAAAGCCGACAGCCAAGCGGTCAGAAGGCTGAAATCAAAATATGCTACGACTTATTGATTTTGCTAGAGAATTTTAATTAAACCTCCAGTCGGTCTTCGGCGCCACGGCACGGGGCGGCCCATTTGGATAGCACGATAAACTTTTCAAAGCAGGGCCTTTTCTTCTTGTCTCCTTCTCTCTTTGAAGCCCATTTTTCTAAGCTGCAGATTCCACCGTTTCCCACCCCAACAAGTGCTCGTTCTTGTCGAGCCAAGCCTTCCTCTCCGCCCAGTCCGGTAAGAATGGGCCCGACAAGTGTCCAAAACTTCGGCTCGTGATGCCGACGTTCAGGTGGCACATCTCGTGGACGACTGCGTATTCGAGCGCCGGCTTTGGGGCAACGATCAGATGCCAATTGAGGTTGATCTTGCCGATCCTTGGCCGCAGCTGCCCCACATCTGCTTCTGGTCCTTTATCTGCAGACCGCTGGGCTTCAAGCCATGACCCTCGCCGTGTCGGCGGACATATTCTCGGGCATCATCGCGAACCCGGCGCGCCGTTTTAACTGCCGCTGGACGGCGAAGCGAACCGGTCCCAAGATAGTGGGCTCAGGATCCATAGCAGCCACCGTCAACCGTCCGTTGCTACTGACGTGCCAGAGGTCCGGACCATTTTGAGCCGTACACAAAATTATCAAATCGTATGGAAGACAAATGCCCAACAAGGAAGACAGGTATTCGTATCCCCCGCGCGGCATGTCGCGGGAGGTTGCCGCCCGTTACATTGGCGTCGGTGAGACGACGTTCGACAAGCTTGTGGCAGAGGGCCGAATGCCGAAGCCGAAGCGGATAGGCAGCCGGGTGATCTGGGATCGCCACGAGATCGAGGCATGTTTCGAAGACCTTGAAGAAGAGAACAGTCTTCAAAGATTGGTTGACGCATCGAGAGGTGCAAAGACCCACGTAGAGCAAGCGCGAGCGAGACACGAAGCGATGGCTAAATATGGCTTAGACGCTTTCCTGCAGGCATCGCGAAGGTCGACAGTGCCGCAGGAGGATTTGGGGACAGACATACCGGATGGCAGTGTCGATGTCCGCGCAAGCGCGATGACGCGACAACAGCGCCGTGATGAGGCAGATGCTATTCGCCGCGCTCAATTGAAGGCAGCAAAAAAGACCGAGAATTAACGTCGCCGACCTCCGATATACTAAAAAATCTCTCACCTGCGGTTCTGAAATCGCTCTGCATCGCGCCCTTGGCTGGACCTGTTTGCAACAAGTCGCTGTAGACCAAATTATGTGAAGTGGGCCCCTTTTCTGGCCCCCTACCCCGCCCGTCGAAAGACCCGGAGGGCGGGTGGCGGCAGGCAGGCCGCCAGCGCCGGGCGATCACTTGCCATCCGGCTTGCTTGCCCAGCATGCGCGAGACGGCTGCTCTCGTAAAGCGCTCCGATGCTCGATCATGCGCCGGACGTGCTAAACGCATTCTTTGGCCAGCGTCGTGACAAGGTGGCGGCAAATCGCGGGATAGGAAATTGAACGCGCCCCGCCTTGCCATGATCGGTCCAGACGGTTTTGCGCTTGCCGTTTGTGACCGGGGCAGATCCGCATCAACGGTACCCTTAGCGTCGTTACTCTAGCAGAAAAGCCCGTAGCCGCACGGCAATCGGGAGGTTAGGGCGCCGAGGTACGTGTCACCAAGCGCGTTCGACGTGCACTTCCACCGGCCACTGCCGGTGAGCCTCGCCGAGAATAAACGCATCTACAAAGAGGCATGTAGCATCATCTGCCGACATCAACGCTTGGTCCACAAGGTAAGCGATAAGCGTCAGAGTGTGCCCCGCAAGCTCACGGTACTGGCCTTGGTAGACAATCGTTAAGATGTAATCGCAATCCATCAACCGATAATCCTGCTTCTAGAGCCTTGGGGTTCTAGAGCAACGACCATCGCCCCAACGCCCGTGATGCGGCTGTTGGATGGGACCCTTTTTCCACCCCCGCCAACCGGAAGCCCCCGCTCTATCGCTTCCGAAGCGCTCAGATCCAATGGTGAGGCCCTTATGGTAAACCGTCATCAAGCTCTTACACTGAGCTTGCTCGGCGCAAAAAATAGTGATTACCCGCGCTGCCTTCAACGACGTCCGTGACCTTTTATTTCCCCCCCCCGGCTCAGACGAACAATCTCGCCGAGAAGGACGTCTAGGTCTGCCGCGAAGTCGACTTGGACTGCTGTAGGCACGTCTTCGCGGGATCTTATTGGGGAATGGAGATGCATATCGGCAATGTTGCGAAGTGAGGTCTCAAGACGCTGCATTGAAGCCTTGAACGATTTCTGCGATTTGGCGCCGCCATACTGGTTAGCCAATTCGGCAAAGGTAGCGAAACCAAAAACTGGCGGTACATGGTTTATGATCGTGCGGAGAAGCATAGCTGTTGATAGGTGGCATCGGTTTGCCGCCGCAATATTGATTTCACGGCAAAGCTCAATGAGGCGTGCGAAGTCCCAGGGGCCATTGCCGATGGCTTGGAGCGCCAGAACCCGGGTGGGATCGACATAGGATTTGGCAGAAAGTGCTGAATGTGCAGGTATTCGCCACTTTCGCTCGAACGCACGCACCGCAGCACGCACGATCTGAGTAGCCTCTTCAACAGAGGCGTAAGATGGCCCTCCGATAAAACCTCCAGAACCGGTGTTAACGGCATGCAGAAGGTTCAAAGAGTACTCGTTGCCGTGACCAAGTTCTTGATCGATAATCGACTTTGCCTCAATCGCGAGAGCCTTGAACGTTGCCGAGTGGGTTGTCGGAAGAATAAGGCCCGATGTATTTCCCCCATCGACGAACAATGGGAGCAAGGCCGCCATATCGTCCGCAATTCCGGTCAGTTCATCGATCATTGGTGGACTGTAGGACACGCAGCATCGGTGCGAAAGTGACGGCCAGACGGGTGCTGCAATTGCCCACAGGCAAATTCAACTGGTGTTTCGTTCTGCGGAGCGGCTATTACGTAAGTGGTGAGCGGCGGCAGCGGGCTATTAACTGCTCCACGGTCTGTGCAACAGGCAAGGCCATCGTGGTTGGCCTATCGGTTGCCGATCGTCGAAAGCCTATGTGAGAACGCCGTACATTAGGCGATCCAAATGCCAGCTTTCGCGATAGATCTTGAAATCTCTAATAGTGAGGGGCTTATGGTTTCCAACACTTGGGAGTACGTGTGCACCGGCTATCGTTCGGAAATCCCGCTCTAGTCCCGCAGTTTGATAGTGCGCGCTGATGGAAAGGCGAAGCATTTCGTCCGCGATCTTCTCCGCCTCTTCAGAGGTCATCTCGACCTGCAAGAGCAGCGGCAACCTAAACGATTGCCCCGGCGGAACAATGTAGCCGTTCCCGTCTAGTTCTTCGATCCGTGCATGTAGAGCTTCCGTCAGTGGTCGGACGCTGTCTGCAGTAGGGCCAAAGGTAACAACATGCGCGAGCGCTTCGACAGGGAGTTTGCCCGTGTTGCGGACGTTGATGGAGCCCTGCGCGGTGAAATGAAAGCCTTTCTCGCCGTACACACCAGCCGTGCTGGTGATCTCAACGCCTTCTATCAGAAGCCACGGCCGCACGTCGATAAAGGAGGTTTCCCTAGCGTGCTCGATCGCGGCTCGCGTTTGATAGAGCGATACGAACAAGCCTACAAGCCCTAGCCCACCAACCAAAGACGAGGCCAACGTGACCCAGAACATGGCCGCCGCCCACCAAGCCATGGCCTCTTGGGCTTGTAGATCGCGTATCTCCCGGCCCGTCGCTGCCGCGTCGGCGAAGGTCTGGGCCAGTGGCGGATAGCTATCGGCAAATACCGGCAGGGCGGACGCCGCCACTACGATGCATATCCATAAGCGTCGCATGAATTACTCCAGATCATCAGTTGATGATCCGATATAGTCATCGCTGCTTGAGCGAAGCTTCCCGTTTTGGGCAAGGACCGTTTGGACGCTGCCCTTTGCCAAGGATCAGTTAGACCCTGCGCCGCAGCAAAGGATGGCGCACAGCTGGAGCCTTTTGCCGCCCTGCCAACGGAAGGGCGTGCGGGGCAAGCCCCCTGCCTAATTCTCCTCGGGCTTCCGTTCCAGCATGCGAGAGATAGCAATCCTAGCGAAAGGCTTTCCAGTGCTGGATAGGTAACCAGCTTTGGCCAATTCCTCGGCAATGTCGTTTAGCGAACGGCGCTTGCCATTGACCGGGTAGCGGTGAAGCTTCTTGGCCAGTGCAATCATCTCGCTACCGCCTTCCATCTCGCCATAGTTCTTCCGACCCCCCACCTTCTTGCCGGTCTCACGGCGCTTGCGTTCCCGTGCACCTTTCAGCTTTTCGACCAACATCGCTTTCTCAAACTCGGAGACGGCACCAAGCACCTGCCGGATCAAAGTCGCGGTCGGGGTGTCACCAACGAAACTGTCGGGGCTGTCCACGGCGATTAGATCGATACCACGAGCCTTTAGCATTTTGTGTCCGGTCTCTTGCACAATCATGTCGCGGGCAAAGCGGCTGGCGGTCTCGACAAGGATGGTGCGCACACCATTCGATAGCAACCGCTCCAGCATCGAGGAAAAGCCGGGGCGTTCGGTCACGGCATCGGCCCCGGAAACGGCTGCGTCATAGTAGCTGTCCACGATCTCATAACCCGCCGCGTTGGCAAATCCGTCGATGGCCTCGCGTTGTCGCCTCTCGCTATCCTTGTCCGCCCCGACATTGGCTGAACTGGACGTTCTGAGATATGCCACAGCCTTTCTATTTGTTCTGATACTCAAGCCATCCGCCCCTCTATGTGTAACGCTTCCTCAAGCAATTGTTACAACAAGACGCGGACGGAAGCCAGAGGAAGTGATGAATGCTAGTGAATGGTGGCGTTTTCTCGTTCTTCCGCGAGCAGTTCGAGGCGGCGATGACGGAGATCGGCGACGGTGGCTAGAAACCTCGTAACCTCTTTCGGGGCAAACCGAGCCATGAGCGGGCCAACCGAGTCGCAAACCGCAATGATGGCGTCCACGCTTGGCGGCTTCGGACTGGCGGGGGCATGACACGTAATATCCCAAGCGATGCGTAGTGCCTTGACGGCGGTTGCACGGTCGCCACTTTCCTCGGCCAGATCAGCTATCTGCCGCAGATCGGCAACGATGGACTTGCGGTCGACCGCCATGGCGCTATTCCGGCTTGCCCGGCTTTTCGGGCATTGTCTCCCGCACGGCTTTGAATGCAGCCCGTAGAATGGCGACAAGCATCAAATCATCGTTGGGCCGGAGCATGATGTTGCGATAGATCGACGAGGCGGCGACCAGCAGCAACGGCACCGCGATCCATGCAGGCTCGCCCCTTTCCTCGCAAAATTTGGACGCGACCCGCTCCAAAGCCATTACGTCATCGCGCATTAGTCCGGGCAACGCCGTAAGCTTTGCCACGGCGGCATCGAGTGCAGCGTCGTCGATCACGATCACGTTGTTGGCTTCGACTGGTCTCCGGTCAATCACTATCATCGTCGTCTCCTATCGTTATCATTCGCGCTTTCAATATCTCGCCGGTGCTGGCGTCCCATCTGATGGCTGGCGGCGGTTTTCGCTGATCAGCTTTCGACCGCTTGGCACCCGGGAGCGTCCTCGTGGGGGCCGGTCCAGAGCCAAATTGGCGCACCCATTCGGCTTCGGATAATTCGATAACGGCGGTCGGTAGCGGCGCGGGCTTTCTCAGCACCACCTGTTCGCTCCGATCGATCATCAAACCCAACAGCCGGGCTTGGCTGTTGACGGCGGCGACCATCGCGGCTGGATTTCGGCATTCCTTTGAAAATGCAATGATTTGGTCGAGGTCGCTCACCAGACTCGCGACCGTTTTTGTGGTCCGTTTGGCGGCCACGCTCTTTAGTTCGTCGACGCGAGCGGCCACACCATCATTTCTCAGCAACCTATGGGCGCTCACCTCAGCCGTATGACCAGAGACACCATAGACGCTGGCATAGGCCCGTGACGCGGCCTCACCCTTGGCAACGAGGCGGGCAAAAGCTTCGCGTCTGGCATTCGAAAGCGGCGGCATGATGCACGGTACTCCGGTTTGGGCGGGCTCCCCAACGTTAGGCGCGGCCTCTGCTCAACGACAGCCGGTGACGTCCGGTCGTTGGAGCTTCAGCGCGCGATGGTTTTCGTCACGAAGCGAAGCTCACCGATTTCAATTGGGCTCATGCTGCACCCCTCTTAAGCATGACAATTTCACCGGACTTAGGGGTCGGCGGCCATACCGCTTCGGATGCGATCTTGCGGATAAGCGCAGGCATGATGTCGATTACATCAGCGGATGGTCGGGACGCGGCCCACTCAAATAGATCCATCTGCTTCATGCCACACCTCTGATGCTGGACCATTCTTCGATGTCATAGGCGGTAAGGCTTCCTTCCATTAGCATTCGAAGGCATCGATCAAGCTGATCACTGGGGACGTTGTGATTGATCAGAAAATTTCGTCCTTCGACGACATTCGAAGGTGCTGCAAATCTACGAAGAGAGCCCCTACCAATCCCCCTTTCTTCTAAAGCCCAGCCAGCTGGCTCTGTGTCTGATGCTGAATATGGTTCTGGTTCTGGTTCTGGTTCTGGTTCTGGTTGCTTGAGCTTAGCTCTAGCAGTGCTCAAGCTTTGCTTGGTTTTTCCGCCCTTTCGACCCGCCCTCACCCGGTCTGCGTGGTACTTCTCGGCGTTTGCTCGCTCTTCGTCTAGCCGGGCGTTCCGCCACCCATCATCAAAGAGAATTTCGATCACCGGCCGGAGGTTTTTCCACTCATCCGGGGTAGCGCGGGCAATTCGGGCAAGGCGGTCGTCATCATTCGGCAAGCACCCGTGTTGCCAGTAATACCGCCTTAAAAGCTCGTATGCCCCAAACTCATCTCTCGACAGGTGGACGGTCGCAGCCGCCTCGTCGCCGACGTAAGTTTTCATCCAATGGAGGTGGGTCATCCACGTGCCTTTCTGGAAGTGCCATTACCTACGCTACAGGCTGCAGGCTCGCCATCCAGTCCGCCCAAACGGGGCGGCTCACCGCCCGCCTGCTGAGCCTGTCTGCCAACCGGCGAGCCCAGCTGCTTATGAGTGGTGGAGTCGGCGCTGCCGTCATTGTCGTCGTAAGGATACAAGAACGGCGCGACATCCTCATAGGCAGACAGCAGCTTGCTATTCCGCTCCCAATCTTCCTCGGTCTTATTACGCCAACCGGAAAACAGGTTAGAGCCGATAGACCAGCGGACCTTATGTGTGTGGCAAACGGTCCAATGTGTTTTATCGACATTGAGCATTTCATCGTTGCGATTGCAGATGGGGCAGAGCCCGCATAGTCGTCGATGAAAGGTGGCTGCAAGATTTCGACCGTGGTCATGCTGCACCTCTGGGGTCGGTGCTGTTGGCACCGTCGGTGACGGGCAACTTCCTTGGACGCCCCGGCCCGCGCTTTTCCGAAACGGCGACGGCGACGGCAGCCGTCGACATCTGCCCTTTCGCCCGGTCGCTGATGATCTGCAGAATGGTGCTTTCACGCCAAGCGGAGGTTCGTTCGCTGATCTTCAACGGCGCGGGAATGTTACCGGCTGAAACCTCCCGATAGAGCGTACGGGTGCTTACACCTAGTCGGTGGGCCGCGTCCTTTGGCCGGATAAGTCTTTCGTTTGTCATTGTCTGGTTCTCCCAATTTTCAGAGTCTTACCGTGACATACAGATTCATCGCTGCTTCGGTCGGACGGTGTAAAGCTCATTTTGAGTTGTGCGGTGTCGGACATAACCATGGCGCGTCGGAGAGTGACGTGACAAATGAAAAAAATCGATTGAACCAATTGAAGTTGCTCAGGAAATCGCAATCAATTTGGTTTAAAATCGCTTATCGCTTAGGTTTAAATTGAGTTGAAAGTCAATGCTCTGTAAGTGGCGCCAAATCAGCGGCTTGGGTGTCGAAACGGGTTAAACTTTTCCTCAACCCGGCTTTGAACCCCCGCGCAAGTTTGCGGGATTTCATACCCATAAACTCTCTTGATCGGTCACGCCTGCTTGCGTGGAAATGCTATTACCTTGCCCCCGCCATCGCTCGGCGTCTCTGCAACAATGTCCATCAGCAAATTGGCCCATGCGTCGGCGGTTCGGCGCTTTTCGGCAAGATAGTCGTTCATGTCGTAATGCTTGCCTGTCATGTCGTGGTCGGCATGAGCCAGTAGCAGCTTCCCAGTCGAGCGCGGAATGCCGATGCGGTCTCCGCAGATGTTCGTGAGTGCCGTTCGGCGGAAGTCGTGCGGCGTGGCGCGCGGCATGTCCAGATGCTCTACAATGCGCTTGAAGGCGGCACCAATTGAAGCGGCATGTAACGGGCGTCCCGATCTCGCGGAACGAAACACCAACACGTCGTCGCCAATGATTTGTCGTGCGCGCTCCAACAGTGCCATCGCGGGGGCCGTAAGTGGCATAACGTGCTGACGTTTCCCCTTCATGCGGGGTGCCGGGACGGTCCAAACGTCGCCCTCGATTTCCGCCCATTCCATCCCAGCAACTTCCGAAGCGCGCAGTGGCTCTAGAAGCATCATCTGCAATAGAAGCGCCATTTCGTCGGAAACCTCGACTTTGGCGCGTGCCTCGATATCGTTCAGCAACGCCCAAACCTTGCGAAGTTCATCATCAGTAAGCCAGCGGGTGCGCGGGTCTATCGCCTTCACGGCGACGTGCGGCGCGGGGTTCATCGGAATGATATCGCGGGTCACGGCGAAATTGAGCATTTGCCGCAACAGGTGAAAGCCAGCACGACCCGCCGATGGCGCGCGGCTGGTGAGCGCATCGACCCATTGAATGATTTCCTTCTTAGTTAGGGTTGTGACGATGCGATTGCCGAACTTCGGTTCGACGTCTGCCTTCCAAACGCGCTCCTCTTGAGCAAGAGTTTTTGGCGCTTTAATGCGCACCCTATCGCCGATGCGCTGGGTTCCGACCAGGCACGCGGCAAAATATGCTGTCGCAACATCGGATAGGGTTTCCCTTGCCGCTTCCGCCTTAGCGTCATCCTTGGCTTTACGCTCTTCGGCAATTACGTCGCGGCCCTCGGTAACTTGCCCTCTGAGCTTGCGGATCAGTTCGCGAGCTCGTGCCAGACCTATTTCCGGATATTGGTAGGTCTTGCGGCGCATCGTCCCATCGGGCGCTTCGTAGCGCATGGACCATGATTTGTTGCCTGTGGGCGTCACACGCAGAACCAAACCGCGCTCTTCGGTATCGCGGATTTCAAGCCGCTTGCCCTCTTCCGGTCTTAGGTTTTTGACGAAATCGGGCGTCAATCTGGTCTTCACGGATGACTCTGTTTGTTCGTGTGTTGGTCTCGTCAGTCTTTACAGAATGTATTTGGCGGGGGCAGCTCGGGGGCAGTTCAAGCCGTCACGGCATGGCACTTCTTTACCGAGTACGGCAGATAAACGTCAAGTTATTTCAATATGTTTGGCGATTTTGACGCTTCTTTGCACGTCTTGGCGCGAGCGAAAAAGATGTTCTCATTCTGTAAAGAGGGGTTCGACTCCCCTAGGGCGTACCATCGAAATTATGATTGCCCCCAACCACCGATCGGTTTGATATTCCAGCCATCCACCGCCCGTAGCGCCGTGGTTTTCCACAGCTCAAAAAAATCGGCGAAAACTGTGATTTTTTCGCGCCTTGGCGCTTGCGGCTTTCGAAGGTGCTGACTATAAGGGCGCCACCACGAAGGAAGCGCCCTTCGTCTATCGGTTAGGACACCAGATTTTCATTCTGGGAAGAGGGGTTCGACTCCCCTAGGGCGTGCCACTTTCTTCCATCAATTTTCTCATTCGAGCCTCTTTTTCGTGACCGTTCTATTTCGCTGGCGCTGCGTCGCAGACGCGCAGCTGGACGCGGCGTGCGCCTTGATAATGTTCAGCGCCGAGCGAGCCTGCGACATGCAGGCTCGCGCCGCGTGAATTGATGAGAAGATTGCCGAGGCCGGTATCGGCGGCGCGAAAGGCGATTCCATCGAGCCGCGACCCGTCCATCGCCTCCAGCGTCACCTTCACATGTTTCTCGCCGACGAGGCGCGCGTCTCGCACCCGATGCGCCGGTACGGCAAAGAGCGGCTGAGCGTGGCCGGAGCCATAGGGACCGGCGGCTTCCAGGCGGTCGATGAGTTCAAGCGTGGCGCCGCTTGCGCCGATTGCGCCATCGATCTTCAATGTCTCGTTGGCGACGAGGCTCGCCACCGTCCTTGCGGCCTTCTCGGTAAAGAAGGTCCTCAACCTGCCGAGATCGGCGCGCTCGACCGTCAGCCCCGCCGCCATGGCATGGCCGCCACCCTTGATGAGGATGCCCTCCTCGACCGCAGCCCGCACCATCCTGCCCATGTCGAAACCATTGATGGAGCGGCCTGAGCCGGTCCCGCGGCCGGAGGGATCGAAAGCGATCGCGAACGCGGGCCGCTTGAATTTCTCCTTCAGCCGCGCGGCGATCAACCCAACGATGCCCGGATGCCACTTCTCATGGGCGGTGACGATGACGGAGGCGCCCTCGCCGTCGCCATATTCGGCCAGCGCCTCGGCTTCCGCCTCCTGCAGCATCATCGCCTCCATCGCCTGACGTTCACGGTTGAGCTCGTCGAGGCGCTGTGCGATCATTTCCGCCTCACCGGCATCGTCGAGCGTCAGCAGGCGGCTTCCGAGCGCGGCATCGCCGATCCGTCCACCGGCATTGATGCGCGGGCCGATCAGAAAGCCGAAATGATAGGGGGTCACGGGGCCCGCGAGCCCCGCCTTGCGGAAGAGCGCGGCAAGCCCGGCGTTGCTCTGGTGCCGGGCAGCAACCAGCCCCTTCACCACATAGGCGCGGTTGAGCCCCTTCAGCGGCACGACATCGCAGACCGTCGCAAGCGCCACGATGTCAAGCCATTGCAGCAGATCGAGCGCCAGGATGCGTTTGTTGCCGGCCGCGCGCAACAGCCGCAATGTCGCGACCAGCACCATGAAGACGACGCCGGCTGCGCAAAGATGCCCCTGCCCCGACAGATCGTCTTCACGGTTCGGATTGACGAGCGCATGGCAGGGCGGCAGCTCATGTGTCACCTGGTGGTGATCGATGACCACGACATCGATGTTGCGCGCGGCAGCGGCCGCAAGCGCGTCGTGACTGGTGGAGCCGCAATCGACGGTGACGATCAGCCTGGCGCCATTGTCGATCAGCTGGTTGATCGCCGCCGGATTGGGGCCATAACCTTCAAAGATGCGGTCGGGAATGTAGATGTTCGCCTTGACGCCGAAATGGCTTAGAAGGCGGAACATCAGCGCCGAGGAAGCCGCGCCGTCGACGTCGTAGTCGCCGAAAATCGCCACGCTCTCGCCGCGCTCGATTGCAAGCAAGAGACGGGTTGCCGCCTTCTCGCAATCGGTCAGCGTGTGGGGATCGGGCATCAGGCTGCGGATCGTCGGGTCGAGGAATTCGACCGCTTCGTCAACCGGGACGCCGCGTCCTGCGAGAACGCGGGCGATCAGATCCGGCAGCCCGTGAACCTGCGCCATGGCGAGCGCCCGGTTCTGGCCGGCCTGGTCGAGTCTTGCAACCCAGCGATTGTCGAGTGCGGATTTCTCCACGCCGAGAAACGCGCGCTGTACCGGATCGACGAGATCTGCCATGCCAAACTCCGCTGACTTCATCTGTTCTTTCTACAGGAGCAGCGGAGATAACATAGGGACGGATTTCCAGACACGGATTTTTACCAGAAGATCAGCCAGACGATCACGGCGATGCCGCCGATCTGCACCAACAAGACCGAAAACAGCGTCAGCAGAATGGCCCAGTTGCGGCCTTCCGTATGTTCGTCGTCAAAAGCCTCGTCATGGCTCACTTCACGAATGTCACTGTGCAGCGGCTTGAGGATGTCCGCAAACATCGCAGGGCGGGCTGGCGGCACCTTGCTCGGACTGCCATGCTCTTTTCCGGCGTGGCTGTCCTTGCTCATGAAATGCTCCACGCCGACGACTCACCATCTGTGGTTTTATTTATAGCAGTATTTCGGCATTTGGTAATATAGACTTCCGCAAGGGGAGGCTGAACGATTAACAAAAAACCCGCCCTGCCAGAGACAGGGCGGCTCATACTTCGGAAAACGCTTTAACACTCTGAAGCTGCGCATCGTGCTTTCCGAAAATCGAATCCGATTTTCGGGCCGACGCGCTAGGCTTCTTCTTTCGGCCGTTCGATACGGATTACCTGCGGCTCGCCGAAGAGATAGCCTTCCGACTTTATCGAAGCGACCGCCCTGCGCACGGACTCCTCCATCGTCGCATGGGTGACGAGAATGATCGTCTGGTGATGCGATGGCGCCAGGTGCTGCGTGGAGCGCTGAACGATCGATTCGAGCGAGATGTGGTTTTCCGCCATGCGGGTGGCGACGCTTGCAAAGACGCCGGTGCGGTCGAGCACAGTCAGGCGGATGAAATATCCGCCCTCGTGACTCTGCATCTGTGCCTTGCGGTAAGGCTCCAGCGCCTTTGCGGGATGACCGAGCACCGGCACGCGCTGAGCGCCCGGCTGGCTCTTGGCGATATCGGCGATATCGCCAAGCACGGACGAGGCCGTCGCATTGCCGCCAGCGCCTGGTCCGACCATCAGCAGTTCGCCGAGGACGTCGGACTCAATTGCCACCGCATTGGTAACGCCGTCGACTTGGGCGATGACGGAATCGACCGGGACCATGGTCGGGTGTACACGCTGTTCGATGCCGGTCTCGGTGCGCTGGGCAACGCCGAGCAGCTTGATGCGGTAACCGAGTTCGGCCGCGGCGTGGATGTCCTCGATCGAGATGTTGGTGATGCCTTCGAGATAGATATCGTCGGCTGCGATGCGATTGCCGAAGGCAAGCGTCGTCAGGATGGCGAGCTTGTGGGCGGTATCGTTGCCCTCGATATCGAAGGCGGGATCGGCTTCGGCATAACCCAGCCGCTGCGCTTCCTTGAGGCATTCGGCGAAGGAAAGCCCCTCCTTCTCCATCTTGGTCAGGATGTAGTTGCAGGTGCCGTTCATGATGCCGTAGATGCGCGAGACGGCGTTACCCGTCAGCGATTCGCGCAGCGCCTTGATAACGGGGATGCCGCCGGCGACCGCCGCCTCGAAATTCAACAGCGAGCCCTTCTCTTCCGCGATCGTCGCAAACTCGACGCCGTGATAGGCGAGCAGCGCCTTGTTGGCTGTCACCACATGGAGACCGCGCTGCAGCGCGGCGCGCACCGAGACGTTGGCAGCCCCTTCGGCACCGCCCATCAGTTCGACGAAGACGTCGATATCACCCTTTTCGGCCAGATCCTCAGGCCGATCGAACCAGGTGACGGCAGAAAGATCGACGCCCCGGTCTCGCGTTTTGTCGCGGGCGGAAACCGCGGTGATCGTAATCGGACGTCCGCAGGTGACCGCAAGCTCGTTGCTTTTCTGCTGAATGATGCGGACAAGCGAGGCGCCAACGGTGCCTAAGCCCGCAATGCCGATTTTGAGGGCATCTGCCATGGATCGATCCTGAAATGTCTGTGTGGCGGCAGCCGCCGAATGCGGCTGCCCAAGAGTTGGAATTAACGATGGGCGTTCAGCGAGATGACGTTATGCATCGTCTCGTCTGCCGTCGACATGAACTTTTTGATATTGCGCGCAGCCTGACGGATGCGGTGTTCATTCTCGACAAGCGCCAGACGGACATAGTCGTCGCCCATCTCGCCGAATCCGATGCCGGGAGCAACGGCGACGTCGGCCTTCTCGACCAGCAGCTTGGAAAACTCCAGCGAACCGAGATGACGGAACTTTTCCGGAATTTTCGCCCAGGCGAACATGGTGGCTGCCGGCGGCGGCACTTCAAAGCCTGCCTTGCCGAAGCTTTCGACCATGACGTCGCGGCGGCGCTTGTAGACGTTACGGACTTCCGCAATGTCGGAACCATCACCGTTCAGCGCATGCGTCGCCGCCACCTGGATCGGCGTGAAGGCGCCGTAATCGAGGTAGGACTTGACGCGGGTGAGCGCAGCGATCAGCCGCTCATTGCCGACGGCAAAGCCCATGCGCCAGCCGGGCATGGAAAAGGTCTTCGACATCGAGGTGAACTCGACCGTCACATCCATTGCGCCGGGCACTTCGAGGACCGAAGGCGGCGGAGCGCCGTCGAAATAGATCTCCGAATAGGCAAGGTCGGAGAGCACGATGATGTCGTGCTTCTTGGCGAAGGCGACGACGTCCTTGTAGAAATCGAGCGTCGCGACAAAGGCTGTCGGGTTCGAGGGATAGTTGAGGATCAGCGCCAGGGGCTTCGGGATCGAATGCCGGACCGCGCGCTCAAGCGGCGGGAAGAAGGTCTCGTCCGGCTCCACCGACATCGAGCGGATCACGCCGCCGGCCATCAGGAAGCCGAAGGCGTGAATCGGATAGGTGGGATTCGGGCAGAGGATCACGTCGCCGGGCGCGGTGATCGCCTGCGCCATATTGGCGAAGCCTTCCTTGGATCCCAGGGTGGCGACCACCTGCGTATCGGGGTTGAGCTTGACGCCGAAGCGGCGGGCATAATAGGCGGCCTGGGCGCGGCGCAGACCGGGAATGCCCTTGGAGGAGGAGTAACGGTGCGTGCGCGGATCCTGCACGACCTCGCAGAGCTTATCGACGATCGCCTGGGGGGTGGGAAGGTCAGGGTTTCCCATGCCGAGATCGATGATATCGGCGCCGCCCGCTCGCGCGCTTGCTTTCAAACGGTTGACCTGTTCGAAAACATAAGGCGGCAAACGCCGGACTTTGTGAAACTCTTCCATTTCATTCCCCGTGGAAAGGCGGCATTTCGGGCCGCGGTCGAAGTTCGTTCCGTCTCCCGGCTGCTGCAACACGAACTTCACAATCGCAGCGCCGTATTCATCAGACCCAAGCCAAGCGGCAAATCTTTGACGGAAAGGCCGCACAACCACGCATTATCGGGAAAATCGCATCTTCCGATCCATCCGGAAGGCTTTGCGTCCAAATTGCCTGAAAGGCAAGGCTTATTTGGAAATTTCGGAGAGCGTCTGCGGACCATGCTCGGCGGCGAGGCGGCGCATTTCGGCGACCTTCGCCTGATATTCGGCTTCCGAGATCGTGCCGGCCTTGCGCCGGCCGGCAAGCGCGGTCAACTGATGCTGCAGTTCGGCCGCCTGCTCATCGCTCATCTGGACGTTGGCCGCCGTCAGCGGTGCACCGAAATTCGGATAGCCGTCCGGTGATTTTGTCAGACCGCCTTCGACAGCCTCGCCCTTGGTTGCCGGCATGACGACGGCGGTCGGCGCCGCCCGCTTGGCGGCAGCTGCGGCTTTTTCCTCCGCCGTCAGATTGCATCCGGCAAGGGTCATCGCCGCCGCGGCGCAGATCAATGCGGTGCGGTTGAAGGTTGCGATGCGCCGGATGCGGTTCTCGATCATGCCTCAAAATCCAGTTCTGATTGCCTCGACTGTTAAATTTGTCGCAGCCACAAAGCAATAGCACGAGCCGATGCGGGTGGAACTTGTTTTCTCGTTCGGTCACGATGTACAACAAACGGATAAAAAGAGTGCTGCCGCCGGAGGAAATGGTGACCGACAGCAAGCAGGAGAGTGGCGGCCAGAAGAATGGCGACAAGACCGGTTTCGACGCGACCGATCTCGAACCCTATCTGCTGAAGGATCCCGAGACCATGGCGATGAATTTCGCCCGGGCGCTCGAAAATCTCGGCCAGGCCGCCTCGGCTTGGCTTGCGCCGCGCGAACGCGGCGAGATCTCCGAAAGCTCCATCGATCCGATGACCGACATGGTCAAGACGCTTTCCAAGGTCAGCGAATACTGGATTTCCGATCCCCGCCGCACCTTCGAGGCGCAGACCCAGCTGATGTCCTCGTTCTTCGGAATCTGGATGCGCTCGATGCAGCGCTTGCAGGGCACGCGTGGGATGCAGGGCGAGCCCCTGCCGCCCGAGCCCGACACCCGCAAGGACAAGCGCTTTTCCGACGAGGATTGGCAGAAAAATCCGTTCTTCGATTTCCTCCGCCAGGTCTATCTCGTCACGAGCGATTGGGTGGACAAGCTGGTATCGGAGACCGACGGCCTCGACGAACACACCAAGCACAAGGCAGAATTTTACGTGAAGCAGATCACGGCGGCTCTTTCGCCGAGCAACTTCATCGCTACCAACCCGCAGCTTTACCGCGAGACCATCGCAACCAACGGCGAAAACCTGGTGCGCGGCATGAAGATGCTCGCCGAGGACATCGCTGCCGGAAACGGCGAGCTTCGCCTTCGACAGACCGACATGACGAAATTCGCTGTCGGCCGTGACATGGCGCTGACACCGGGCAAAGTCATCGCCCAGAACGATATCTGCCAGATCATCCAGTACGAAGCCTCGACCGAAACCGTGCTGAAGCGGCCGCTGCTGATCTGCCCGCCCTGGATCAACAAGTTCTATATTCTCGACCTCAACCCTCAGAAATCCTTCATCAAATGGTGCGTAGACCAGGGCCAGACCGTCTTCGTCATATCCTGGGTCAACCCGGATGCGCGTCACGCCGAGAAGGACTGGGGCGCCTATGCCCGGGAAGGCATCGATTTCGCGATCGAGACGATCGAGAAGGCGACCGGCGAGAAGGACATCAATGCCGTCGGCTACTGCGTCGGTGGCACGCTGCTGGCCGCGACACTGGCGCTGCACGCCAAGGAGAAGAACCGGCGCATAAAGACCGCGACTCTCTTCACCACTCAGGTCGACTTCACCCATGCCGGCGACCTCAAAGTCTTCGTCGACGAGGAGCAGCTTGCCGCGCTCGAAGAGCATATGAAGGCGGCCGGCTATCTCGACGGCACGAAGATGTCGATGGCCTTCAACATGCTGCGCGCCTCCGAGCTGATCTGGCCTTATTTCGTCAACAGCTACCTCAAGGGTCAGGAGCCCCTGCCCTTCGACCTCTTGTTCTGGAACGCCGATTCGACGCGCATGGCGGCGGCAAACCACGCCTTCTACCTGCGAAACTGCTATCTCCGCAATGCGTTGACGCAGAACGAGATGATCCTCGACGGCAAGCGCGTATCGCTGAAAGATGTGAAGATCCCGATCTATAATCTCGCAACGCGCGAGGACCACATCGCGCCTGCAAAATCGGTCTTCCTCGGCAGCCAGTTCTTCGGCGGCAAGGTCGAATTCGTCGTCACCGGCTCGGGACATATCGCCGGTGTCGTCAACCCGCCCGACAAGAAGAAATACCAATTCTGGACGGGCGGCCCGGCGAAGGGCGACTATGAGACCTGGCTCGAGCGAGCCAGCGAGACGCCGGGATCGTGGTGGCCGCATTGGCAGGCCTGGATCGAGTCGCAGGACAGTAGACGCGTTGCGGCGCGCAAACCCGGCGGCGATGCGCTGAACGCGATCGAAGAAGCACCGGGAAGTTATGTGATGGAACGCACCTGAGACGCCAGCAGGCATCTCTTTTTGAGACATCCCAAGAAACAGCGATATCGCGTAAACAAATTAGAAACCATAATTCGTCATCCTCTCAAAACAGTCGGAAGTCGCAGGCGGCCTAAATTCGGCCCCTTTGCGCCCTTACCGGCCCCGGCGAAGTTTTAGTCAGTCAGTGCCGCCGGCCTGCGTAGCGAGTTTGAAAGACGAGTGTAGTATGGCGTTTGCGGTAGGGACGTTGGATAACGTCGCCCCTCTTGGCGGATCTGCTTTGCGTTCGCACAGATCTCGCGGTTTTCTTTACGGTGTCGTCGGCGCCGGGCTTTTAACCTCAACATGGATGATCGCGACCTTGGCAACGATGCATTCGGTCGCCGCGCCCTTCTCTCCAGCAGGCAGCCTGGCACAGATCGGCGCCACCCCGAAAGTGGCGTCGTCAACTCGCCTTGAAAGGTTGATCCATGTCGGCAAGGGTGACCGGCTGACTGCCTTCAACGCGAAGCCGAAGATGCCGCTGACGGCAAGCCTCATCCAGTCTCACGCCGAAAAGACCGCCGCCGCCGCAACGGCATTGGCGGCTCTGGCGAAGAACAATCGGCTGACCATGACTGCCGAGCAACCGGTCGTCGCCGCGATTTCCGACAGCGCCAAGTTCCGCAAGGATGATGCGATCGCGGCGCCGCCGGTCGAACTCGCCTCGGCAGAGATTGAAGAAGACGACGGCAACCGCATCATCGTTCCGTCAAAGGAGGCCGTCGCAGCGGCCCAACTCCAGGCGATGCTCGCGCTTGCCGATGCCGACCCCCGGCAGATCGCACCCGCCCCGATCGAGCCAGTCGCCTCTCCCGTCAGGACCGCCTCGGTTCCTGCAACAGAATCCGCTCCGGTGCAGGTCGCAGCGGCAGAGGATCAACCCTTCGATCTCGTCCTGTCACCCGATACAGGTTCCGTGCCGTTACCGATGGCGCGTCCGGACGGACTCATCGGCAAACCGGCGCCGACGGCCAAGGGTGCGCAGCGCTCTGCCGGGCCTGCCCTTGCCTATGCCCAGCCAAACTCGCCGATAGAGGACGATGAGGACGATGCCGTGCCGCGCTACGACAAGCCGGTCTTCTCGCCGAAACTGCGGGCAGGTGTCGCGATCTATGATATCGAAAACAGCACCGTCTACCTGCCGAGCGGCGAACGGCTGGAGGCTCATTCAGGTCTCGGCAAGATGCGCGACAACCCGCGCTACGTCGACAAGAAGATGCGCGGACCGACGCCGCCGCATACCTATGTCCTCACGATGCGCGAGGCTCTGTTTCACGGAGTCGAAGCGCTGCGCTTGACACCGGTGGAAGGCTCGGATGCCATCTATGACCGCGTCGGCCTGCTTGCCCACACCTATATGCTCGGCAAGAACGGCGATTCCAATGGCTGCGTTTCCTTCAAGGATTACAAGCGCTTCCTGGCCGCCTACAAACGGGGCGAGATCAAGCAGCTCGTGGTGGTGCCGCGGCTGAACAACAAGCCGGCTTCGACGCTCGCTTCGCTGTTTTCGTCGCGCAGCTGATTTAGAGCACGTGGGCAAGCAGCCGCTTGCCCCGCAGCCCTACTTCAGCCAAACTGCTATCCGCTCCACCGCCTCGGCGATCTCTGCTTGCGAACCCGCATAGGAGAGACGCAAGGTTCGATGTCCCTCCAGCGGATCGAAATCAAGCCCCGGCGTCGTCGCGACGTTGATTTCTGCAAGCATGCGTTTGGCAAAACCCATGCTGTCATTGGTGAAGCGCGAGACATCGATATAGGCGTAGAAGGCACCGTCCATCGGCGAAGCGGGCGCAAGGCCGATCCTGGGCAGGCGGTCGAACAGCAGCGCTCGGTTTGCGGCATAGCTCGCCTTGACATGATCAAGCTCTTGGCTTGCGCCAAGTGCGGCCACCGCTGCGATCTGGGAGAGCTCGGGCGGCGAGATATAGAGGCTCTGCGCCACGCGCTCGATCGGCCGCACCAGGCGCTCCGGCAGCACCATCCAACCGATTCGCCAGCCCGTCATGCAGTAATATTTGGAGAAGGAGTTGATGACGATCGCCTCGTCGGTCAGCTCGAGCGCGCTCGCTTCCTCGCCGGCGAAGGTCAGCCCGTGATAGATCTCATCGGAGATGAAGGCGATGGATTGGGCCGCGCAGTAGTCCGCAAGCGCCTTCAACCCGTCACGGCCGGTCACCGTGCCGGTCGGATTTGCGGGACTTGCAAGCAGTACGCCTTTGAGCCTGACGCCGCTTTGCTGCTGTGCCGCCTCAAGGCTCTCGGGTGTCAGGGTAAAGTGGGTCTCGGCCGTCACCGGCACTTCGAGAACCATCAGCCCCAGCGCGCCGAGAATGTTGCGGTAAGCGGGATAACCCGGTCTCGCGATCGCCACGGCATCGCCGGCATCGAAAAGCGACAGAAAGGCGAGATTGAACCCTGCCGAGGAGCCTGTCGTTATGGCGATGCGCTTGGGATCGATCTCCAGGCCGTGACGGTCCCTGTAGTGCCAAGCAAGTGCGGATTTCAGCCGCGCCGTCCCCAGCGCATCCGTATAACCGATCCGGCCTTCGACGAGGGCGGCGTTTGCCGCTTCGAGGGCAGCTCGAGGCGCGGGATGCGAAGGTTGGCCGACCGCCACCGAGATGACGGGATGGCCGGCTGCCCGCCGCTTCGTCGCCTCCGCCAACACGTCCATGGCATGAAAAGGCTCGACTTCGCTGCGTTTCGATATGGAAAACAAGATCGCTTCTCGCTCGGCTTCTTGGCTGTTGGCCAGACAATTGCCGCATTAATCGGCTCATCACAATCCCGCGAGGGCGGCGCAGGGATGAAAATTCCTGTTTGAGCAGAACTCGACGCACCGTACCTTGACGCGACGCGTTCAAATCCATAACCCGGCGACGGTTTCTCGACCAAGACCACATCGCCGATGACGAGGATATCATGGCCTTCTTCTCAAAAAGCTTCACCGCACTGGCGCTCGCCGCATCGATCGCGCTCCCGTTTCCAGCGGCAGCGCTCGACGATCAGCAGAAGAAGGAGTTCGGCGAATTCATCAAGCAATATCTGATCGAGAACCCGGAGATCATGCTTGATGTCCAGGAGGCGCTGCAGAAGAAGCAGGAAGCCGCGCGGCTGGTGAAAGCCAATATGGCAATCGAGGAGAACACCGCGAACATCTTCAATTCGAAGGATGACGTCGCGCTCGGCAATCCCAAGGGCGACGTGACGGTCGTCGAATTCTTCGATTATAACTGCACCTACTGCCGTCACGCGCTTCCCGACATGCAGGCGATGTTGAAGAAGGACACGAACGTTCGCTTCGTGCTCAAGGAATTCCCGATCCTCGGGCCGGCTTCGGTTGCCGCCCACAAAGTGGCCGACGCCTTCCGCAGGCTGGCGCCTGCGAAATACGCCGACTTTCATGTCGCCCTTCTCAGCAGCGAAGGCCGCGCCTCGGAAGACAGTGCGATCGCCGTCGCAGGCTCTCTCGGCGTCAGCGAGGACAAGATTCGCGCCGAGATGGCTAAGAGCCCGAATGACGGGATCGTTCAGGCGACCTATCAGCTTGCCTCCAGCCTCGGCATCAGCGGCACGCCCTCTTACGTAATCGGCAACGAGCTGGTCCCGGGCGCAGTCGGGCTCGACGATCTCGAAGCCAAGGTCAAGAACATGCGCAGCTGCGGCAAGACCGCCTGCTGAGGAAGCGGGCAGCCGACCGGCCGCTCATCAAATCGCCAGAATCGAAGCGTTTCAGCCATGTGGACAAATGTGGCGCGATTCCTGCCGGCCAACCCGTAAGGGCTTTCATTCAGCCCTCGCGGAGTCTATAGGTTGCCGTCGTGCATTTACGGAACATTCGATGACGCAAACGATTTTTGTCCTGAACGGCCCAAACCTGAACATGCTGGGCAAACGAGAGCCCGGCATTTATGGCGGCAAGACGCTCAAGGACATCGAGGCAAACTGCAAGGCAGCCGGGCGCGAACTCGGCTTTGATATCGATTTCCGTCAGAGCAACCACGAAGGCACGCTTGTGGACTGGATCCACGAGGCCGACGAAAAAGCCGCCGGCGTCGCCATCAATGCAGGCGCCTACACGCATACGTCAGTCGCGCTGCACGACGCGATCCGCGCTATTTCGATTCCCGTCATCGAGCTCCACATTTCCAACGTCCATGCACGGGAAGAGTTTCGCCACAAGTCGATGATCGCACCGGCATGCAAGGGCGTGATCTGCGGCTTCGGGCCTCATAGTTACATCCTGGCGCTGCAAGCGCTGAAGAACATCACGGCATAAGAAGAAGACAGGGCAACACCATGGCTGAAAAGAAATCGGGTATCGATCAGGCACTGATCCGCGATCTCGCCAACATCCTCAACGAGACGGATCTGACGGAGATCGAGGTCGAGCAGGACGACTTGCGCATCCGCGTTTCGCGCGGCGGCACGCCGCAATACGTCCAGGCACCGATCGCTGCACCGGCCTTTGCCGCTGCTCCGGCAGCAGCCGCCGCTCCGGCAGCCGCCGCTGCCGCGCCTGCCGCAGCCCCCGGCCGCAACCCGGCGAATGTCGTCAATGCGCCAATGGTCGGCACCGTCTATATGGCGCCGGCTCCGGGCGCACGTCCGTTCATCGAAATCGGCGCCACCGTCAAGGAAGGCCAGACGCTCATCATCATCGAAGCGATGAAGACGATGAACCAGATTCCTTCGCCGAAGTCGGGCAAGGTGACCGAGATCCTCGTCGACGACGGACATCCCGTCGAATACGGCCAAGCTCTCGTCGTCATCGAATAGGCCCAAGCCCATGATTTCGAAAATCCTTATCGCCAATCGCGGGGAAATCGCCCTTCGCGTGCTTCGAGCCTGCAAGGAGCTCGGCATTGCCTGCGTCGTGGTGCATTCTACCGCCGACGCCGATGCCATGCATGTGCGCCTTGCCGACGAAAGCGTTTGCATCGGTCCGCCCTCCTCGCGCGAGAGCTATCTCAACATCCACCAGATCGTCGCCGCCTGCGAGATCACCGGCGCCGATGCCGTGCACCCGGGTTACGGCTTTCTGTCGGAGAACGCCAAGTTTGCCGATATCCTGGAAGCGCACGGCATCACCTTCATCGGGCCGACGGCGGATCACATCCGTATCATGGGCGACAAGATCACCGCCAAGACGACGGCGCTGGAACTCGGCATTCCCGTCGTTCCCGGCTCGGACGGCGAAGTGAAGACAGAAGAGGATGCGCTGCGGACGGCCGCCGAAATCGGCTATCCCGTGCTGATCAAGGCAACGGCCGGCGGCGGTGGGCGCGGCATGAAGGTTGCCAAAAGCGAGGCCGATCTCATCGAGGCCTGGTCGACGGCGCGCACGGAGGCGGCAGCCGCCTTCGGCAACGATGCCGTCTACATGGAAAAGTATCTCGGCAAGCCGCGCCACATCGAAATCCAGGTGTTCGGTGACGGTGAAGGCAATGCCATTCATCTCGGCGAACGCGACTGCTCGCTGCAGCGCCGCCACCAGAAGGTCTGGGAAGAAGCCAATTCGCCTGCACTCAATGTCGAGCAGCGCATGAAGATCGGCCAGATCTGCGCCGATGCCATGAAGAAGCTGAAATATCGCGGCGCCGGCACGATCGAATTCCTCTACGAGAACGGCGAATTCTATTTCATCGAAATGAACACCCGTTTGCAGGTGGAGCATCCGATCACGGAAGCGATCACCGGCATCGACCTGGTGCATGAGCAGATCCGCGTCGCCTCCGGCGGCGGCCTGTCTGTGACGCAGGACGAGGTGCATTTCTCCGGCCATGCCATCGAATGCCGGATCAATGCCGAGGATGCGCGCACCTTCGTGCCCTCCCCCGGCACGATCACGCATTTCCATGCGCCGGGCGGCCTTGGCGTGCGCATCGACTCCGGCGCCTACCAAGGTTACAAGATCCCGCCCTATTACGACAGCCTCATCGGCAAGCTGATCGTGCACGGCCGCACGCGCGTCGAATGCATGATGCGCCTGCGCCGCGCGCTCGACGAATTCGTCGTCGACGGCATCAAGACGACGCTGCCGTTGTTCCAGGATCTCGTCTCCAACCAGGATATCGCCAACGGCGACTACGATATCCACTGGCTGGAACATTACCTCGCCAACACGCCAGCGGGATAGGACAGGAATGGCAGGATCGCGCAGGAAGTCACCAGGCATAACCCCTGACATCCTCCTGCGCGCCTATTCCATCGGCCTCTTTCCAATGGCCGAATCTGCCGACGACCCGGAGATCTTCTGGGTCGAACCGGAATTGCGCGGCGTTCTGCCGCTCGGTGATTTCCACATATCGAAAAGCCTCGCCAAAACGGTGCGCAGGAAACCCTTCGAAATCCGCTTCGATCACGATTTCGACCAGGTGATCGCGGCTTGCGCGGAGGAAACATCGGGACGCCCGAGCACCTGGATCAACCAGACGATCCGGTCGCTTTATTCCACGCTGTTCGAAATTGGTCATGCCCATACCGTTGAAGCCTGGGAAGGCGATCAACTGGTCGGCGGCCTCTACGGTGTCTCGCTGGGTTCGGCCTTTTTCGGCGAAAGCATGTTTTCACGCCGGACGGACGCCTCGAAAATCTGCCTTGTACACCTGGTCGACCGGCTGAGGGAAAAGGGTTTCACGCTGCTCGACACGCAATTCACCACCGAACATCTGAAAACGTTCGGAGCGATCGACGTGCCGAAGGCCGAATATGCGCTGTTGCTCGCCAGCGCGATGGAATCGCCACACCTGGAGTTTTAAGCGTGATCGTTTCATCCCAGCGTTGATTTTCGAGCCGATTCGAATAGGTTCGGCCATGAAATGGGGGATAGAATTTTGAAACGATATTATGCGGCCACACTCCTTTTTGCCTTGTTTGCGGGTCAGGCCGAAGCACGCCCGTACCAGGAGATGTTTCCTGGCAGGGCTTTTTCGGATGCAGAAAAACCACTGCTGCAAAAGCTCGATTTTCAGCAGGGTGCGATCAAGCTGCCCGCTGCAAAGGCGACGCTGAACATGCCGGAAGGCTTCTACTATCTCAATTCCGCAGACACGAAGAAGGTGCTGGTCGATATCTGGGGAAATCCGCCGCAGGCGGCGGAGGGAACGATGGGAATGATCTTCCCGGCGAAATACGCGCCGACCGATATCGGGGCCTGGGGTTCCATCGTCGAATACAGCGCCGACGGGTATGTCTCAGACGCCGACGCCGCCACGACCGATTACGATGAATTGCTGCAGAAGATCAAGGATTCGATCAGGGAAAATAACGTCGAGCGCGAAAAGCAGGGTTTTAAAAAAATTACGCTTGTCGGCTGGGCCTCGACGCCGCATTACGACAAATCTGCGCATGCGATGCATTGGGCGCGCGATTTGCTGTTCGGCGATGATGCGCAAGCCCCGCATACCCTTAACTATTCGGTACGCGTTCTTGGTCGCCAGGGCGTATTCGAGTTCGATTTCGTTGCCGGCCTGAATCAGTTGAAGGAGATCGAGCAGGTCATTCCGACCGTCACGACGCTCGTGCAGTTCGACAAGGGAATGGCCTATACCGACTTCGTCGAAGGCGACAAGATCGCAGCCTACGGAATGGCCGGGATGATCGCTGCGGGTGCTGGCGCCAAGATCGCCGCAAAGGTAGGGCTACTGGCGCTTGCCGCCGCCTTCCTCAAAAAGGCCGGCATCCTTATTGTCGTCGTGCTTGGCGGTGCGCTTCGGTTTGCCAAAGGTCTTTTCACGCGAAACAAGACACCCACGGCATAGGCTGTCTAACCAGTGGACGGCGCCGAAATTGTGAAGCTTTTTCGGCGTCTGCCCCAGCTGATATCAATCAGCGGGCCGGCGCCTTGGCGCTGTCAGGTGCCGGGACGTCTGAGCTTGTCTTGCAGTCCTTCAGCCAGACGTCGTAGATCGGGTGCTCGACGGCGTTGAGGCCGGGGCTGTCGGCGAACATCCAGCCGGTAAAGATGCGGCGGATCTTGCGGTCGAGGGTGATTTCGTCGACTTCGACAAAGCCGTCGATCTTCTGCGCTTCCGCCTGGTCGCGCGAATAGCAGGCCTTCGGCGTCACCTGTAGCGCGCCGAACTGTACCGTCTCATTGACATAAACATCGAACGTCGTGATGCGGCCGGTGATCTTGTCGAGGCCGGAGAACACGGCAACCGGATTGTCGATTCGGGCGGCATGCGCCGCACCCGGTGGAAGCAGAGCCGAGAGCGCCAGCAGCGATCCGGCGCCACGCAGGACCATGTTCCGCGTGAAGAGCTTCATATGCACCCGTCTCCAGACATTTTCGGTTCACGGCCGCGATCCAGCGCGGCCAACCTGCGGGTAAAGGTCAATTGTGGCCAAAAGCCGGGCTTGCGATCGCCCGGTCGAGCCGTCTCAGTTGCCGGGCGTCCAGGCGTCGTAATCGCCGGTGACGCGCGGCCGCTCGCCGGGAACCGCGAGTGAGCCCGGCGGACGGTAAGCCTGCGGCGAACCGGTGAGGTTCGGACGATGCGCCTTCTGCCATTCCTTGGCGACATAGTTTTCCTTGGACGGCGGAACATCGGTGCGATGATGCATCCAACCATGCCAGCCCGGCGGAATGGCGGAGGCTTCGGCATAACCCTTGTAGATCACCCAGCGCTTCGGCAGGCCATAGGAAGACATGCCGCCTTCATAATAGACGTTGCCGAATTCATCCTCGCCGACGCGCTTGCCAAAACGCCAGGTCGCAAAACGCGTGCCTATCGTCTGACTGTTCCACCAGGTGAAGATTTGAACCAGAAGATTCCGCATGTCTTTTCCTTGTGCCCGCCAGTGCGGGCCAAACCAGAATATAGCTCCCCGCTTATGCCGTCGCCAAGCCGAATTGTCCAGCGATTCCACGAGAGGCAGGGGTCATTTCAAGGCCATCTTGAAGCCGATATGCGAAGGCTTGAAGCCAAGCCTTTCATAGAAACGATGGGCATCCTTGCGTATGGCGTTCGAGGTCAGCTGTACCAGCCGCACGCCGCGGCTTTTTGCCTCGGCAACGGCGAATTCGATCATTCCAGTGCCGATGCCCTGCCCGCGCATATCGGCCCGCGTCTGCACCGCCTCAATGATCATCGTCGAAGAACCGCGGCCCGTCAGCGAGGTCGTGAGCATCGTCTGGAACGTGCCGACGACTTCGCGGCCGCGCTCTGCGACATAAAGCGTCTGGTCGGGCGAAGCCTCGATAACCGCGTAGGCTCTGGCATAATCAACAAAAGCCTCGGCATCCGTCGTATCGCCGTGACCGCCGAGAGCATCGGCAGCAAACAGCGCCACAAGCGCCGGCAGATCGTCGCTGCGCGCTTCGCGAATGAGAGTATCGGACAATTCGACCGCCACGGTCTCAATGCCCTTCGAGCGGTTTTTCGAAAATCAGCGAGGGAATGCCGGATTGTCCGGGCGCGCTGTTCTCGTTGCGGCCGGCTTCGGTGAAACCATGCGCCTGGTAGAAGGCGATCGCCGCCGCATTCTGCGGCTCGACTTCCAGACGCATGATCTCGGCATCCGGAAAGCAGGATTCGAGCTCGGCGAAGATATCGCGGCCGATGCCCTGGCGCTTCAGCGACGGGCTGACGTAGAGGAGATGCAGCATGACCGTTTTCGTCAGCGCCTGCGACATCGCTGCATAGCCCACGCCGCCGATGTTGCGGCCATTATCGGCGACGAGGAACTCGGCATCCCTGCGCACCAGCCGCGCCTTGAGCGCTGCCGGAGTAAAGAGATGGGCGATCAGATCGTCCACCTTTGTTGTGCCGTGGAGCTCGTCATAGGTGGCGTGAAAGCTCTCCACCAGAAGAGCGCGCACCTTCTCGAGGTCGCGCTCGCCGGCGGTGCGGACGAAATACACCGCTTATTCCTCGATTCCGAGCTTCGCCTTGACCAGCGCCTGGACGGCCTGTGGATTGGCCTTGCCGCCGGTCGCTTTCATCACCTGGCCGACGAACCATGCCGCCATGGTCGGCTTCGCCTTGACCTTTTCGACCTGCTCGGGATTGGCGGCGATGATCTCGTCCACGGCCTTTTCGATCGCTCCGGTATCGGTCACCTGTTTCATGCCGCGCAATTCGACGATCTCGGCGGGATCGCCGCCTTCGGTCAGCACGATCTCGAAGAGATCCTTGGCGATCTTGCCGGAGATGGTCCCAGCCTTGATGAGGTCGATGATGGCGCCGAGTTGGGCCGGCGACACCGGCGTCTGTTCGATGTCCTTGCCGGTGCGGTTGAGCGCGCCGAGCAGGTCGTTGATCACCCAGTTGGCCGCCGTCTTGCCGTCGCGGCCGGCGGCCACGGCCTCGAAATAATCGGCGATCGCCTTTTCGGAAACGAGCACCGAAGCATCGTAGATCGACAGGCCGAGTTCACGCACGAAGCGCTCCTTCTTGTCGTCGGGCAGCTCCGGCAGATCGGCTTCGAGCGCCTTGATGAAGGCGTCGTCGAATTCGAGCGGCAACAGATCCGGGTCGGGGAAGTAGCGATAATCATGCGCGTCTTCCTTGGATCGCATGGAACGCGTCTCGCCCTTGTTCGGATCGAAGAGGCGCGTCTCCTGATCGATCGTACCACCGTCTTCCAGAATGCCGATCTGGCGGCGCGCTTCATATTCGATCGCCTGGCCGATGAAACGGATCGAGTTGACGTTCTTGATTTCGCAGCGCGTGCCGAAAGCCTCGCCCGGACGGCGCACGGAGACGTTGACGTCGGCGCGCATCGAGCCTTCGTCCATGTTGCCGTCGCAGGTGCCGAGATAACGCACGATCGAACGCAGCTTGGTCATATAGGCCTTGGCTTCGTCGGACGAGCGCATATCGGGCTTGGAGACGATCTCCATCAGCGCCACGCCGGACCGGTTCAGATCGACATAGGACATGGTCGCGTGCTGGTCGTGCATCGACTTGCCGGCATCCTGCTCCAGGTGCAGGCGCTCGATGCCGATCTCGATGTCCTCGAACTGGCCCTGACGATCCGGCCCGAGCGAAATGACGATCTTGCCCTCGCCGACGATCGGATCCTTGTACTGCGAGATCTGATAGCCCTGCGGCAGGTCGGGGTAGAAATAGTTCTTGCGGTCGAAGACCGAACGCTTGTTGATCTCAGCTTTGAGGCCGAGACCGGTGCGCACGGCCTGCTTGACGCATTCCTCGTTGATGACGGGCAGCATGCCGGGCATGGCGGCATCGACCAGCGATACGTTCGAATTCTGTGGCTTGCCGAATTCCGTCGAAGCGCCGGAAAAGAGCTTCGAATTGGACAGCACCTGGGCATGGACTTCCATGCCGACGATGACTTCCCAGTCGCCGGTGGCGCCGGGAATGAAGCGTTTCGGATCGGGCGTGCGGACGTCGACAATGGTCATCTGATGCTCTTTGCAGGCTGTTCTTTTCCACTGGTGAGGTAAAGGAAATGGCATTCCGGTGCAAGGCTTTCCCCATCGCGCACCGCGGTTTGACGCAGGGCGGCGACATTTGCCGCGGGTTAACCGAGGGATGGCAGTGTAGCCGCATGACGATGACCGACATCACAAAAATGGCCGCACTGTTTCTGGCGCTGAACCTCATCGTCTTTACGATCTATTTCCTCGACAAGCAGGCGGCGCGCAATGGCGGGTGGCGCATCAGCGAGCGCACGCTTCTGACTCTTGCGCTGATCGGCGGCAGCCTCGGTGCGGTGGCGGCACAGCAGATCCTGCGCCACAAGACGAGAAAGGAGCCGTTCCGGTCGATCCTGGCGGCGATCCTGATCCTCCACGGCGCCTTGGTCATGATGCTGGCCTTCGCGCCGCTATAGGCCCCTCACCTTCATCTGGATTTTTAAACGAATTCCTGCCCATAGCCGCCTTGGCTTTCCGAAACCAGCGGCTTCGTCAGCCCGACAGAGGGCACGTCTCGGTCAAGCTTCGGGTTATAGGCGACCGACAGCCAGTGGATACCGTAACCGTGCTTCCGAAAAAAGCCGATAGCCTCGCTATTGCCGGAATGGGTCTGCACCGCCGCCGTCTCGAAGCCTCGGCCGGCGATATCCTTCTCGATGCGTTCGAGAAGGGCTGAGCCGAGTCCCTGCCGGGTGAAGACGGGATCGATCCAGAAATCCGAGATGGTTTCGTCCAATCCCTCGCGTGCAGCCCAGCCTGCGACCTGGCCGTTCCGCTCGATGACGGTGATTGTCAGCCAGTCGTTCTCCACGAAGTTGCGAAAGGCGTTGCGCGCCGCGTCGATCATCGCATCCGATTCGCCAATCGACGCCATCGCCTTTTGCCAGGCCCTGAGCCCGATCTCGCTCAATAGCTCCGCTTCCCCGTCGCGGGCATTGCGAATGTGGATCAACGACACCTCCGCGTTACCCCTCTAACTAGATCACTGAGTCGCGGAATTTACCAGTAGCTGCAAAGGGATGATCAACCGAAACCAGCGTTTTCGACCGGTTTTCACCGACAGGGATGCTCTTGACCGCTTTTCCGGGCTGAATAATAGATATTTTATGTTGAGCCAGTCTGAGACCCGGTAAAGGCCCTGCCCGCAAGTTTTCTTGCGAGCATGGGCCCGAAAAATGAAGCCCTGACGTTCGAATGAGCGCCAGATCGTTTTTGTGCGCGCCGACGGCGCGATACCGGATCTCACAACATGGACATTTCCCGCACGGAGCAGCGCATCCTGCATCTCATGGCCCAAGGCGGCCGCATCGAAATTACCCGCGACGGCAACCGAAAGATTGAAAACGTCAATTGCTTCACCCGCGACGGCTGGCGCTATCCCGGCGTCGACCTCGATCTCTTCCGCAGGCTGAAGCGGCTGAAGGCGATCAGGTCTTCAGGCGGGCAGCCCTACCGGATCACCGAAAGGGGGCTGAGGCTGGTCAGATCGCAGTTGGACAATAGATAGGTCGGGCAACCAACCCTGATCGCGCCTCAGACCGGCGCGGTCGGGGGCTCAGCTTCCACTCGCAGGCGACCTCTGGGTGACACTCGACAATCGATTGGCGCCGTCCCAGGTCAGTGTGCGGCTACCGTGGAGACCATGTTGCCGTTGGCGTCACAGTCGCATAGTCGATGGTCTTGGCGCCGATCTGTGTCGCCACATGCGGACGGATCGCTGATGCCGTCGTTGATAGACATAGGCGCCGATCCGTGCGCGTGAGAGAAGATTGTGATTGGTGTCGTAGCTGTAGGTCTCGTCGAGGGTGTTGTCGATTGTCGCTCCGGCCACGCGAGAGAGATCGTCATAGCCATAAGTCCAGTTTCGTTGCCTGTCAGACCGGTGATGGTCTTGTTCCTGCCTAGTTTGTCACGGCTGTGGTTCAGGACTTGATGCGCCGTCATTACTTCTTACGCCAGGAGTTCATTTCTTTAGCGAGTTGCGGGTCGTGTCGTAGCTCGTCAACCGCATCTTTGCTGATAGCAGCCTTCGAGCGTCTTAAAGGTCCGATCAGCAAGAGGCGGCTTTCTCCATGGGCGGGATCTTTTGCCAGTTCAATAAGCTGGGGGAGCGTGTCTTCAGTTATTGATCCAGAAAGCGCACAAGCTAACGCCTCCTTAAAACCCAGCACGAATTCCGTCTCCTCACCGGGGAAAACGGGACCTTTGCCCTGTTTTGCGTTGATGTATTGCTGAACAAGGAAATCCCAATATTGACTGGCCGCGGGAACCGCTAGAGCTCTTGCAATCCCACTTCGTGTTCGATCGGAATAAGGCAATTGCAAATGCTTCATCAAGATCGGCACCAGGGTTGGATATCCACTCCTCCTGTTAACCAGGTCCCAAACAGATGTGATGTTCGCGCCCGCCTCCCGCAGGTCATTGACAATAGGTTGCTCCTCTTCAAGCAAGCGGGCGTCGCGAATGGCCCAAATATCGCTCATTTCATTCTCCTATGTCTGACCCACTCCCTCAATAATCACCGTTCTATGTCCCTTCGATTTATCAAGCCGTCTTCAATTGCCCTTTGGAGAGTGCCTGATCTCTGTGTCGCTGGTAGGTCGAACCGATCGAAGCGCAATCCCCGAGAAATGGCAGTGTCGATGCAATCCATCAACTGCTGGTTGATATTCAGCTTTCCGACGTTTTTCACCTCTGACAGCGTCGATCGCGTGATACCATCAGGAATTCGAACCCTTCCATTTACATCAGCCCGGTCTCGGCATCGAAGCGTTCGCCGATATAGCTCTTCTTGGTCTGGAAGCTGGTGTTGGTGGCTTCGCCATAGGCGGCGTAGCCGGTCTCCTCGACACGGTATCCGCTTTTCGAGCCGGCGGTGACAACAATCTTGGCGTCGGAATGCGGATAAAGCGTGTAGCTATCCGCACCCTCAAACGGTTAATCTCGACATTGGCTTCGGGATAAAGTCGCGAAGTCCCAACTCTTCTTCACCTGGGCGCCGTCCGGGCCATAGGCGAGAGTCACGGTGGCGCCGTTCTGGGACGCTCGACAGACGGTTGGCGCCATCCAGGTCAGCGTGCCGGCACCGTCCGACAGCAAATTGCTGGTCAGCGAATAGCTGTAGGTCTCATCAAGCGTATTGTCGCCGGCATTGTCGGCGCTGATCACCGGCTGAGATCGTCATAGCCGCAGGTCTAGTTGTCGCCTGACGTCCACTGACAGATTCCCTCAACTCAAGCCCTTCGGAGGTTGCCAAATATGCTTGTGAGGTGACATTAATTGGATCGCAGAGTCGCCGCAATCTCACGGATTAATCCCTCAGCTCTTTCTTTCGAAAAATTTATTTTTTCTCAGCAAAGACTTTCGAGGCGAGTTCGATGCTTTCGCGCAATACTTGTGTGATGTAGTCAACCGAAGACACCGCATCAAACTTGGAAGGGGAACGGCGATCGTAACAACCACACCTTTTTCCTTCCGCGAAAAATGTCCAATTTTGAACCCTTCAAAATCGGGCTTATAGACAGACCCGGGAAGTACGAAAACCGGGTTCACCCAACCTTCTTGTCCCGAGTCATATGAAGGTTCGCGATGCTGTTTGGCGAATGTCATTGCTTTCTTCAAAACTGCAACCAGCGGAATATTACTTAGCTCCGGACCGCCTGTGTGAACGCCGATTGCAATCATTCGCTCAGCCTCGCTCTAGCTTTGACTGCCATGGTTCCTTGTTCAAAGGGCGGGGACCGTAGATCACCAACTGACGCTCGCGAGTCAACATCGATGCAAGTCCATCTTCTTCATCGGCGGCCCTCGCTCAGGTCGCATTGACAGCGGCGATGACAGGCCGTTCGTTTCGCTGGATCAACTCTTCTTTGGAAGAAGCCGATATGATTTCGAGAAATTCACTCTTAAGGGCCAAGCTACGATCTCTTCTTTGCCGCGACAACTCGCGTTGTACGACGGGATGCATCAAAATCTCTTCCTCCGAAGGTTCGCGGCTATCTCTCCGTAAAAGGTAGATCGCGACCTGATCTGCAGCCTCATACGCGCGTCGAAGAGCCCAAGCCACTTCCTGCACACTAGGCGCAATTTTTGCTCTTATCGAGTAGCATAGTGACGCCAACGCATCTTCTGCTAGCGCGTCAACAATGGCCCATGGCCGGTCGTCAGGCGGCATCATTTTCATCGACTGCTCAAGCAACGCTTCCCAATCGGGAGGCGCTCTATCTTCTTCAGTTGCGCCCCAAAGACTTTCGATGCATTCCGAAAAAAATTCTGGTCGGCCGCTTCCAGTTACTTCGTGGTACCAACAAAAGCTACTTTTTTGCCTGGCTGCAGACGCTATCGCCAAAAAGAACCAATCTCGTTGCGACAGCGGCGCAAGATCGCTCAGTAGCTGTTTTTCATTGAATCTTTCCATCATTTTAACCACTCTGCGTATCTTGGATCTCTTATGGTACCTCGACCTGCTCGATGCGACCGGGCGTAGGGCCGCACCGCGACGGCTGGCTCTATCCCCGCGTTGACCCCTACCTCTTCCGCAAGCTGAAGCGTCTGAAGGCGATCAAGTCTTCGGGCGGGCAGCCGAACCGGATCACCGAAAGAGGGCTGAGGCTGGTCAGGTCGCAACTGGACAACAGGTAAACAAGACAACGCCCCGCCGCGCTCGACCCGAGCACCGTCGGGATGTCCTTAGGCCTTTGCCGACAATTCCGCCCGCATCGCCGCCCACTCGTCGGGCAGTGCGCCCGAGCCGCGCATCTTGCCGGCGCGGCGATACCAGTAGTCCGCATTCCAGTCGTCGCCCTCGATGCGATGGCAGAGGGCGTGGCCCCAGTCGAACGGCTGTTCGCCTTCGTGGCGCTGACAGATATCGTGAACCGCCTGCCAATCCGCGCCGATGGCGAAGCCGCCGGCAGCAAGGCGATCGATTGCATCGATCAGGCGCATAAGATCATTGCCTGCCATGTAGCCCTCCCCAGTTTCGGCTATTGCTCAGCCTAGCTGCTTCTCCAGGTGCACCTTTTCGAGCGGGACGCCCATGCTCCTGGAGAATTCGATACCGTGCCAGATGATGGTGAAACCGCAGCGTTTGTAAAGCCGGATCGCGCCCAGGTTCCTGGCATGGGTGTCGATCCGGGCGGTCGTCAGTCCTTCGGCCGTCATCAGCTCGCACAGATACGACAGCAGAGCTTCGCCCACACCCTTGCCCTGATGATGGGGATGCACCCAGAGATCGGAGATATAGTTGGGTTGGCCTTCACGAGCAATCCAGCCGACGATCTCCGCGTCGAGTTGGGCAACGAAGATCTCACCTTTTGTCTCTCGCGGAAAAACAGTGAACTCTTGCCTGATTTTAGCAATCACAGCGGGGTCGCGATAACTCTCGTCGAAGGCATCTGCTGCGGCCCATGCGGCGAAGCCGACGGCGCCGACCGTTTCGTGGTCGGCGGACGTCATCTTTCGGATCGTGAGACCCGTTACCACCACTTGGCCGGCGTAAATTTGCCGGCGGCCTGCTCGATAACGTAGGCGGTCTTGAAGAGGGTCTCCTCGTCGAAGGCCTTGCCGATGAGCTGCAGGCCGAGCGGCAGGCCCTTATGGTCGAGGCCGGCAGGCACGGCGATGCCGGGCAGGCCCGCCATGTTGACCGTCACCGTGAAGATGTCGTTCAGGTACATCTTCACCGGATCGGCCGCGAGGTTTTCGTCGGCGACGCCGAAGGCGGAGGACGGCGTTGCCGGGGTGAGGATGGCGTCGACGCCGGCATCGAAGGCCAGTTCGAAATCGCGCTTGATCAGCGTGCGGACCTTCTGGGCGCGGATGTAATAGGCGTCGTAGTAGCCGGCCGACAGCACGTAGGTGCCGATCATGATGCGGCGCTTGACTTCCTGGCCGAAGCCGGCGGCGCGCGTCTTCTCGTACATATCGACAATATCCTTGCCGTCGACGCGCAGGCCGTAGCGCACGCCATCGTATCGCGCGAGGTTCGAGGACGCCTCGGCAGGCGCGACGATGTAATAGGCCGGAAGCGCGTATTTGGTGTGGGGCAGGGAGATATCGACGATCTCGGCGCCGGCATCCTTCAGCCAGGCGATGCCCTGGCGCCAGAGGGTCTCAATCTCCTCAGGCATGCCGTCGACACGGTATTCATTCGGAATGCCGATCTTCATGCCCTTCAGCGACTGGCCGAGGACGGCCTCATAATCGGGCACCGGCAGATCAACAGACGTGGTGTCCTTGGCGTCGACGCTTGCCATCGACTTCAGCAGGATAGCGGCATCGCGCACATCGCGGGCGATCGGGCCTGCCTGGTCGAGCGAGGAGGCAAAGGCGACGGTGCCCCAGCGCGAGCAGCGGCCATAGGTCGGCTTGATGCCGACGGTGCCGGTGAAGGCGGCCGGCTGGCGGATTGAGCCGCCGGTATCGGTCGCGGTGGCGCCGGCGCAAAGATGGGCGGCAACAGCAGCGGCCGAGCCGCCGGAGGAGCCGCCGGGAACGAGTTGCTGGTTGGAGCCCGACGCACGCCAGGGATTGATCACCGGGCCGGAATAGGACGTCTCGTTGGACGAGCCCATGGCGAACTCGTCCATGTTCAGCTTGCCGAGCATGACGGCGCCATCGTCCCAGAGGTTCTGCGTGACGGTCGATTCATAACGCGGCTCGAAACGATCGAGGATATGGCTGCAGGCCTGGGTGTGGACGCCAACGGTTGCGAACAGATCCTTGATGCCGAGCGGAATGCCTTCGAGCTCGCCCGCCGTGCCGGCGGCAATCCGCTCGTCGGACTTCCTGGCCATGACGCGGGCGAGATCCGGCGTCACCTTGACATAGGCGTTCAGCCGGTCGTTGGCCGCGTCGATTGCCGCGATATAGGCTTCGGTCAGTTCGAGCGCGGTGATTTCCTTGGCGCGCAGCTTCTCGCGGGCTTCGGCAATGGTCAGGCTGGTGAGTTCGCTCATCGTGTTTTCGCTTCAGGTCTTGAAAATGGCAACAGGGTCGGAAAGAGGCTTTCGACGCCTTATTCGACGACTTTCGGCACCAGGAAAAAATTATGGTCGGTGACCGGCGCATTGGCGACGATATCGGCGGCCTTGTTGCCGTCGGTCACCTCGTCGGCCCGCTTTTTCATCGCCATCGGCGTCACCGACGTCATCGCCTCGACGCCATCGACATTGACTTCGGATAGCTGCTCGACGAAGCCGAGGATGCCGTTCAACTCGCCGACCATGCGATTTGCCTCATCTTCGGAGACGGCAATACGGGCAAGTTTGGCGACGCGCTTCACGGTGGCAAGATCGACGGACATGGCATTCTCCGGATAGGATTTTTCCCACCCGCTATAAAGGCCATGTCCGCCCGGTGCAACGGGGTTTCGTCAGATCGACAGGCTCTCGGCAGGCTTCAGCGCCCTCGCCTCAGTCTTCGATCCCTCCATGCCGGCGACGAATTTATCGGCCGTCTGGTCGATGATCGGGAAGGTGCCGTAATGGCAGGGGATCGCGGTCTTGAAGCTGAAATAGCGCTGGCAGGCGAGTGCCGCCACCGCGCCGCCCATGGTGAAGCGGTCGCCGATCGGCACGAAGCCGATATCGGGCTGGTGCAGTTCGTTGATCAGCGCCATGTCGGAGAAGATGTCGGTGTCGCCCATGGCGAAGATCGAGGCTTCGTCGTCGAAGTGCAGCATCAGACCATTGGCGTTGCCGAGCGCATGCGAGACGCCGTCCTCGGTGATCTGGGCCGAGGAATGCAGCGCATTGGTGAAGGTCGCGGAGAATCCGCCGAACGTGACCGTGCCGCCGGTATTGCCCATCTCGATCCTGTCGACGCCCTTGGAGCCGAGCCAGGCGGCAAGATCGGCATTGGCGAGCACGACCGCACCCGTTTCCTTGGCGAGCGCCACGGTGTCGCCGACATGGTCGCCATGGCCATGGGTCAGCAGGATATGGGTGATGCCTGCAGACACATCCTTGATGTCCTGGCCGGAAAAGGAGCGGTTATGGCTGAGGAACGGATCGAGCAGGATCTTCGCCTTTGATGTCTCGATGCGGAAGGCGGAATGGCCGAGCCAGGTGATCTTCATGAAATCTCTCCTTACGTGATGCAAAATCTGATTTCGATGGTAAGGACATATCTCATGCCCCGGCAAAGGAAAGCGGCGGCGGCTTCAATTTCTTTTGACGGGATGAAACGGCAATGACGGTGCTGACGATCGAGGAAATGGCTGAAATCCTTGCTCCCGGGCAGGCGATCGCCGGTCTCGACCTCGGCACCAAAACGATCGGCGTTTCGATGTCCGATCTCGGCCGGCGTTTCGCCACGCCACGTCCGGTGATCCGCCGCGTCAAGTTCACGGTCGATGCGCAGGTGCTGCTGGACTTCGCGGCGGCGGAAAAGGTTGCCGGCTTTATCATCGGCCTGCCGATGAATATGGACGGATCGGCGGGGCCGCGCGTGCAGGCGACGCGCGCCTTCGTGCGTAACATGGAGCAGAAAACGGTGCTGCCCTTCGTCTATTGGGACGAACGGCTTTCGACGGTCGCGGCCGAACGGACGCTCATCGAAATGGACGTCTCACGCGCCAAGCGGGCCGAACGGATCGATTCGGCCGCGGCAAGCTTCATCCTTCAGGGGGCCCTCGACAGGCTGTCCTCGCTCGCAAGGTCTGCGGGAGACGAATCCAGCGCCTGACGCGCCTTCCACCAGGCGGCGATCAACTTCCGCTTTCTGAATCCCAGGATGGCGAAGACGACGAGACTGTCCACCGCAATGGCGCGAGCAACGAGCGGCGGAATGGTTTCCGGCGGAATGCCGAGGGCTTCGCCATAAATCGCGAAAGTCAGGTCATGGACCTGCCGTGTCAGCATGAAGATGCCGAAATTCATGTCGTAATAGGAGAGCCAGTACCATGCGCCCAGAAAGACGATAGGACCGGCCCAGAAGACTAGAAACCACTTCATGCGGCTTCTCCTCCCTGCTTGCGGGCGATGGGCAGATCGAGGGAAACCAGCCAGGTCGACAACGCCATGATGCAAAGCACCAGCGTGGGAATTGCGATATCGAGCGCCAGGATTGCGAAGAACATCATTGCCGTCACCAGAATTGCGGCTTTCGCGATCTTGCTTCCCATGGGCGTCAACTCGCAGGTTCTCACTCGTATCATCTCTGCTCCCCGCCACACTGTCCGGTTAACCAGCCCCACGCAACGTAAACCATTCGTTAAGGTTAACGCAGCGCCGCCTCCCTGTGGATGAATGGGGTCAGCCGTAGACGCCGCGCACGAGACGCTTCAGTGCCGTCGCGGCCTTCTCCCAGTCCTTCGACCTCTTCAGCGACAGGCCTGCACACTGGCCGCCGGCTGCGCCGGAAAGCACGAGGTACTGAATCGCCGCGATCACGACGGCATTGACGGCTGCCGCATCCACGCCCTTCGGCGGCGCCAGCGAACCGCGCATGCGATCTAGCCAAAGGGCGAGAGCCTTCGAACGGGCCTCGGACAGCCGCCTCACCTGCTCGGTATTTTCCGATACTTCCCAGGCGAGGATGCGGCGCATCAGCGGATCATCTCTCAAGGCGTCGAGCAGGAGAAGCGCCAGCCGCTCCATCAGATCGCCATAGGTGAGCATGAACATGCCGCCGGCATCTTCCGGAATGCGATCCCTCACCCACGTGCCGAGATCCGCGCCGATCGCCTCGACCAGACCGTCAAGTCCGCCATAGTAGCGGTAGATCAGCTGCTTGTCGCAGCCGGCGCGGCGGGCGACCGCATTGATGCCGAAATTCTGGAAGCCCTCCTCCGCCAGCAGGCCCTTGGCGGCGGCAAGGATGGCGCGCTCGGTGGCGCCGCGATCGCGCACGCGCCGTTCCGGCTCCGTGCCGATCCCGGGTGAGTTATCAAGATTTTCAGCTTCATTCAGCACGACCGACCCTTCCCCACTGTCACCAATCGGTGAGTAGCGGGGAGACCTTATTCGATCAATCCTATCCCCTTGGGAAGATTGTGGATATTTCCTCCGGCACTTAGAACTCGGCGCCGAATGGCTGCGGAAAGCGGATCGAAACCTTCCAGAAATCTCGTCCCGACGGTTGATCGCGATGGACGAACCCGGCATAGCTGCATTATGAACAAATCTAACAATCTCCGCTAAGGCCCTGCAATGGTGAATTATATCGAAGCCTCCTCCGCGCCGCCGAAGAATACGGGCGCCATCCGGCTTTACGATGCGCAGGCATTCGAAGGCATGCGCAGGGCGTGCCAGCTGACCGCGCGCTGCCTCGATGCACTCGCCGATATCGTCAGGCCCGGCCTGCTTACCGACGAGATCGACCGATTCGTATTCGATTTCGGCATGGATCACGGCGCCTTTCCTGCGACGCTGAATTATCGCGGCTACACCAAATCCACCTGCACCTCGATCAACCACGTCGTCTGCCACGGCATTCCTAACGACAAGCCGCTGCGCGAAGGCGATATCGTCAATATCGACGTTACCTTCGTGCTCGACGGCTGGCATGGCGATTCGAGCCGCATGTATCCGGTCGGCACGATCAAGCGGGCAGCCGAGCGGCTGCTCGAGGTCACCTATGAATCCCTGATGCGCGGCATATCGGCCGTCAGGCCCGGCGCCCGCACCGGCGCGATCGGCGAGGCGATCCAGACCTATGCAGAGGCCGAGCGCTGTTCGGTGGTGCGTGATTTCTGCGGCCACGGCGTCGGCCGGCTGTTCCACGATTCGCCGAATATCCTGCATTATGGCCGCGCCAATGAAGGACCGGAGCTGCGCGAAGGCATGATCTTCACCATCGAGCCGATGATCAATCTCGGCCGGCCGCATGTGAAGGTGCTTGCCGACGGCTGGACGGCCGTGACCCGCGACCGCTCGCTTTCGGCGCAGTATGAACACACGGTCGGCGTCACCGCCGAGGGCTGCGAAATCTTTACGTTGTCACCGGGTGGCCTCGACCGGCCCGGACTGCCGCCGCTTGCCAGGTGACGATCCGATGGCGAAGCGGCCTGTTGCGACATCTTCCGACGACAAGCTGCCTTTCGAGACTGAAGAGCCTGTTGTCGACGAACGCTCGTTCTTCGGCGGCCGGCTGCGAAAACCAGCCGCGCCGAACGCCCGGACCGCCCTACCCGCCTCGCTTTCCGGGCCGGAACATTATCACGGTCATCGCGAGCGGCTGCGTGACCGCTTCCGCGAACTGGGCGATACGGCGCTTGCCGATTACGAAATCCTTGAACTCTTGCTTTTCCGGCTGATCCCGCGACGCGACACCAAGCCGATCGCCAAGGCGCTCATCGAACGATTCGGCTCGCTTTCCGGCGTCTTTGGCGCGCCGGCGGCGCTATTGACGGAGGTGAAGGGCGTCGGCGAGAATGTCGCCCTCGACCTGAAACTGATCGCCACCGTTGCTCACCGGACCCTGAAGAGCGAGATCAGAAGCAAGCAGGTTCTCTCCTCCTGGTCCTCGGTCATCCAGTACTGCCATGCCGCCATGGCGCATGAGACACGCGAACAATTCCGCATTCTCTTCCTCGACAAGCGCAACGTGCTGATCGCTGACGAGGTGCAGGGCCGCGGCACGGTCGACCATACGCCGGTCTACCCCCGCGAGGTGGTCAAACGCGCGCTTGAGCTTTCGGCGACGGCGATCATCCTCGTGCACAACCACCCCTCCGGCGATCCGACGCCCTCGCGCGCCGATATCGACATGACGAAGGTGATCGTCGAGGCAGCCAAAGCGCTCGACATCACCGTCCACGACCACATCATCATCGGCAAGGACGGCCATGTCAGCCTGAAGGGGCTGAAGTTGATGTGATCCCGCCGCCTTGAGACGTGACTCCATAACCATCGCCCGAGCTTGCCACCCCGGGCCCTCTACGGGGACGATCTTCAATCCGGCTCGGCTAATCCTGCCCGCGCGAATGCCCTCACCGTCATGGCGAGACCTGTCATGATTCCACCGGTGGTCCAATCAGCGCTCTGCTGCTGACGCCGATGCGCGTTCTGCCGTCGATCCGGAGAGGTCGCAGGCAAGCATCTGAGGCAAGCGAAGACTGCGGAAAGCTTCAGTTGACAGCGGTCGCCGGCGCGGATTCTATGCAATCCTGCGCCGCCACTCTGAATAATACCCGCCCGCAAATGCCGAGAAGATAAAGCTTCATGACGATCTCCAGCGGTAACACTGATCGATCGACCCGGCTCTGCCGCGATGCGCTCTGCCTCGATGACTTTGAAATGAGGGCACGGCGGCATCTGCCGAAGCCTCTGTTCGGTTATATCGCCGGCGCGACCGAGACCAATGCGTCGCTGCGGCATAACGCAGAGGCCTTCAAGGCCTATGCCTTTCGGCCTCGTGTACTTCGCGACGTCTCGGGGCGCGGCACTGAGACGAGCCTCTTCGGCAAAACCTATGCCGCACCGTTCGGCATTGCGCCGATGGGGATCAGCGCGCTGATGGCCTACCGGGGGGACATTGTGCTCGCGCAAGGAGCGGACCAATCGGGAATCCCGATGATTATAAGCGGTTCGTCACTCATCCCCCTGGAAGAGATCGCGGCGGCTTCGCCACAAGCATGGTTTCAGGCCTATCTCCCCGGCGAACCCGACCGTATCGACGCTCTCATCGATCGGGTCGCCGCGGCCGGCCTCACCACCCTTCTGCTGACCGTGGATACCGCCACGCTGCCCAATCGGGAAAATAATGTAAGGGCGGGCTTTTCGACACCTTTGCGTCCCGGGCTCCGCTTGGCATGGCAGGGCATCTCGCATCCCCGCTGGACAACCGGCACATTCCTGCGCACGATCGTCCGGCACGGCATTCCGCATTTTGAAAATTCCTACGCCACAAGAGGCGCGCCGATCATCTCTTCGAACGTCACGCGCGATTTCGGCAAGCGTGACCATCTCAATTGGAGCCACTTGGAGCGGATACGCAAGCGGTGGTCCGGCAAGCTCGTGGTCAAGGGGATCATGCATCCTGAAGACGCGGCACGGGCTGCAGATACCGGAGCGGATGGCGTGATCGTCTCCAATCACGGCGGCCGCCAGCTCGACGGCACCGCATCTCCCCTTCAGGTCCTCCCGGAGGTTGCTGCACGTGTCGGAGACAGCATTGCCGTCATGATCGACGGCGGCATCCGGCGTGGAACGGATATCATAAAGGCCCTCGCGCTTGGCGCCTGTTTCGTGTTCGTGGGCAGGCCGTTCCTTTATGCTGCAGCCGTCGCGGGGCTACCGGGCGTGCTCAGGGCGGCGGATATCCTGAAGACGGAACTGTATAGCAACATGGCGCTGCTCGGGGTCACCGGGGTGAGCGATCTTTCCACGGACTACATCACTCGCGTATGAACAACCGTCGCGCGCTGACATCGACATGACGAAGGTGATCATCGACGCGGCGAAGACACTTGATATCACTCTCGACGACCACATCATCATCGGCAAGGACGGCCATGTGAGCTTGAAAGGGCTGAAGCTGATCTGAAAAGCACAGGTCCGCCTGAAACGGCAGCCGTAAAACAATCTGTAACATTGACCGGCTACCGATAGAAGAGCGACATTTTTGTCGCAAATGATTCCATTTCAAATCCGAGGCTAGAGGATGTTTCAGTACGATCTCGTTGTGGTGGGTAGCGGTCCCGCAGGGCGCCGCGGCGCGATCCAGGCTGCGAAACTCGGCAAGAAAGTGCTTGTCATCGAACAGGGCAAGCGCGTCGGCGGCGTGTCCGTCCATACCGGCACCATCCCTTCGAAGACGCTGCGCGAGACCGCGCTCAATCTCTCCGGCTGGCGCGAGCGCGGCTTCTACGGTAGATCCTACCGCGTCAAGCAGGAGATCAGTGCGGAAGATCTGCGTCGCCGACTGCTGATTACCCTCAACCATGAAGTGGAAGTGCTCGAGCATCAGTTCGCCCGCAACCGTGTCCACCATATGCGCGGCAAAGCGAGTTTCATCGATTCCACCACCTTGCAGGTCATCAAGGATGACGGCGAAGCGCTGACGGTGAGCGGCGCCAGCATTCTGCTTGCCGTTGGCACGAAGCCTTTCCGCCCGGACTACATGCCATTTGATGGCAAGACAGTGCTCGACAGCGATGAATTGCTCGATATCGAAGAACTGCCGCGCACCATGGTCGTCATCGGCGCCGGGGTTATCGGCATCGAATATGCGACGATCTTCTCGGCGCTTGATACTGCCGTGACGGTGATCGATCCAAAGTCGACCATGCTCGACTTTATTGACAAGGAAATCGTCGAGGATTTCACCTATCAGTTGCGAGACCGCAATATGAAGCTGCTGCTCGGCACGAAGGCCGAGAAGGTCGAGCGGCTGGATAGCGGCAAGGTCCAGCTGACGCTCGACAACGGCCGTCATCTTGTGACCGACATGGTGCTCTTTGCCGCCGGACGCATGGGAGCGACCGACGCGCTGAACCTTCCGGCCATCGGACTGGAGGCTGACGGCCGTGGCCGCCTCAAGGTCAATCCGGAGACCTTCCAGACCTCTGTGCCGAATGTCTACGCCGCCGGTGACGTCGTCGGCTTTCCGAGCCTTGCCTCGACATCGATGGAACAGGGCCGCATCGCCGCGCGCGTGGCGATCGGCGCGGTCGCCAAGGAGCCGCAGAAATATTTCCCCTACGGCATCTATGCAGTGCCGGAGATCTCGACCTGCGGTCTGACCGAAGAGGAAATGAAGGAGCGCGGCATTCCCTATGAATGCGGCATTGCCCGCTTCCGCGAAACCTCACGCGGCCATATCATGGGCCTCGATACCGGGCTTCTGAAGCTGATCTTCTCGCTGAAGACCCGCCGACTGCTCGGCGTGCATATCGTCGGCGAGGGCGCCACCGAGCTGGTGCACATCGGTCAGGCGGTGCTCAATCTGAAAGGCACGGTCGAATATTTCGTCGAAAACACCTTCAACTATCCGACGCTCGCCGAAGCCTACAAGATCGCCGGCCTCGACGCCTGGAACCGGATGGGTGACATCAAGTCGGAACTCTGAAGGCCCGACGGCAGCGCCCATCTGATTCCGCCAGCTAAGATGGAGCCGAGAGCTTGCGCATCATTTCGCTGAATGCATGGGGCGGCCGACTGCACGAGGCCCTGATCGCCTATGTCAAGCAGGCTGACCCTGATGTGCTGTGCCTTCAGGAGGTGCTGCGGGCGCCGAATGCGGATAGCGGATGGTCGATATACCGGGATGCGGGGCTGGAACTGCCGCAACGTGTCAATCTGTTTCAGGAAATCAGGGCCGCCCTGCCCGCCCACGACGCCTTCTTCTGCCCGACATCGCGAGGTGAACTTTTCAACGGCGACGCCGCCATTGTCGCGGAATTCGGGTTGGCGACCTTCGTCCGCAAATCACATTCCATCATCGCCCAGTCGCTGGACTTCGTGCATGGCAGTTTTTCCGCCGATGGCTGGGGTGAACATCCCAGACCGCGCAACGCCCATTGCATTCGCCTCTTCAGCCATGCGCACGGCCGCGCGGTGACCATCGCCCATATGCATGGCCTGCGCGATCCCGCCGGCAAGGGCGATACGGCGCAGCGCGAACAGCAGGCGCTGGCATTGGCCGAGCTCGTCGGGCGGATCTGGCCCGGCGACGAAGGGCTCGTGGTCTGCGGTGACTTCAATGTGCTGCCCGACAGTGCGACCTTTCGCATCCTTGCCCGGTCGGGCCTTTCCGATCTCGTCACCGGAAACGGCCTTGTCGACACGCGAACCTCCTACTATCTGAAGCAGGGCCGCTTCGCGGACTACATGCTGGTTACGCCTGACGTGGAGGTTGCCAGGTTCGAGGTGGTCGAATCGCCCGAGGTCTCCGACCACCGCGCATTGCTGCTCGATATCGCGTAGTATATTGAGGGATGCGCTGTGCGAAACTTCTGCGCGCAGTTTCCGGTTTTTACGCCATAGTTTGAACCCAGCTCAATCGCATCGATACGCCGTGCCTGACTTGTGCCTTCAACTCCCTTTTGCCTCCGGGCAGACGTTTCTAGAGAAAGATAGATACTCTTGCCCCATGCTTCGGAAACCGCGCGCAGACGTTTTCAGCTCATCTTGATCAAGCCGTCGCATTATGACGATGACGGCTACGTCATCCGCTGGTGGCGGGCGATGATCCCTTCCAATTCGCTCGCGGCGCTATACGGCATCGCTGCCGAATGCGCCGAGCGCAAAGTGCTCGGGCCGGATACCGCGATCGACATTACCGTGATCGATGAAACCAATACACGGATCGATTTTGCCGGGCTGCTCGCCCAGTTCAAGCGCCACGGCAATTTCGGCATGGTCGCGCTGGTCGGCGTCCAGTCCAACCAATATCCGCGCGCCCTCGACATTGCCCGCCCCTTCCGCGATGCCGGCCTGCCGGTCTCAATGGGCGGCTTCCATGTTTCCGGCTGCCTGTCGATGCTCGACGGCAAGGCAGTCGGGCTCGATGCCTGCCGCGAGATGGGCATCTCGATGTTCGCCGGCGAAGCAGAGGGGCGGCTCGACATGGTGCTGCGAGATGCCGCCGCCGGCGAGTTGAAGCCGCTTTATAATTTCATGAACGACCTTCCCGGCATCGGCGGCACGCCGGTTCCTTTCTTGCCGAAGGACAACATCCAGCGCACGCTCGGCCTCAGCACCAGCTTCGATGCCGGACGCGGCTGTCCCTACCAGTGCTCCTTCTGCACCATCATCAACGTGCAGGGTCGAAAATCGCGTTTCCGCTCGGCCGACGACGTCGAGAAGCTCGTGCGGATGAACTGGGCGCAGGGCATCCACAAGTTCTTCATCACCGACGATAATTTCGCCCGAAACAAGGATTGGGAAGCGATCTTCGACCGGCTGATCGAGCTCAAGGAGCGGGATGGCATTCCGCTCGGCCTGATGATCCAGGTCGATACGCTCTGCCACAAGATCCCCAATTTCATTGAAAAATCCAAGCGCGCCGGCGTCACCCGTGTCTTCATCGGCCTCGAAAATGTCAATCCGGATAATCTGACTGCCGCAAAGAAAAACCAGAACAAGATCACCGAATATCGCAAGATGTTGCTCGCCTGGAAGGCGCAGGGCATCATGACGCTCGCCGGCTATATCCTGGGCTTCCCCGCCGACACGCCGGATTCGATCCGCCGCGACATCGCCATCATCCAGGAAGAGCTGCCGCTCGATGTCATCGAGTTCTTCATCCTGACGCCGCTTCCCGGCTCCGAGGACCATCAAGTTCTCTGGAAGAAGGGTGTCGAGATGAATGATGATCTCAACATCTACGATGTCGAGCATGTCTGCACTGCTCATCCCAAGATGAGCAAGCAGGAATGGGAAGACATCTACCATGAGGCCTGGTCGCTCTATTATTCGCCTGATCATATGAAGACGCTGCTGCGCCGCGCCGTGGCGACCGGTGTGCCGCTCGCAAGGCTCGTCAAGGTTCTCGTTTCCTTCGCGACCACCGTACCACTGGAAAATGTGCATCCGCTGCAGAGCGGTCTCTTGCGCCTGAGGACGCCGTCGGAGCGGCGCCCGGAACTGCCGCGCGAACATCCGCTGGTCTTCTGGTGCCGTTTTGCCTGGGACACCTTCCGCAAACATGCCTCGCTCGCCGGCACGATTATCGGACTGACGATTTCGGCCTTCCTGATTTCACGGGATGCCAAGTCGAAGACCTATATGGATCAGGCTCTGACGCCCGTCGCCGACGACGAAGAAGAAACGCTCCACCTCTTCACCCAGACATCAGGCGGCGCCGCAGCCGTCAGCCATGTCAGGAAAGTCGCGCAACTGACGGGGCATTGAGCGGAAATTCTTGCAATAGCGGCCGACTCCCCGCTGGCCGGAGATCACAGGCGACATCAAGGCGAAGCTTGGAGGCTCCGGCTTTGATTCGGCTAAAGCGCGTCGCGATCTCCCAGAGACGCGCCACGCTCTATGCGATTTGGATCATCCGGCTCGTCTCGGCCACTTGTAGCGTGTCGACGAATTCGACGATCTTGACGGGTTTGCCATCCTGGAAATGGATCTTGTCGACGAATTCCGTTGAGAAGGTTACGCCCGATGGGATGTGTCTGACCTCGCCTTCACGATGGGCAAAGACCATCTGCTCGTCCTCATCCACATAGATGCCGGTCGTCCTGACCTTGGATAGGTCCCATGCCGTGATAAGCTGCGTTATCGTTTGGCGAAAGTCCTGCCCGCTCGATTCGATCGTCAAAGGCGCCAGCCGTGCATTGCCGACCATGCGAAAGGTACAACCCTCGCCGAACAGCGCAAGCGTACCCTCGATGTCGCCACGACCACGCACAGAATAGATTTCCTCTACCAGCGTCTTCATGTCATTCTTTGCGGTCATTTTCAGGTCCTCCATTACCCAACGCTGTTGGTTTTTATGCATGTTGATCCCGGGCAACATGCGCCAGTAAAATCTGCGCCGGCTTGCAGCTTGCTCAACTATTTGTTGTTGCCAGCAAAGATAACACCACGACGGAGAGGGCGTCGAGTACCCCGTCCGGATGACCCGAAAAGAAAAAGCCCCGCACGATGGCGGGGCCTTTCCAAGTTTCAGAACTGAAAAGCGATTATTCGGCGCTTTCGTCAGCCGCCTTCTTCTTCGGTGCAGCCTTCTTCTTCGGTGCGGCTTCCTCGCCTTCGCCGGCGTCAGCAGCTTCTGCCTTGGCGGCAGCCTTCTTCTTCGGAGTGGCCTTCTTGGTTTCAGCCTTGGCTTCGCCTTCTTCCTCGGCGAGCAGCTCTTCCTTCGTCACCTTCTTGTCGGTGACGTCGATTTCGGTCAGCAGGTGATCGATGACCTTCTCTTCGAAGATCGGCGCGCGGATCGAAGCGGCGGCGCCCGGCTGGCTGCGGAAGAATTCGAGAATCTGCTTTTCCTGGCCTGGATACTGGCGCAGCTGATCGTAGATCGCGCGCTGCATCTCGTCTTCGGTGACTTCGACGCCGGCCTTTTCGCCGATTTCGGAGAGAACGAGTCCGAGGCGGACACGACGCTCGGCGAGCGTCTTGTATTCCTCGCGCGCCTTCTCTTCGGTCGTGTCTTCGTCTTCGAAGGTCTTACCGGACTGGGCGAGATCGTTGTTCACCTGGCTCCAGATGCCGTTGTACTCGGCGTCGACGAGCGAAGCCGGGGTATCGAACTTGTACATCTCATCGAGCTGATCGAGGATCTGACGCTTTAGCTTCTGGCGGGTCAGCGAGCCGTACTGCGATTCGATCTGGCCACGGACGATCTCCTTCAGGCGATCGGCAGATTCGATGCCGAGCTTGGAGGCGAGCTCGTCGTTGATTTCGACAGCGCCCGGAGCTGCGACATCCTTGACCGTGATGTCGAAGGTCGCTTCCTTGCCGGCAAGATTCTTGGCCGGATAGTCGGCCGGGAAGGTCACGGTGATGGTCTTCTCTTCGCCAGCCTTGACGCCGACGAGCTGGTCTTCGAAGCCCGGAATGAAGCGGCCGGAGCCGATCACCAGTTCGGCGCCCTGATCGGTGCCGCCTTCGAAGGCTTCGCCGTCAACCTTGCCCACATAATCCATGGTGATGCGGTCGCCGTTTGCGGCCTTGCCGGTCTTGCTCTCGTAGGAGCGGGCGCTTTCGGCGACCTTCAGGACCTGTTCATTGACTTCCTCATCCGAGATGTCGATGACTTCGCGCGTTACCTTGATGCCCTTGACGGACTTCAGCTCGATCGGCGGCAGCACTTCGTAGGAGAGCGTGAATTCGAAATCCTGCTGGGCGGTGAGGATCTTGTCAGCCTCGTCCTTGTCCTCGGTCATGGCGATTTCCGGCTGGGTGGCCGACTTTTCGCCGCGGCTGGACAGGATGGCGGCGGGCTGCTCGCGGACAATCTCGTTGACGAGATCGGCCATGATCGATTTGCCGTAGACCTTCTTCAGGTGAGCAGCGGGGACCTTGCCCGGACGGAAGCCGTTGATGCGGATCTTGTCCTTCACATCGGCAAGACGCTCATTCATCTTGTCTTCCATGTCCTTGGCCGGGATAACGACCTTGATTTCGCGCTTCAGCCCTTCAGCGAGCGTTTCGATAACCTGCATGTCTTCCTACCTTCATGTCGTGGCGGCCGTGCCCAGACGCCGTTCGTTTCTATGAGCACGACGCCGGCAGCGTGCCGCGCGTGGCTTTTCCCAATTCCTGCATCATTCCACCCAAGGGGGAACGGCACTCGCTTCCGGGTATCGGGGATAACTAACTTCTTAGTCGCCCCTGCAAACAGCCTGGTGCGGGTAGAGAGACTTGAACTCCCACGCCTTGCGGCACCAGAACCTAAATCTGGCGTGTCTACCAATTTCACCATACCCGCGTTCACAGAACCGCATGCCTATGCCTGCGCATGAGGCCTTCCGGAGCGCGGCGTCTCTATATCACCCGATTTGGTCGAGGCAAAGGAAAAATGAACGTCCAATGACAGGCTATTCAAGGCCCAAAAGCCGCCCTGTCCCGAAGGCTCCGGAGATCAGTAAAGCGGTTCGTCGTAAACCGGCTTGCCGTCGACGAGCAGGCTGCGAATCTGCGCGCTTCCATCCGGCGCGACCCTCACCGCTATGGCGACGTTGCCATCGTTGCGGGCCTCCTCGATCAGTTTGCCCTGACCTTCCGGAACGTAATAGCGCTCGATGCCGTATTCGACCCGGATGCTGTCGCCCGCAGCCAGCCCGCCGCTATAGAAAGTCTTGCTGCGCAGGATCACCGTCTCCGGCTGCGGCGGCAGTGCCTGGAAGGACGATTCGGTCACCGCCCAGAAACCGTCGGCCTGCTTCTTCAACCGGACCCATAGCGTGCGTTCGCCGGGTTCGGCGGGAATGCCGCCGGAGACCGTCTGCACCGGCACGGTAGAAATGTCATAATTCAACACGACATAATCGCCGCGCAGGAAATCCCGTGGGTCGACCGGGGCGGTTTTCAGCAGGACCTCAGCGCCGCTGCTGAGGATCGATGCACGGCTCTGGATGATCGTGCCGAGGATCACGGTCTGCAAGCCGGCGACGATGATCGCCGAAACGAAATATCCCTTGCCGGATCGCAGCCTAGCCATCAACGAGCTCATACGCGTGCCTCCCGCGAAAAGCGCCGCTCGAGACGGATGACGATCCAGGCGACGAGCGCCACCACAAGACCTGAGAACAGGAAGAGGCTCGACGTGCCGAGGATCGAGCCGACGGTGACGGAGGCGAGATAGAGCATCTCCGCGGCGAAGGTCGTATAGGCGAGATAGCGCACCGCGCCGTTATCCCTGCCCTGCAGAGCGATCGCCAGCACGGCAGCGGCGAGCGTCGCCACCCCGAGCACCACCAGCCGCCAGCCTTGCTCGATCTCGATATGCAGCAGCAGCAAGCCAATGACGGCGATGAGGAAGCTGTAGAAAGCCGGCGCTGCGCCGGCACTCCTGACGAGGGAAGCGATACGGGGGTGCGGCAAGGCTGTCAGCGCGAACACCGCCATGCCGCCGATCGCGAAGGCGAGCGCCACCGCGATCTCCTCATAAAGAGTATAGAGCCAGGCGAGCCAGCCGATCAACAGCAGATAGGCGAGATGACGGGCGCGCTCGGCACCGGTGTAACGCACCAGCGCGACTGTGATCACCGCCATGACCGGCGCCATCCAGGGATCAAATCCGATCCAATGCGTGTCGTTGTTCTCGAGATAGACGGCGAAGGACGCCCACGAGAGAAAGCCCGCGACGACGACGACCGCGCCCGAGCGGAACAGGATCGCCGAGATCGTCGCAATCGCGAACCAGAGATACATCACGGTTTGCTCGTCGCCGGAGAGATGATACATCTGGCCGACCAGCGAAATCGCGCCACCGAAGCTCACCGCGCCGATGACCAGCAGCCCACTTGCTGCCGCTGTCGCACCTCGGGCAAACATGGAGGCGGCGGCAATGTGCACAGCCCAGATCAGCGCGAGAATTGCGCCGACCCGGACGAGCCGCGGAATGGCCTCCCAGTTGGACGCGACAACCAGCAGGACGGCAGCAGCAAGCAGCACCGCCGCCAGCGCCATCAGCACTCGACCCAGGCTGAAACTTGCCGGACGGCTGTCATATTCGGTGAGAAGCTTGGCCGCCGTTTCCTGTCCAATCAGACCCTTGCCCACCCAGAGCGAGAGATCCCGCTCCAATCTGCCGCGATACATACCTCCACCCCTCATTTCCGTGTCGCTCGCTCCGGCGCTACGGCCTCCATCGTTATAGCCGCAGCAAGCCGCTTCGCAAACGCCCGTCGCGGCGACAAATATGCAAATTCCTCAGTGGTCTAATTTGGGTCAGATGTTAACCGGGCGCTAACGTCGCAACTGCTAATATGAGCACATGAAAGACAGACATGCGGTTTACGCATACCCCTTATGTATTTATTGCACTGCAAAATATCAATTAGTCATACTATTTACCGCTCTATCGAAGCACGGGGATGGCGCCCCGGCCCGGTTTTCCGGATGCCCACGGACGCTTTGTTCGTGATGAGATTCGCAGCCGCGCACTCCTCCTCCCAAGCGCGCTGTGATAGACTGGCAACACTCCTCCTCCCAGTTGCCAGTCAATATAATGCGCCCGCCGGATCCTCCCCCGGCGGGCGTTCTTTTTGACGACTGTATCTTGGACAATTCAAGCACTTAACGGCATCCGAGCTGCGGCACTGCCACCAAAGCGAGATGTCGAAGTCCCCGTCGCGTGAAGCTGCGGGACCCCATCGCGATCCATCGCTTTGCCATTGGCATTGAGACGAATGAACAGCCAGTCGATTCAGCGCGAAACGCCAACGGACTGATCGTCAGCGGGGCGGCTTTGTTTCATCGCAAGGCGAGTGAGCGGGAGAAAAGGCGGATTTCTCCAGCGATTATTTTGCCTATTCGTTGACCAGAATGCGGTAAGATTATGTAAAGCATTGCACGACTCGCATGGGTGACTTGAAAACTTGGCTGTTTTCGTTCTTCGCGACGCAACATATATTCCGGCCATCAAATAGAGGTCAGCGCCGATCGGTGGCCGCTGGCAGATCAAACCCTAGGAAAGGGGCTTAACATGAACATCACTCGCTCTTTCAACAACTGGCGCAAGTATCGTCAGACCGTCACGGAGCTCGGTCGCATGACCAACCGCGAATTGCATGACCTCGGCATTGACCGTTCGGACATCCATCGCGTCGCTCGCGAAGCTTCTTCTCGCTAATTCAAGGCGATCACTGCTTCCTCCAAGCAGATCGCAAATGATTGAAACGCCCGCTGCACCGCAGCGGGCGTTTTCTTTTGCAAACAATGCACTTCCGCTCCGGTTGCGACCTTCCCCGTTCTTTCGTCCGCTTAAAAAATATTCACCGCTCAAATTGCGAGCATCATCGTGCACAATTGCATGGCAGACGCCTCTTATTTGCACTGCACAATGCGACCGATATCACCTATATAAACATCAACCGCAGAGAGACAGGCGATCCCGCCGTCCCGCGGATATTTGTTCGAGGAAGAAGACAATGAACCCGATCCGTATCGCAAAAAGCTGGCTCAGCTATCGTCGTACAATCAACGAACTCGGCAGCCTGTCGAACCAGACCCTGTCTGATATCGGTGTCAGCCGCTACGACATCCGCAACATCGCATCCCGCTCTTTCCGTTAATCGCGGTCTCGCAACGGGCACGATGTTTCAAGACGGCGCCATTATGGGCGCCGTTTTTGATTCCGGGTGTTGGATCGCACCTGCCGACATGATATCAGCCCGGAATGAACACGATCTCCTCCTACTCCCCTATCCACGTCGTCGGCGGCGGGCTTGCCGGTTCGGAAGCCGCGTGGCAGATCGCCAGTGTCGGCGTACCCGTCATTCTGCATGAGATGCGCGGCGTGCGCGGCACGGATGCGCACAAGACCGACGGTCTTGCCGAACTCGTCTGCTCCAATTCCTTCCGTTCCGACGATGCGACCAGCAATGCCGTCGGCGTCATCCATGCGGAAATGCGCATGGCAGGGTCGCTGATCATGGCCGCGGCCGACCGCCACCAGGTACCGGCCGGCGGCGCGCTCGCTGTCGATCGCGACGGCTTCTCCGAGGCAGTCACCAAGGCAATCCACGACCATCCGCTCATCACCGTCGTGCGCGAAGAGATCACCGGCCTGCCGCCGCGTGAGTGGGATCTAGCCATCGTCGCCACCGGACCGCTGACGGCGCCGTCGCTCGCAGCCGCGATACAGGCGGAGACCGGTGAGGATTCGCTTGCTTTCTTCGACGCCATTGCGCCGATCGTCTACCGCGACAGCATCGACATGGATATCTGCTGGTATCAGTCGCGCTACGACAAGATCGGCCCCGGCGGCACCGGCAAGGACTACATCAACTGCCCGATGGACGAGGCGCAATACAATGCCTTCGTCGACGCGTTGATCGCAGGCGACACGGTCGGTTTCAAGGAATGGGAAGGCACATCCTATTTCGACGGCTGCCTGCCGATCGAGGTCATGGCCGAACGCGGCCGCGAGACACTGCGCCACGGGCCGATGAAGCCGATGGGTTTGACGAACGCGCATAACCCGACCGTCAAGGCCTATGCCGTCGTGCAGCTGCGGCAGGACAATGCGCTCGGCACTCTCTACAACATGGTCGGCTTTCAGACGAAGCTGAAATACGGCGCGCAGGCGGAAATCTTCCGGATGATTCCGGGTCTTCAAAATGCGGAATTTGCCCGGCTCGGCGGCCTGCACCGCAATACCTACATCAATTCCCCCACCCTGCTCGATCCGTCGCTGACGCTGAAATCACGGTCGGGCTTGCGTTTTGCCGGCCAGATCACCGGCTGCGAGGGGTATGTGGAAAGCGCCAGCGTCGGGCTGATGGCCGGGCGTTTCGCCGCTGCCGAACGCAAGGGTGAGGAAATCTCGCTGCCACCGGCGACGACGGCACTCGGTTCGCTGCTCGGTCATATCACCGGCGGGCATATCGTCACCGACGAGGAGCCGGGCAAGCGATCGTTCCAGCCGATGAATATCAATTTCGGACTGTTTCCCGAACTCGAGCCGGGCTCGATCGTCAAGCCCGAGGGCGTCAAGCGCTTTCGCGGCAAGGACAAAACGATCATGAAACGGCAGTTGATCGCACGTCGCGCGCTTGCCGACTGCGCCGCCTGGCTCGGTCAGACACCGACCTTTGCCGAAAGTGCCTAAGCAGCTGTTCTACTGCTTGTTGGCGGCGGAAATACTGTCGGATGGCAGATCCTTATCCGGCTCGGCGATGTAATTGCCGAGCAGCCAGAGCGCCACTTCGGAAGCCTCCTTCGGCGAGGCAAACTCGAATTTGCCGTTGTGGCTGGGGGCATCGAGAAATTCGATCGCCAACCCCCTGCCCGTCTCCGTGCTTACGGCACGCACACGGCCGGGCTCTATCAGATGGCAGGAGAAATGGCGTGCCATGTTGCGCATGAGGCCGGCCTTGTTGTCGTGCAGGCGCACGAAGATTGCCTGCCCGTTTTCCGTCGCCTGCAGCTGGCGGATTGCCTCGTTGGGAAAGGCGCGGCCGAACTCGATGATGGCCAGACCCGTATCGTGCAAACTGTCTTCCTTGTTTTGCGCAGCCATGCGTGTGGCTGCGAAAGCAAAGAAGATGACGATGGCGAAAAGGACGCACCAGACGATAATGCCCACGCCGAGTCTCCGTTCAAAGCATAGTGGTGAAGGCGTTATAGCGCGCGAGACTTGCGCGAATTTGAACGATATCAGATTTTCCGACGGCCCGCTGACAGCGCCATTCTGAGCTGGCGGCGCCATTGCGGCGGCTGCAGCGGCCGGTCGAACAGGAGAGAACCCTGCCTCTGCGCCTTGAGGAGCACCGGTTCGGCCAAAGTCGCGGGAAGGAAAGCAGGGAACACGGCTGACGCAATCGATCCTGCCCCTCTCGCCTTTGCCAGATGCTCAAGGCCCAGCCCGGCGAAGGCCTCGATGGCGGCGGAGATGCGCGATCGGTCTTCGCCGGCGAGGAAGGCGTCGCGGTCGAGCCCGGTGGCGGAAAGGATCTGCAGCGGAATATAGAGCTGGCCGCGGCGGCGATGCAGCGGCATCAGCAGCAACAGCCCGGCAATCGCCTGTGCGACGCCGGCATGGCCGGCGGCATCCGCCGATCGCGGTGCCTCCTCCGGCGAAAGCACGAGGCTTGCGAGCTGAATCAGCGCGGAGGCCGTTTCGCCGGCATAACCTTCGAGCGAGACCCGCGTCTCCATCGGATCGTCATAAAGGTCGAAAGTGCGGGCGTCGATCATGTCGACCAGCGTCTTGCGCGGCAGGCGATGGGTTTCGATCGCCGTCAGAAGTGCGGCGGCGACGGGATTGGCTGCCGTCGAGCCATGCGCGCTGCCTTCCAGCAGGTCGCGCCAGTATTGCATGCGCACTTCGCCAGGCAGCGGCTCGTGCACCAGATCGCGGATGCGGGCAAGCTCCGCATTGAACGCGTAAAGGGCCGCCAGCGCGCCGCGCTTCTCCTGCGGCGACAGGAGACAGGCGAGATAACGGTCGCGATCGTTGTCGCGCAGCATCGCCAGGCAGATGTCCTGGTTCGTCGCTAGTTTCGCATCAGCCATCGTCAGACCGCAATCAATGCCGCTGCGACGGCGCGCTGCTCCGACAGCATGATGTTGAAGGTGCGTACCGCGGCACCCGTGCTCATCGGATCGGAAGAAATGCCGCGCGCCTTCAGCACCTGTTTCAATTCGTCGGGCAGACGGCGAAGCTCGGTTCCAGTGCCGACGAGCAGAACCTCGATATCGGCGGCCTCATCAAGCACACGGCTGAAGTTTTCAGGCGTCAGCGGCTTCGATACGTCCATGTCCCAGCCGTAAATGCCGGAGGGCAGGCAAAGGATCGAGCCGCGATGCGACATATCGGCAAAACGGAAACCGCCATTGCCGTAGGTGTCGATCGGAGCCCGGCCAGGAAAATGAGCCGCGCGGATTTCTATGCCTTTTGCCATGTTTTCAAACCACCGTGCCGGATTTTACACCAGCATCCGTCTTGTTGCTCTCTTCGCCGTCGGGAACCTCCGGCCGCAGCCGGAAGACGATCAAGACGGGAGCCGCGATATAGATCGAAGAGAAAGTGCCGAGCGCGACTCCGAAGAGCATTGCAAAGGAAAAGGAGCGAATGACGTCGCCGCCGAACAGATAGAGCGCGAGCAGCGCAAGCAGTGTCGTCGCGGCCGTCAAGACAGTGCGCGACAATGTCTGGTTGATCGAGGCATCGATCAGGATCGGCAGCGGCATCTTCCTGTATCGTACGAGATTCTCGCGCATCCGGTCATAGACGACGACCGTGTCGTTCAAGGAGTAGCCGACGATGGTCAGTACGGCGGCAATGCTCGTCAAGTTGAACTCGATGCCGGTCAGCACGAAAAGCCCGAGCATGATGATGACATCGTGCAGCGTGGCAATAATGGCGCCAATGGCGAACTGCCATTCAAAACGGATCCATATGTAGATCAGGATCGCCGCGAGTGCGGCTGCGACACCAAGCGTCGCCATCGTCGTCAATTCGCCCGAAATGGCGGGGCCGACGACCTCGACGCGGCGGAAATCATAGTCTGTCTCGAGTTCGCCGCGCACCAGCGTCGCCGCTGATTGCTCGGCGTTCTCGCCGCCCCCTTGGGAGGCGATGCGGATGCGCGCGTTCGACGGCCCGCCTGTAAGCTCGACGCTGACCTCGCCAATATTGAGATCGTCAAGGCGTGATTTAAGATCAGCGATGTCGGCATTGCCCTGTTTCGCCGTCACCTCGATGAGAGAGCCGCCCGTGAAATCGATCCCGAGCTGCAGGCCAACGGTGGCAAAGGCCGCCATGGCGATCAGCGAGATCACTGCCGAGGCCGTGAAGACGTAACGGCGGATCCCCATGAAACGCACATTGGCGTGCTCGAAAAGCTGCGCGAGAACGCTCTTCGGCAGATGCCTGGGATGGCGCGCTTTCAGCCAGGCGGCAACGATCGAGCGTGTCACCGTGAAAGCCGTGATGACTGTCGTCAGAATGCCGACCGCGAGCGTCACCGCGAAACCGCGAATGGACTCGCTGCCGAGAAACAGAAGGATAATTGCGGCGATAAAGATCGTGACATTCGCGTCGACGATCGTTGCGAAGGCGCGCGAGAAGCCGCGGCCGACGGCCAGGGCAAAGGAGGAGTTGGCTCTTTCCTCCTCGCGGATGCGCTCATAGATCAGCACGTTGGAATCGACCGCCATGCCGACGATAAGCACGATGCCGGCAATACCAGGCAAAGTCAGCGTGGCGCCGGCAAGGCTGAGTGCCGCGACGATGAAGATCAGATTGAAGAAGAGCGACATGACGGCGATAGCGCCGAGAATACGGTAGAGCGCGATCATCAGCGCTGCGACCAGTACGACGGCCACGAGACCGGCAACCAGGCCGGAGAATATGGAATCGGCGCCGAAGCTCGGGCTGATGCTGCGCTCCTCGACGCTGGTCAACGTCGCCGGCATGGCGCCGGCGCGCAGCATCACTGCAAGGTCACGAATGCCATCCTCGGAGAAATTCGCCGAAATCCGGCCCTCGCCGCCAGTGATCGCCGCATCGATGACCGGCGCAGACATCACCTGATCGTCAAAGACGATGGCAAGGTGCTTGCCGATATTTTGCGCTGTCGCCTGCGCCAGCCGCTGCGTGCCCTCCGCATCGAGTCGATAGTCAATCGAGGTCTCCTGCGTCTGCGGATCGACGACAGGCTCGATATCGACCATGTTGCTGCCGGTGACGAATGCCGTGCGGTCGACGAGATAGGGAACAGGTGGATCGTCGAGCGAATAGAGCACCTGCGAGCTGGCCGGCCAGCGGCCGTTCAGCGCCTCCTGTCCCGACATGCTTTCGTCGAGCAGATGAAAGGAAAGCTTTGCCGGCTGGTTCAGAATATTCTTCAGCCGCTCCGCATCGACGGATCCCAGCACCTGCACGACGATCCGGTCGTCGCCATCGGGGCGAATCTGAAAGTCTTTATAGCCGAAGCCAGCGATGCGGCGGCCGACGATATCGAGCGACCGGCTGCGGGCCGAGGCGACGTCGGCGGTGATGCCGGCATCGGATATCTGCAGTGAGAGTTGCCCTTCCTCGCCCTGCCGCAGCGCAAGGCCGGTGCCTGAATGTTCGTCACCTGATGTCAGAGGCTTCAGAAGATCGACCGCCTTTTTCGTCTCTGCCGGATCGGTAATCCGGACAGTGACAGTCTGGCCGTTGCCGGTTAGGCCGGTATAGCGGATGCCGGCACCTCTCAGCGCCTTGCGCACATTCGCGACCGTCTCTTCCAACCGGTCTTTGATGATATCGGAACGCTCGACCTTCAGAACGATGTGCGAACCGCCCTGCAGGTCAAGACCGAGTGTCACGTGGTCCTTTTGCCACCATCCCGGCAGAGAAGAGCGCTGCGCCTCGCTCAGGAGATTGGGCGCAGCAACGACGACGGCCGCAAATGCAACCAGCCAAATCAGAAGTGTTTTCAAGCGGGAAAAATGCAACATTCTCTCGACGATCTTCCGATCCGGCGGTTCCGCCGTTATCGCTTGTTACGCCGCGTCGGCCTTGACAGGCTCACCCTTGACGCGAACGTCAGAAATGCCGCTGCGGACGATGCGCACGCGAACACCTTCGGCAATCTCGACCTCGACTTCCTTATCGTCGACGACCTTCGTCACCTTGCCGACGAGACCACCGCCGGTCACGATCTGGTCGCCACGGCGGATCGCCTTCAGAGTTTCCTCACGCTTCTTGGCCTGCGCGCGCTGCGGCCGGATCAGCAGAAAATACCAGACGACCATCAGCGGCACGAACAGGATGATCATTTCGAAACCGGAACCGCCGAATCCTGTTGCGGTATCGGTCGCAGTCTGGGCGAATGCCGGGGTGATGAACATGCTAAACTCCTCAGGCTTCTATGGCGGAACTCCGCCTGCTTTTCAGGTTGCCGGACTATAGTTGCAGCTTAGATGAATGCAACAGAAACAGCCGGGAACAGTACCGATTCCGGTGCCTCATAACCTTTCCGCTGGCAAAACGCCATGGTAGGCGGCATCGAAAGATCAAAGCGGCTTGCCGCAGCGAGAAATCAGGAGGCCCATGATGACCGAGGAAATCAACACCGCCCTGCTTGCCGAACTGAAAAGGCTCGCTGACGCCGTGCAGCGGCTGGCCGGACCGGCACCTGCCGTCAACGATTGGAATGCGGCCGACTGTTTCGTCTGGGCACCGTCGCGTCAGTATCTGCAGCCGGTGAAGAAGCCGAACCGGGTGGCGCTGAAACTCATCCGCGGTGTCGACCACGTGCGCGACATCCTGCATGAGAATACGGTGCGGTTCGCCGAGGGTTATGCCGCCAACAACGTGCTTCTCTGGGGCGCGCGCGGCATGGGCAAATCCTCGCTTGTCAAGGCCGTGCATGAGGATGTCAGGCGCGAGAGCGGCATTCCGCTGAAGCTGGTCGAGGTTCATCGCGAGGATATTGCGAGCCTGCCCAACCTGCTCGACCTGCTGAAGGACACGCCGTACCGTGTGATCGTCTTCTGCGACGACCTCTCCTTCGATCACGACGACACCGCCTACAAGTCACTGAAGGCGGCACTCGATGGCGGGGTCGAAGGGCGGCCCGACAATGTGCTCTTCTACGCAACGTCAAATCGGCGCCATCTTCTGCCGCGTCACATGATGGAAAACGAACAGTCGACGGCGATCAATCCATCGGAGGCCGTCGAGGAAAAGGTTTCGCTGTCCGACCGCTTCGGTCTTTGGCTCGGCTTTCACAAATGCAGCCAGGAAGACTATCTCGGCATGATTGACAGCTATGCCGATCACTTCAAGCTCGGTCTCGACCGTGACAAGATGCATGCCGAGGCGCTGGAATGGGCAACGACACGCGGTGCGCGCTCCGGCCGCGTGGCCTGGCAATATATCCAGGATCTGGCCGGACGTATGCGCGTTCATATCGACCGGGCGTAGGCGCCTCTCCCGAAGCGGAACGGACGAGATCTAAAAATGACAAAAGCCCGGCTGGCGGCCGGGCTTTTGCGCTCCCTGGTACGCTATACCTATTCCAGGAAAGTCATCGGATTGACCGGCGAGGCGTCCTTGCGGACCTCGAAATGGACCTGCGGCTGCTTGACGTCGCCGCTCATGCCGGAGACGGCGACGGTCTGCCCGCGCTGAATCTTCTGACCACGGGTGACGCTCAGCGTGTCGGCGTTGCCGTAGACGGTGACGGTGCCGTCGTCGTGACGGACGAGTACCGTATTGCCGAGCTCCTTCAGGCCGTTACCGGCATAAATGACAACGCCGTTTTCCGCGGCTTTGATCGGCGTTCCCTGCGGCACCGAGATATCGATGCCGTCATTGCGGTTGCCGTTGACGTTGGCGCCGTAGGCGGCAATCACCTGACCGCGGACCGGCCAGCGATATTTGCCGATGCCGGTCGATTCCGGTGCATCGGAGCTGACGTCGGACTTCTTCTCGACATCGTCAACGGACTGGGTGGCGACCGGCGCCTTGTAAGGCGCGGGCTGAACGGAGGCGGTCTGTTGGGCGGGCGCCGGATCAGCCGGCTTCGACTCGACCTTCTCAGCCGGGATCGAGGCGGTCTTGACAGTATCTGCACTGCCATTCGGAAGCTTCAGGGCCTGTCCGACACGCAGCGAATTCGCCGAAAGATTGTTGGCCGCCTTGAGATCGTCGATGTTGGTGCCTGTCGCCTTTGCGATCTTCGCCAGCGAATCGCCCTGCTTGACGACATAGCTGCCGGCCGGCGTCTTCGGGTCCTTGCCGGCGCCAACCGGAACCTTGCCGGTGGGATCGGCGCTCGCCATGGTCTTGTCCCGGGCGGAATTGGCGCCGGGGACGACAGCGACCTTCTGTTCCGGCGCCTTGGCCGGGTCCGGCATATTGCCGGGCTTGGAAAGATCGGTCGCCTGCGAAGCCGCCTTGACGGCATTGCCGCCATTCAAAGTCGGGATCAGGATTGCCTGGCCAGGTTTAGCGGCAGAAGCCATCTTCAGATTATTGACGCGCAGGATTTCCTTTTCCGGAACGCCAAAGCGCCGCGATAACGTCGCAATGCTCTCACCCGGGCGCAGCGTGACGGAAGGTGCGTTGGTCGCGGACCAACCGGAAACCTTCGGCGTCGTGCCCGTCGTCAAAGAATCGGGCGTGGGCTTCGGGGCAGCGGGCGCTACGAGCCGCTGCTTATCAAGCTGCGCCGAAGCGGGGAACGGCTGGGCAAGCGCGACTTCCTTTTCCCGCTGGCGGGACGGCGCCGCGGCCGTCGGAGCGGCGAGATCGGAACGCTGTATCGAGACCGGCGAGGAAGCCATGCGTGCGCTCGACGTGCGCACCGGCTCGTAACTCTGACGCGCCGGATAGGGCTGATTCAGCGTATTATTGCCGCCGCCGTAACCGGACTGACTGGCAACGGCGGAACCGCCGAGATCGGCGCGCGGCACCGGATCGCCTTGCTGACCGCTGGGCGGAATGGAACTGGTGGTAATCTGATCCCGCCCCGAGGAGGAAAACAAGCCGCCGAACCGTGTCACATCGGAACTGCAGCCTGTTGCGGTACTCGCCAGCAGGCCAACAACCAGGAGATTACCGGCCGACTTACTGAACTTCGGCGAAAGACTGAAACGCATTGACTCGACCCACTGAGAACGCAACCATTTGTGAGTCTATTAAAACGCGTTAGTGTTACCACGCGGTTAAGAGGCTGGAATCAGTGCGATATTTTTGAGAAGTTGATAACCATAGCTTACGGGTGAAAAATCGCAGTGCCTGGAAGGTAATCCCGAAAAGTGCGCGGTCTTTCAGACGCTGCCTCTACAGCAGCGATGCAAGACGCGGAACAATCGGCAGATAAGGGGCTTCGAACAGTTCCTCGCGTTCGAAACGGCTGCCGGTTTTCGTCAGCCGCACCATGCGACACTCATTCTCGGAAATCATCAGCGGCGCAATCATCGAACCACCGGAAACGAGTTGGTCGGTATAAAAGCGCGGCATGGCATTGAATGCGGCGGTGACCAGAATGCGGTCGAAAGTGCCCTCTCCCTGCATGCCGGCGCTGCCGTCGGCGTGGCGGATGACAACATTGCGTAAACCGAGCGATTCCATGCGCCGCTGTGCAGCCGTCGTCAGCGTCTTATAGCGGTCGATCGACAGAACACGCTCGGCCAGACGGCCCATGACAGCGGCGGTGAAGCCGCTGCCGGTGCCGACTTCCAGGACGCGCTGCCCCGGTTTGAGCTTCAGGTGATGCAGGATGCGGACGACAAAATCGATGCCTTCAAGGAAAGAGCCGCATTCGATCGGTATCGTCCGGCTCGAATAGGCGTCGTCTGAAAATTGCGGCGGCACGAACAGCGAGCGCTGTGTCTGCTCGACCGCCGTCAGCAGATCGAGATCAGAGATGCCTTCGGCACGCAGTCTGAGGACGAGCGCCGCAAAGCCCTCCTTCTCCGCCAGTCTTGCCGTCAAACTTGTGCTCCGTATCCCAAGGCCCGCGCCACGCGGTCCGTCACGGAATAATCGGTCAGATCCAGTTTCAAAGGCGTTACCGAAATCTTGTTATGCTTCAGGGCGTGAATATCGGTGCCTTCGATGAAGGCGCCGGCGCGTTCGCCGAACTTCAGCCAGTAATAGGGGAAGCCCCGGCCGTCGGAGCGGGCGTCGACCTGCAGGTTGAAGGCGAGCTTGCCCTGCATGGTGACCTCGGCGCCGTCGACCTCGTCGGGGCGGCAGTTTGGGAAGTTGAGATTGAGGAACGTACCGTCCGGCAGGTCCAGCACCATCAGTTTTTCCAGAAGAGCCGGTGCATGTGCTTCGCAGACCTCCCAGGGCACGATGCGCGCGCCGTCCTCGTAAAGATAAGCTTGGCTCAGCGCAAAGGAGCGCACGCCCTGCATCGTGCCTTCGATGGCGCCGGCGATCGTGCCGGAATAGGTCACGTCGTCTGCGACGTTCGAACCCGAATTGACGCCGGAGAGGACAAGATCAGGTTTGATGTCCATTACCTGGCGGATGCCCATGATGACGCAATCCGTCGGCGTGCCGCGCAAGGCGAAATGCTTGTCGGAAATCTTGCGCAGCCGCAAAGGCTCAGACAGGCTCAGCGAATGGGCCAGGCCACTCTGGTCGGTCTCGGGCGCCACGATCCAGACGTCGTCGGACAGAGTGCGGGCGATCCGCTCCAGCGCGGCAAGGCCTTCGGCATGGATGCCATCGTCATTCGTGAGCAGGATGCGCATCACCTCAGGCCGCCCGTTCGATCTTCGTCATTCCGCCCATATAGGGCAGCAAAACGTCCGGAATCGTGACGGAACCATCTTCGTTCAGATAATTTTCGAGGATTGCGATCAGGCAGCGGCCGACAGCGGTGCCGGAACCGTTCAGCGTGTGCACGAACTTGTTGCTCTTATCGTCCTTGCCGCGGTAGCGCGCATTCATGCGCCGGGCCTGGAAATCGCCGCAGACCGAGCAGGAGGAAATTTCGCGGAAAGTGTTCTGCCCCGGCAGCCAGACTTCGAGATCGTAGGTCTTGCGCGAGCCGAAGCCCATGTCGCCGGTGCACAACGTCATCGTGCGGAAATGCAGGCCAAGACGCTTCAGCACTTCCTCAGCGCAGGCAGTCATCCGCTCGTGCTCGGCGATCGAACTTTCGGCGTCGGTGATCGAGACGAGCTCGCACTTCCAGAACTGGTGCTGGCGCAGCATGCCGCGGGTGTCGCGGCCGGCCGAGCCCGCCTCGGAACGGAAAGACGGCGTCAAGGCGGTGAAGCGGAGCGGCAGCTTCTCCTGGTCGAGGATTTCCTCGCGCACCAGGTTGGTCAGGGTCACCTCGGCCGTCGGAATGAGATAACGGCTGTCGGTCGTCTTGAAGAGATCCTCTTCGAACTTCGGCAGGTTGCCGGTGCCGAACAGCGCTTCAGCGCGCACCATCAGCGGCGAACTGACCTCGGTGTAGCCGTGCTCGCTGGTGTGGAGGTCGATCATGAACTGTCCGAGCGCCCGCTCGAGCCTGGCGAGCGGCCCGGTCAGGACCGTGAAGCGCGAACCGGAGAGCTTGGCGGCGCGCTCGAAATCCATATAGCCGAGCGCCTCGCCGATTTCGAAATGCTCCTTCGGCGTGTGGTTCCAACGCGGCTTTTCGCCGACGATGCGGCTGATGGCATTGTCGTGCTCGTCCTTGCCAACAGGAACGTCGTCCAAGGGCACGTTCGGAATGCGCGAGAGAGCGTCGTTGAGCTCGGCGGAAAGCAGACGCTCCTCCTCCTCGGCTGCCGGCAGCGTCACCTTGATCTCTGCAACCTCGGCCTTCAGCTTCTCGGCAAGCTCGGTATTCTTCTGCGCCATGGCTGCGCCGATCTCCTTGGAGGCGGCGTTGCGGCGGGACAGCAAATCCTGCGCCTTCTGCACGGCGGAGCGGCGCTTTTCATCGAGGGCGACCAGAGTTTGGGCCAGAGGCTCCGCGCCGCGCTTGGCAAGGGCGGCATCGAGCGCTTCGGGATTCTCACGGATCCATTTGATATCGAGCATCGTCGTTCCAACTCGTTGCAACAGAAGTGACCGGTCGGAGAAACCGACCGGACAGGAAATGGCAGACCTCGGGAAAATGTCGGAAACCGGTCAGACGTTGTCCGTCTTGGCGACGTCGGAGGAACCAGAAGCCTCTTCAAGTGCCTGTCGGGAACGCTGACGCTCCACGAGTCGTGCCGCGTAGATGGAAATCTCGTAGAGAAGGATCGTCGGCAGCGCAAGGCCGATCTGGGACATCGGATCCGGTGGCGTCAGCACGGCAGCGACGACGAAGGCGAGAACGATGGCAAACTTGCGCTTCTCGGCGAGCCATTGCGACGTCAGCAGACCGACGCGGGCAAGCAGCGTCGTGATGACGGGCAGCTGGAACACGAGGCCGAAAGAGAAGACAAGCGTCATGATGAGGCTGAGATATTCCGAGACCTTCGGCATCAGCGAGATCGCCACCTCGTCATGCCCCGGCGCCTGCTGCATCGACAGGAAGAACCACATGACCATCGGCGTGAAGAAGAAATAGACGAGCGCGGCACCCATGAGGAACAGGACCGGCGACGCGATCAGGAACGGCAGGAAGGCCTGGCGCTCGTTCTTGTAGAGGCCGGGGGCTACGAACTTATAGACCTGGGCGGCAATGATGGGGAAAGCGACCACCAGGCCGCCGAACATCGCCACCTTGACCTGGGTAAAGAAGAACTCCTGGGGCGCGGTATAAATCAGCTGGGCCTTCTCGACGTCGAGATGCGCCCATTCCACGGCCGTCTTGTAGGGGATGACCAGATAGTTGAAGAGATGCTTGGCAAAAAAGAAGCATACAATGAAGGCGATGAAGAACGCCCCGATCGACCAGATCAGCCGCGTGCGCAGCTCCATCAGGTGCTCGATCAGCGGCTGCGGCTTGTCTTCGATATCACCGCTCATGCCTCGTCCTTCTTCTTCTGGGTCGGCTTCTTCGGTGTTGCAGGCTTCCTGACTGCCGCGGCGCGCTTCGGCTTTTCCACCGGTACGGCAACGGCTGCGGCGGCATCGACCTTGTCGGCAGCCTTGACGCGTGGCCTGCGCACGGCCTTCGGCTTCTCGGCGACCGTATCGGCCTCGGCAATCGCCGCTGCGACGGGCACAGGCTGCACAGGCGCGGGCACCAGGGGCGGCGTTTCCGGCAGGCTCATCGACGGCGTCGGGGCCGAGACGGCAGCCGGCGGCACTTCGGTCTTATTTTCCGGAGCAGCAGTCGTCTTCTGCAAGTCGGCTTTGATCTCGTTGCCCATCTGGCGAAGCGGGTTCATCGCTTCACGCAGGCTGTTGACCGGGTTGAGCTTCTGGGCGTCGCTGATCGTCTGGCGGACATCGTCAAGCTCGGCTTCGCGCAACGCTTCGTCGAACTGCGCCCGAAATTCACCCGCAACCTTGCGGGCGCGCTGCGTCATCTTGCCGAAAGCGCGCAGCATCGGCGGCAAATCCTTGGGACCGACAACGACGATCAGCACGACCGCGATGACCAAAAGCTCGGTCCAGCCAATATCGAACATGCAAGGCTCCTGGACGGGAAGCGCGGGGGCTGCGCTTTTTCCCGGACTTGTTTACTTCGTTTCGTCGGCCTTGTGATCGACGGTCTTCGCCGTTTCCGGCGCGTCTTCGTCCGTCATGCCCTTCTTGAAGCTTTTGATGCCCTTGGCGACATCGCCCATCAGTTCCGGAATCTTGCCGCGCCCGAACAACAACAGCACGATGACCAGAACGATCAGCCAGTGCCACATGCTAAGAGAACCCATCACTCTAACTCCCTGTTTCGATGTTCCCACGATGTAAGGAATTCTAACACCGTTTCCAACATCAAGCCCTTTGAACTGCGCTTAATGTCACGGTATCGCCCTTTATGACAAGCCACAGACCCGTCGAAAAATGGTGAGCACCATTGTTTTCGTCATGCATGGCAAAAGCAAGAGGAAGTCCTTCAATCTTCGGAGGTAGAACGTGGGGCAAGCAACCCCAGTTCTTCGAGATCCATCTGGGTGATCGGATCTTCGTCCTCGGTCAATTCGTCATTCATCGAAGGCGAGGGAATATTGAAGTTCGTCGGGATGCGGCCCGACAAAAGGCCCGCCCCCTTCAATTCTTCGAGACCCGGCAGATCGCGCAGTTCTTCCAGGCCGAAATGGTCGAGAAAATCGCGGGTCGTGCCCAATGTCACCGGCCGGCCAGGTGTGCGCCGGCGGCCGCGAAACCGCACCCAACCGGCTTCCATCAGCACGTCGAGCGTGCCGCGCGAGGTCTGAACGCCGCGAATATCCTCGATCTCGGCGCGCGTCACCGGCTGGTGATAGGCGATGATCGCCAGCACTTCCAGCGCGGCGCGCGAAAGCTTCTTCACCTCGTTGTCGTCACGGCGGATAACGAAGGAGAGATCGGCGGCGGTGCGGAAAGCCCAGGCACCCTCGACCTGCACGAGATTGACCCCGCGCGGCGCATATTGCTCCTTCAGGCGCAGCATGATCGCGCGCACGTCGGCGCCCCTCGGCAGGCGCTCGGCGAGGAAAGCTTCGGAAACCGGCTGCGAGGATGCGAAGACCAGCGCCTCGGCAGTGCGCTCAGCCTCGATCTCGGCCTGCAAGTCGCGGCCTTCCCCCTCGAAATCCTCTTCGCTCCCGGGATCGATCAAACCGGCCGCTCCTGTTCAACCACCTGCAACGTGGCGTGCTTGGGACCGCGACGCATGTAGATCGGCTGAAAGGCGCCGTCCTGACGGATTTCGAGCTTGCCCTCGCGCACCAGTTCCAGCGAAGCGGCGAAGGCGCTGGCGATCGCCGTCACGCGTTCCTCGGGCGCTGCGAGATAACGCAGCAGATAATGCTCCATCGCCGTCCAGTCGCCGACCTCGCCGATCATCTGGGTCAGCAGCTCACGGGCATCGGTCAGCGACCAGACATTACGCCTCTCGATCGTCACCTGGGTGATGGCATGGCGCTGGCGCAGCGCCGCATAGGCGGTCAGGAGATCGTAGAGGCTTGCGGCGTAAGCCGATTGTTGCCGATCGGGAATGTGCTCGGGTGCACCGCGGGCGAAGATATCGCGGCCGAGGCGGTTGCGGTTGACGAGGCCCTCCGCCGCTTGCCGCATGGCCTCGAGGCGCTTTAGGCGGAAGGCGAGCGTTGCCGCCATCTCCTCGCCCGAAGGGCCGTCATCCTTGACTTGCTGGGGTATGAGCAGCCGCGACTTGAGATAGGCAAGCCAGGCCGCCATGACGAGATAATCGGCGGCAAGCTCGATGCGGATGCGCCGGGCGCTTTCGACGAACTGCAAATATTGTTCGGCGAGCGCCAAGACCGATATGCGCGACAGGTCGACCTTCTGGTTGCGGGCGAGATAGAGCAGCAGGTCGAGCGGGCCTTCGAATCCGGCCACGTCGATCACCAGCGCCGGTTCGTGGCTGGCGCGCTCAGCGCCGTTCTCCTGCCACAGCTTGTCCATCGGCGTTGCCGCCTGCGGACGTTCCGCGCCCTTGACCGTGCTCACCACCCTGCTCTCCTACGATCACACCGACACAAACATTGCCTCGAATTCCGCCCTCAATTTCGCCTCGTCGGCAGTATCCGGAGCCGCAAAGCCTGCTTCTACCGCTTTTGCGCGGGCAAGCGAAAGACCGGCGAGCGGCGGAACATTTGCCACGACATCTAGCATCTCGTCCATCTTGCCATTGCAATGCAGCACGATATCGCATCCGCCTGCAATGATATTCGCCGCCCTTTCGCCGATCGTGCCGGAAAGCGCGTTCATCGAGCTATCGTCGGAAAGCAGCAGACCGCCAAAGCCGATGTGCTGACGGATGACGCCGTCGATCACCTTGCGCGAGGTCGTCGCCGGATTGTCCGGGTCGATTGAGGTGAAGACGAGATGGCAGGTCATTGCCATCAGTTCGTCTTTCATCGCGGTGAAGGGCGGGAAATCATGGGCCTCCAGCTCATCGCGGGATACGGTAACGACAGGCAGCTCCAGATGTGAATCGGCAAAGCCGCGACCGTGGCCGGGCATATGCTTCATCACGGGCAGCAGGCCGCCGGCCTTCAGCCCCTCGCCAGCCGCCCGTCCCATTGCGATAACCGCCTGTGGATCGCCGCCATAGGCGCGGTCGCCGATGACGTTGCTGCTGCCTTCGACCGGCACGTCGAGAACCGGCAGGCAATCGACATTGATGCCAAGGTTCGACAGGTCGAAGGCATGCAGGCGCGACATCACCCAAGCGGCGCGCAGCCCGAGCTCCGGGTCGCGGCGATAGAGATCGCCCAGCGCCTGGCCTGAGGGATAACGCGGCAAAACCGGCGGACGAATGCGCTGGACGCGACCACCCTCCTGGTCGATCAGCACCGGTGCGTGCCAGCCGACGCTGTCGCGCAACTCGGCAACGAGATCGGTGATCTGCGCTGCTTCGGAGATATTGCGCCCGAAGAGAATGAAGCCCCAGGGCCGTTCGTCCCGGTAAAAGGCCTTTTCTTCGGATGTGAGGGCAAGGCCGCTGCAGCCAAGGATCATCGCTTTTGATTCGGTCATGGAGGAATCATAGACGGCGGCGGGCCAAATGCGAGCAAACGCGGGCGCGATGCACAAAAAAGAGCGGCGGGCCGATCCGGCTCGCCGCTCTCATAATTCAAATGGCTCAATGTTACTTGGAAATCAAGCAGCTTCCCCCGGCGGCGCGATACTTTTCGCAAAGCGCTGCGGCTTCATCTTTGGAGCCGACCGGGATGCGGACACGGTAGAAAGTGCCCTTACCGGCGATATCTGCCCTGCGGATTTCATGGGCGCGGCCACCAAGCACGCCGGCGAATTTCTTCGACAGGTTTGCATAAGATTTATTGGCCTCATCCTCCGACGGCAGCGATGCTATCTGGAGGCCGTAGCCGCCTGCAGATGCGGCTTGCTGCGGCTGGGCGGCGGCCGGCGTTGCGGCGGCGACCTGCGTCGGCTTTGGCTGCTGCACGGGCGTGCGGACGTTACCCTGGTCGGTAACCGTGCCGACGACGTTGACGGGCTGCTCGGCCGGGCGGGCGATCGGAACCGGGGCCGTATCGGCGATCGTTGCCGTCTTGACCGGCCGTACCGGCGCATCGACCGGTGCGGGATTTGCCGCCTGCTCATCGGCACTTGCGGCAGGCGACGGCTGCGCCGGCGCAGCTTGAACTGGTGCTGCAGAACGCGCATCGGCGGAAGCAATCTCGGCGCTTGCCGGGAAGCTTGCAGCCGTTCCGGCGACCGGCGGCGCGATCGGGGCCGACGGCGCAGACGGGGCGGACTGCGCCGTCACTGGCGTCTGGGCAGACGGCATCGGCTGCGCAGGCGGCGTCGGCTGGTCGACCGGCGCGGACTCCTCGCGGGCGACCAGCGTGCCGTCAGGCTTGACGATCATCGTGCGGACCTTGCGCGGCGAAACGGATGGCGCCTTGTCAGCGTCGCTTGCGGAATTGTCGTCCGCGTTGGCGTGGTTCGGCAGCAGACGCGGATCCTCCGTCTCGCCAACCGCCGTCGGCGTGACACGATCGTCAGCGCCGGCGTTCTCGTCATCCTCTGGCAATGCCTCCGGCGTCAAGGTTCGCTGGACGACATCGACCGGCGCCTCGTCCGAAGAGACGAGCGCCTTCTGCTTCGGCTCCTCGGCGGAACCCGCAACGCGGTCGTAGACGGCCTTATCCTGGTTCGGAACCGTCTTACCACCGGGATTTTCCGGAACGACCTTGACCGGCTCCTTGTCCGCGGTGATCACACGCGGCTCGCCGGATGCGACAATACCAAGCCCTACACCGTTCGAGACGGAAGAATAAACGCCATAACCGACCCCGGCGAAGACCACCAATACCACGGCCCCGGCCAGCAGCCGGCGCATCGACCGGGCGCGGCTGAAATCAGCAGCCTGGCTTGCCGACTCGATGTGGACCTCGGAGGTTTCCCGGCGCTCGACCGGCTCGCGCACGCTGCGGCGGAAATCCTCCTCCAGGGCTCGTTCGAAATCATCGAGACCGTCGGCTATCGTCGGCTTGACCGGCGTTGCCGCAGCAGCAGCCATATTACGGGCGGACGCCGCCGTTTCCCGCGGCTTGGCCGGCTCGAAGAAGCTCGCGATCTCCGCATCGAGATCGAAATCGAAATCCGCAGTTTTCGCGACCGGAGCGGGCTGCTCGACCGGCGGCAGCGCCGGCACATGCATGTCCTCCACCGTCTCGGGACGATCCTCCGGATCGGAGATCATCGCCGGATCGAAGGGCAGATCTTCGGTCGATTCAGCGGCGGACGCCTCTGCAGCGGGTGCCCAGTTGAAAGCCGGAGCTGGGGCCGGCTGCTCAGAAACCAGGGCCGGCGCCGGCTGCGCCGGGACAGCGGCCTGCGGGTACTCACGCGTTGCCTGCTGGGGCGCGGCGGGCGCCGGCTGCGCCTTTGGCTGCGGCGCAGGCTCGGCTGCTTCGGAAAAATCAAGATCGGCAAGTTCCAGCTCGATACCGGCGAGGTCCAGTTCGAAATCGTGGCCCGCGAAGGGATCATCGGCTTCCGGCGCTGGCTGCGGCGCCCGTGAATAGGCCTTTGCGACAGGCTGGGGCGGCATGACCGCCGCAGGCTGCGGCGCGACCGGCCTTGCGGCTTCGGCAGCATGGGCAGGCGCCATTTCGATCGGAGCAGACAGGACCGGTGCCGGAGCGATCTCCTCTGGCTGAACCGGTGCGGCAGTGATCGGGGCGACTTCGACGGGAGCGGGCTCCGGCGAAACCGGCGCCAGATTGGCGCGCTGCAATACCGGGCGGGGCACGGGATAGCGCGAGACGTCGGCCAGCAGGTCGTCGACATCGAAGGTGCCGGCGGTATGCGGAACCTCAGGTCCGACCTCGGTCAGCGCGGCATCGGCCTGGATCTCGCCCTCGACGGCGGCCGCGAGATCGAAACCGGCGTCGGAGCCGATCTCTTCCAGATCATCCTCGACTTCAATGAATTCCCGGGCTTCAGCAGTTTCTTGCGGTGCAATTGCCTCGTCGTGGCGATCGAGCTCGGCGGGAAAGCCGAACGACGGCGCTGCGGACTCAAACTCCTCGGGAGGTTCGACGGCCGCAACGGGCGCCGGCTGCTCGATAACGGGCTCCGGCTCGGCGGAGGCGAGATCGGCAACCGCTGCTTCAGCCGCCGGTTCAGCGACTGCTTCAGCTGCGGGCGCAGCGACTACTTCGGCGACCGGTTCGACCACTGCCACCGGCTCCTCACGTTTCGGGGCGTGGAAATTGGCGAGCGGCAGCCTGATGCTGGCGGCCGACCATTGCGGGGCTTTGGCGGGCTGCGACAGTGAAGAGACCGGCGCCGCACCGATCGACAGCTCAAGTTCCTCGATCAGGTCGCGGGCGCCGCCGAAAGCGGCTTGGGTCGGCACCTCGGAAGCAGGATCGATGGACAGCTGGTGGGAACCAGCCGCTCGGTCGGCGGCGGCTACGTCCCAGTTCCTTGCCGGAGGTTGGGCAGCTTCTTCCGCGGCGACGGGACCAGCGGAGACGGGCTCCGGAACATCCGCGTTTACGGGAGAAGCATCGAGAACGGGCTCGACATAGTCTTCGGAAGCGAAGCCGTCGAAGATCGGCTCGGCCGGCCGATCGAGCTCGGCCAGCGGACGCGGTGAATCGTAGCGATCGAACTCCCGCCCGAGCTCGTCTTCCAGATCGAAGGCGGGTTCGCGCCGGGCGGCGTCGCTTATGGTATTCGCTGCAACACGCGGCTCGAAACCGACGATCCGGGCAAGTTCGGCCAACGGATCGTCGTCGGCAAACAGATCTTCTTTTCCGCGCGTATCATACGCAAGTTGTTTCTCAGCCATGCCTATCCCACTCGCAAACGCCAACGCTCAAATGCCAGCGCATTGTGGGTAAATGGTGACGTTATCGCATTTCGTCAGGTGCGGCAGTGCCTGTAATGGCAAGTCCCGACTTCAAAACCGACGCGACGGCGTACACCAGCCCAAGTCTGGCAATACTTGATTCTCGGTTTTTATCATTAACAAATCGTAATTCCGGCTGATCTTTACCTTTGTTCCAGTGCGCGTGGAAGGAACTGGCGAGGTCATAGAGGTAAAAAGCGATGCGATGCGGCTCCTGCGCCTGGGCCGCCGCCTCGACCACACGCGGGAATTCGGCAAGCTTGGCGACGAGCTGTAATTCGGCCGGATCTTCAATGCCAGCAACGGCTTTCGCAAGATCCTCTGGCGAAACACCGAGGCCGGGAAAAGCCTCCCTCGCCTGCCGGAAGACCGACATGCAGCGGGCATGCGCATATTGAACGTAGAAGACGGGATTATCCTTCGACTGTTCCGTCACTTTGGCGAAATCGAAGTCGAGCGGTTCGGAATTCTTGCGATAGAGCATCATGAACCGGACCGAATCACGGCCGACTTCCTCGACGACATCCCGCAGCGTGACGAAATCGCCGGAGCGTTTCGACATCTTCACCGGCTCACCGTTGCGATAGAGTTTGACGAGCTGGCAGAGCAGCACGGTCAGCTTCGCCTTACCTTCCGAGACCGCGCGCGCAACCGCTTCCAGGCGTTTGACGTAGCCGCCATGGTCGGCGCCGAGCACATAGATCATCTCCTCGAAGCCGCGGTCGAACTTGTTCTTGAAGTAGGCGAGGTCGGCGGCAAAGTAGGTGTAGGAGCCGTCCGACTTGATCAGCGGCCGGTCCATGTCGTCACCCACTTCGGTCGACCGGAACAGCGTCTGCTCGCGGTCTTCCCAATCCTCGGCAACCTGACCCTTCGGCGGCGGCAGCGTGCCCTTGTAGACATACCCCTTGAAGGTCAGGTCGTTGATCGCCGTGCGGATCGCCGCTGCGCCATTGGCATGCAAGGCGCGCTCGGAGAAGAAGGTATCGTGATGGACGTTCAGCGCCGCCAGATCTTCGCGGATCATCGCCATCATCGCATCGATCGTGCGATCCTTGACGATCGGCATCCATTCCTCTTCCGGCATATTGTGCAGCCGGACACCGTAATCGGCGGCAAGCGACTGGCCGACGGGCACGAGATAGTCGCCCGGATAGAGACCCGACGGGATTTCGCCGATCCGTTCACCCAGCGCTTCGCGATAACGCAGGAAGACCGACCGGGCGAGCACGTCGATCTGCGAACCGGCGTCGTTGATGTAATATTCCTTCTCGACGCCGTAACCGGCAAAGGCGAGCAGGTTGGCGAGCGCATCGCCGACGACGGCGCCGCGGCAATGGCCGACATGCATCGGGCCGGTCGGATTGGCCGAGACATATTCGACGTTGACCTTGCGACCTTGGCCTAGGGTCGAGCGGCCGTAGTCGGTGCCGACGCCGATGACGGAAGCCAGCAGCCGCTGCCAATAGCCGACGGCGAGACGGATGTTGATGAAACCGGGACCGGCCACCGAAACATCGGCGACGTCGGCGTCCTCCTTAAGCTTCGCGATAAGGACATCCGCAAGGGCGCGAGGATTGGTGCCGAGCGGCTTTGCCAGCACCATCGCGGCATTGGTCGCAACGTCCCCATGACTCACATCGCGCGGCGGTTCGACCGTGATGCGGCCGAAATCGAGCTCAGATCGCTTTTCCCTGACCAGATCGATCTGTTCAAGGGCGGTTTTGATCCTGGCTTCGAAGTCGGTAAAAAGGTTCATCGCACTCTTCCATGCATAGGCTGTGCCAAAGGGGCAAATCGGCCTTCGGCGGGCGACCGCTGCCTATCGCAAATCCGGAGTGTGGTCAAACAATCGCCTGTGGGCACTGATCGCATAGGTGTCGGTCATGCCGGCGAGGTAATCGCCAACATGGCGAGCCTTGGGCGCGTCGGCGAGCCCGGCGATATGATCGACCCAGTAATGGCTCTGCATCTCCTTGGGACTGGCCATGTAGGCGGCAAAGAGGTCCGTGACGATCTGGGCAGCACCGGCGCGGATGCGCATAATATCGGGATTGCGGTAGATGCGCTTGAAGAGCATTGCCTTGATCTGCCTGTCGGTTTCGGCCATCCCTTCGGAAAAGGTGGCGATAACCCGGTCGGCGCCGCGAATGTCGGCTGCGCTCTCGGGACGAAGGAGTGAAAGGCGCTCCTGCGCAACGCCGATGACGTCCTCGACCATGCGGGTGATCTGGCGGCGCATGATCTCGTGGGTGAAACGGCTCGGTTCCAGATGCGGATAGCGCCCCCTCACCTCGGCCATCAATCCCGCAAGAAAGGGGATTTCCTCCAGCATGTCGAAACTCAGATAGCCGGAGCGCAGGCCGTCGTCGATATCGTGTGTGTTGTAGGCGATGTCGTCGGCAATCGCCGCGACCTGGGCTTCCAGGCTGGCATAGGTTGCGAGTTCGAGATCGTGCAGTTCGCAATAATCGAGGATCGGCTGCGGAACCGGACCGCGCGTGCCTGCCCCTTCCGGCGTCAGCAGCGGACCATTGTGCTTGACCAGGCCTTCGAGGCTTTCCCATGTCAGATTGATGCCGTCGAATTCGGCATATCGCCTCTCGAGCTTGGTCACGATGCGCAGCGATTGGGCATTGTGGTCGAAGCCGCCATAGGGCAGCAGCACCTCGTGCAGCGCGTCCTCGCCGGTATGGCCGAACGGAGTGTGGCCGAAATCGTGCACCAGCGCCACGCCCTCGGACAAATCCTCGTCAAGTTTCAGGGCGCGGGCAAGCGCGCGGGCAATCTGCGCCACCTCGATCGTATGCGTCAGCCGGGTGCGGTAGTGATCGCCGTCCTGGGCGATGAAGACCTGGGTCTTGTGCTTCAGCCGGCGGAAGGCGGTTGTATGAACAATGCGGTCGCGGTCGCGTTGGAAATCGGAGCGAGTCGGACTGCTGTCTTCCGGATAGAGGCGCCCACGCGTCGTCCACGGGTCGGCCGCATAGACCGCCCTCTCGCTGCCGCCGAAACCTAAAGCCCGCCTGTCAATCGTCATTCTTCACCGTCATTCTGCCTGTTGCCGCATCTGCCCATTGACGCCGCTTTGCCCTCTTCATACCTATAGCCCGACGAAACGGCAAAGCGGCATTCGCCGACCGCTTCGGCGCATCATGGCCTTTTTGCGAAGATCATGGTAAGTTCCTTTGATATCAGGCATTTGAACATTCGGGTGCCAAAACCCATTCTCTCCGGATCTTGACCCCGGCAGGAGGAAATATGACGGATACGAGTGTAACTCTTTCGGATGCCGCGGCAAAGCGTATCGCCGCGATCGTCGGTGCTGAGGCCGGCAAGAGCGCGCTGCGCGTTTCCGTCGAAGGCGGCGGCTGTTCGGGCTTTTCCTACAAGTTCGATCTTGCCGACAGCGCTGGGGATGATGACATCGTCGTCGAAAAGAACGACGCGAAGGTGCTGATCGACAGCCTGTCGCTCGTCTATATGGCAGGGTCCGAGATCGACTTCGTCGACAATCTGCTTGGCCAATCCTTCCAGATCAAGAACCCGAATGCGGTGGCAAGCTGCGGCTGCGGCACCAGCTTCTCGATCTGAATATCCGAACGGACAACGTTGTCCCCAACGACCGGCGGAAGAATTCCTTCCAGCCGGTTTATCGGCTTGTCCAGCGGCGAAAGACCACGATAAAAGGAGCGCACTGAAGCGCGTCGCGATCTTTCAGATTCGCTTGGCCCACGCTTTAGCTCTTTGGTTTTCCGCATGTCGTCAATCGCAAAACCGCCGCACGTTTTTGCGCGACATGCCCTAGCGAACGGGACAGAGCATGAAGATCGCGACCTGGAACATCAACGGCGTCAAGGCGCGCATCGACAATCTCACGCAATGGCTCAAGGATTCCGATCCCGATATCGTCTGCCTGCAGGAGATCAAGACGGTCGACGAAGGCTTTCCCCGGCTGGAGATCGAAGCGCTCGGCTATCATGTCGAGACGCATGGCCAGAAGGGATTCAACGGGGTCGCGATCCTCTCCAAGACTTCACCTTTTGAAGTCAACCGCGGCCTGCCCGGCGACCCGCTAGACGAACAGGCGCGTTTCCTGGAAGCGGTGTTCACGCTGCCCGACAGCCGCATTCTGCGCGTCTGCTGCATCTATCTCCCGAACGGCAATCCCGTTGACACCGAGAAATACCCCTACAAGCTCGCCTGGATGGAGCGTCTGAGGAGCTTTGCGGCCGAACGGCTGGCCTATGAAGAGATGCTGGTGCTTGCCGGCGATTACAACGTCATCCCCGAACCGCACGACTGCTTCGACCCCAGGGTCTGGGAAAGCGATGCGCTGTTTCTGCCGCAGACGCGGCAGGCCTTCCGCAGGCTCGAAAATCTCGGCTTGATTGATGCAGTGCGCGCGACGACGGACGCGACGCGTCTCTATTCCTTCTGGGATTATCAGGCGGGCGCATGGCCGAAGAACAACGGCATCCGCATCGACCACCTGCTACTGTCACCGGAAGCAGCCGACCGGATGACGTCGGCTGCTATCGAAAAACATGTGCGGGCCTGGGAAAAGCCGTCCGACCATGTACCGGTGATCGCCTATTTCGATTTCGCGGCCTGACATTCCGAGCCCATGGCAGCGCGTCAACTCAGGGCGCGATGGAGACGCGCGGGTTGAATGCCGCGGGCGCTGAACGGAAAGCGTCAATCAGAACCGCTCGCGATGGCGTGCGACAGCGAAACTGCCGTGCGACGGTCGGCCTCATTGGCAACCGAGAAGGCCTGCTCCTGCAGCGCTTCCATCCAGCTGCAATCCTTCGGCTTGCAGCGATCGAGAGCGGCGGTCATCAGCGCGAGACCGCGAGCCGTCTGGCCTTCGTCGAAAAGGATGTTTCCGAAAACGGCCATGGCACCGGGATGGCCACTCTTGCGGGCCTGGTTCAACCACTTTTTCGCCTGCTGCGGGCTGGAACTACCGCCCTCGCCGGCCAGCATCATCTGCGCCAGCTGGAACTGTGCTTCGGGAACGCCAAAGGTGGAGGCCACCTGGAAATAAAGCTGGCGCGCCTGAGTGAGATCGATCTTGACAGGGCTGCCGGCAATACCGTGCTTGTAGTAATTGGCGAGCGAGAGAAGAGCGTTGACGAAGAAGCCTGTGTCTTCCGAGCCGGGTTCGACACCCTGCTGGGCGATCTCACTATAGATCTTGAAGGCTTCGAAATCGTCCTGGGTGACGCCGTCACCATCGGCATACATGTTGGCGAGCGCCCAGCGCGAACCGGTATGACCCTTTTCGGCGGCGTATTTGTAGGCTTCTACCGCCTCCTCCTTCTGTCCGTTTTTATAGGCCTTGAAGCCGAACTTGAACAGATCGAAAGGACCGGACTCCTTGCTGACGTCGCTCTTGATGTCGAAAGCATGAACCGGACCGGACAACGATATTGCCACCCACATGCTCACCAGCATGAACTTGAACAGTTTGAACTCGGACGTTACCATTTCAACCGATTTCTTTCGTTCATCGCGCGCAGCCGGCGCTAACGCCGGACATACCGCGGATGTATTCTTTCGATGCGAGCGATCCCGCGGCGGGCTCCATGGCCCCTTTGCCCGCGTCGCATCCAGCCCATAGGCCTTTTCTCAAAGGCCGAATTTTCAGCACATCATTCACGACCACCCGGCTCCCGGCATGGCCCGACTGCAATCTTCCTGGCGCTCTTTCGGCGGGCGCGGCATCCGCCTTCCCGCCTTTATCGCATTCGTAAATAGCAAATGTGACCAAACCGGTATCGACATCTGCCGTTAAGCCCGCCTGCCTGTGCGAACGGGCAGACAACGACGATGATGGATGGATCGACGGCGTGATCTTGAGGTCGAACTTGTGGCCGGAACAGCCTTGGCCGGAAAGAAAAACGGCCGCAATCATGCGGCTGTCGCCACTTGCGCCGTACGATCTGCTGTTACCGGAAAAAAATCGACTCATGCTACTGATTACACGCACCGTAAGTCTGCCATCACCTCGCCCGCAAATACCGCTGCGCTCTCTTTGTGGCGGGAAATGGACAAATTCACCCCATCGCCACCATACGCCATTCGTCGTAAAAAACTGTTGCTGAATCGTCACAAAACGAGACCAGAAAATAACATGATTAATGGGCGCACATAAAGAAGAGCCCGGCAGTGCCGGGCTCCTCAATTCTTCAGAACGTGGAATTAGAACTTGATCTTTATGCTTGTCGACAGTGCAGCGACCAGATCATCGTCAAAGGAATAGGAGACATCATCTCCATATGTGACGCCATTCCGGGTCACAGCACCAGACGAACCGCTCGTCAACACGCCCACGGCCCCTGCAAAGCGCCATTCGATATGCTCTGTGGGCGTATAGGCCGCGCCGAGACCGAGCGTCCAGCTGTCTGTCTGCGCGCCATAGCCTTGGCTTGTGCCGCGGTCCCATGTCAGGCTGACTGCACCGGCCCATTGTTCATTGAACTTGTGGCCAACACCGCCGGAGATCGTCCAACCATCACGATAAAGAAGGTCGAGTGAGGTTAGACCACCCGCGGGGCAAGGCAAACCGTTGGTCGGGCAGAATGCTACCGACTGCAGCACGCTCCAATTCGTCCATTTAACCGATCCGAATGCAAGCCAATCCGGAGCGATTCCGCTTTGCAGCTTCAACTCCAGCGAATCCGGCGCTTCGGCGGAGCCGGAAACAGGTGTGACTAAGCCCCCGAATAACGGCACCACCGGAACCTGACGGAGATCGACGGTCCCGGACAGGTCATCGTACTTGACGCGACTGTTATAGACCAGGCTCGCACGCATCGCATATTCCGGGATCTCATAAGCGATGCCGGCGCGCCAGCCCCAACCACTGTCGTCAATATCCAGACGACCGACGCCGGTTCCAGTCCCGAGCAGAAGCGGAAGCGTTGAAACCAGACGTTCCTTGAAGCCTTCGACTTCCTGATAAAAAGCACCGCCAATGAAGCGAAGCTGCCCAGGGCCGACATCAAAACGATAGGAGCAGGTGCCGCCATAGTTGCGGGTTTTGATCTTTGTCTCAATGTTATCATTGGCGCCGGCCCAGTTCAGGCCGGGGTCGGTGTGCGCGCCGAAGGGCTCCGAATAGTCAACGAGGCAGTCGACTGCATCGCCAAAACCAGCCTTAAAACCAATATAGGGGATGGTGTAATTTGAGGTGTCGTCAGCCGTGTCTGGACGGCTGTTCAGATTGCCGCCCCCTGTAAGTATCGACGTATTCGTGTCTCGGACATCCTTCAGCTTACGCTGCGGCGTGACGTAAGTCACGCCCGACTGAAATGAGAAAGGCGACGTATCGAACAGCTGATCGATGTTATAGCCGCCGCGCTCCAGGCCACCGGCGAAGGATGGCGAGGCAAGCGACGAAAGAAAAACGAGCGACGTTACGCCCTTGGAAAACATACGCGATGCCATTGTGTCTCCCCCACTCCAGCAGTTGATGTACGCCACTTTAGTAAGCGTTCGCTCGACATGGCAACGCGCCCCACGGCGTCGCTCCCAGGCATTGCAGCGGCTAACTTACGTAAAGAAATTGACGGACACGTCAAAAAATCCGGTTAATAGAATATTATTCTAGAGTTATCAATTTTGAGTTTGGCGTTTGGGTTTTCATTCCAAACATTGCAAATGCTGTATCAATCCAACAACAGTGACAGTTTTCACCAAATGGATAACCGCAGAGCCAAGATCCACGGGCTCAGCCCCTGAAATCAGCAGCGTTCAAGACCGAATCAGAAGCGCCCCAAAAACGAAAAGACGCGCCCGATGGGGCGCGTC